>JAGOOB010000001.1 GCA_017992725.1 Candidatus Woesebacteria bacterium | reverse complement strand
CCAACGTGATTGTTGATATTGGTCGTGGCCAGGGCTTTATGCCCCCAGAAGAGCAAATGCGTGGTGAATTTTACCGCCTGAATCAACGTCTGGCCGTCTTGATTAAAGACATTGAAGAAACCAGTCGGGGTCAGCAAATCATTGTTTCACGATCTGATGCGCGCTTAGTGTTAAAGTTATTTGAAAGAGAAGTGCCTGAAGTCGCTACTGGTGCTGTAGAAATCACTTCTATTGCTCGAGAGGCTGGCGTGCGTACTAAATTAATTGTTCGTTCTACGCAAAGTGGCGTAGATCCTGTTGGTTCCTGTGTGGGTCAGCGTGGAGTCCGAGTGCAGAAAGTGATAGAAGAACTGAATAATGAAAAAGTCGATATCATTCCTTTTGCCGAAGACAACGTACAATTATTAAAAGCGGCCTTGGCTCCAGCAGAAAGCTTGGTGGTGGAAATTGATGAAAAGAAAAAAATGGTGACTGTGATTGCTCCCGATGATCAATTGTCTTTGGTTATTGGTCGAGGTGGACAAAATGTGCGCCTAGCGGCCAAGCTTACTGGTTATCAAATTACTGTTAAGTCAGCCAGTGGTGCAGTCGAATCAGCAGTGACTGGTAAAGAGGAATATGAAATTGATACTTTTGGGATCACCGATGATACTAGAGAAATATTAATTCAATATAAATTAACCACCTTAAATGATTTAGTCCGCTTTCGGGATAAATGGGTAGATATGGAAGAAATTGCTGATAGCGATCGACAGATTTTATTAAATAAGGTTAGTGAATATTTAAATGGAGGTGAAGAATAAACTATGGCTTTGATTAAACGTTGTCCAGTTATCACTATCATGGGTCATGTCGATCACGGCAAGACCACTTTGCTTGATTATATTCGTCAGAGTCATATTCAGGCTAGTGAAGTGGGTGGGATGACCCAACACATTGGGGCTTACCAAATCATGTTTAAAAATCAGCCAATTACTTTTATCGATACGCCAGGACACGCAGCCTTCAATAAAATGCGTCAGCGTGGAGCTCAGGTTACTGATTTGGTGGTACTCGTTGTGGCTGCCAATGATGGGGTTAAACCGCAAACCATCGAGTCGATTCGCCACATTAAAGACGCTAAAGTGCCAGTAATGGTAGCTATCAATAAAATTGATTTACCAGATGTTCATCCAGACAATGTGAAGAGTCAGTTGGCCGAACATGGAATTTTAGTTCAAGAATATGGTGGCGACGTGGAGGTTGTAGAAATTTCCGCTAAAACTGGTCAAGGAGTAGAAAAGTTGCTAGAAACTATTGTGCTTTTAACCGATTTAATGGAGTTAAAAGCTGACCCGCAGGCTCCTCTGGAAGCGGTGGTGATTGAATCAACTAAAGACAAAAATAAGGGTGCTGTAGCCAGAGTGATTGTTAAACAAGGTACTTTAAAAGTCCGTCAAGAATTAGTGGTAGGTGAAATAAAAGGTAAAGCTCGTTGTTTAATCAATGAAAAAGGTGAACTATCCCAAGAAGTCTTACCAGGTACTCCTATCGAAATTGTTGGATTAGCTGAAGTACCTGAGGTTGGTGAAACTATTAGAGAAATGGGAGCTAATTATATTGGTGAGCCACCAAACAATATCAGTCATACTGGAGAATTGGAAAAAACTCTCACTGCTGGTGGGGAAAATGTTGATTGGGATAAATTAGATTTAGACTATATTTTGGGTGACAAAGAAAAAATTAAACTGGTCGTTAAAGCTGATGTTAAAGGGACGCTGGAAGCAATTTTACAAAGTTTAGATCGTGATAGTGTTGAAGTTTTGCGTTGTGGAGTTGGTCAAATTACTGAGGAAGATCTAGAACTAGCTAGTGGCGATAAAGTTTTATTAATTGCTTTCAATATTAAAGTACCTAACTCGATTAAGAAAATCGCCAAGAATATGGGAGTTAAAATCAAAGAATATGATGTCATTTATCACTTAATTGAAGATTTACAGAAACAAATGCTCAAGTTGATGGATTCGACGATTGATGAGGTAGTCACTGGTGAAGCTGAAATTTTACAAATATTTGAAATGAAAGGTGAAAAAATTGCTGGTATTCGAGTAAAAACTGGTGAGATTAAACAACATGATTTACTACATCTCAAACGTGGTGAAGAAATTATAGCTAATCCAGTCATTAAACTGATGATGCATGGCAAAGATGAAATCCAAGTAGTTAAGTCTAAGCATGAAGCCGGTTTGACTTTTAAAAATAAAAAAATAGATTTTCAAGTTGGTGATTTAATTATCGCTTATCATCAAGAAGAATAGCTGTGATATAATATCCAGGTTAAAAAATAATAATGCTTACTTTGCCAATTAGGTTAATACTTAATGGTTAAAGGCAAAATCGAAAGGACTTATGGCATTAAATAAAGAGCAAAAAGCTCAAATTATCAAAGACTTTGCTTTATTTGAGGGTGATACTGGTTCTCCAGAAGTGCAAATTGCTTTGTTAACTGCTTCCATTCAAGAGTTAACCGAACATCTAAAAACCCACAAGAAAGATAATCATTCCCGCAAGGGTTTGTTAAAACAAGTTTCTAAGCGCCGTCGTTTATTAAATTTCCTTTTGAGTCGGAGCGAAGAACGTTATCGAAAATTAATTGACAAATTAGGTCTGAGTAAATAACTCCAGCGAGATATTTGCTAAAGTTTGCTATAATGTTCTCTGTTAATAATTAAGAAAGCAAAATTTGGGGTGTTAGGTGAGGATTCAAAAAAGTTGATAAGTTTTATCAATTTTTCAGAATACTCATATTTCCCCAGTTTTGTTTGTAGCTCTTATAGAGCAAAGAAGAAAGAAGGATATGTCTTATCCAAGTTATGAAAACCAATATCATCGTGATGTGCAAGTCGGTGATAAAACTATTAAATTTACCGTTGGTAAATTTAGTGAACAAGTAAGTGCTGCGGTACTTGCTCAATGTGGAGAAACAGTAGTGCACACTACTGTTGCCCTCGGTCACCAAGTGAATCTTGGTTACTTTCCTTTGTCAGTAGAATTTGAAGAAAAACTTTATTCTAGTGGCATTATTAAGGGTTCGCGTTGGGTAAAAAGAGAAGGTCGACCGACCGATGATGCGATTCTCAGAGCGAGAGTTATTGATCGGACTATGCGTCCTCTATTTCCCGAAGGTATTAAACATGAAGTACAAATTATCAATACGGTGTTGTCATATGATGGTGAAAATGAACCAGACATGATTGCCCTGCTGGCAGCCGGTTTAGCCCTGCAAATCAGCGAAATTCCTTTTGATGGGCCAGTAGCTGGGGCCAGGCTTGCTTTGGCTAAAAATGGTGCCAAAGAACAATTCATTTTTAATCCATTAAATAGTGAATTAGAAGAAAGTAATTTAGATTTAATTGTTTCCGCTTCCAAATCTTCCATTGTTATGGTGGAAGCAGGAGCAAAAGAGGTTGATGAATCAATCATAGTTGATGCATTAATTGAAGCCCAACAAGTTTTATCAAAAGTTTGTGTGGAAATTGAAAAAATTGCTCAAGAAATTGGCAAAGAAAAAGTCAATTTAGTTGCAGAGCCAGATCAAAAGTTAGTAGTTTTGACGGAAAAACTTCAAGCTGAAATTAAGGAAAAATACAGTGCAGAAATTCACCAGGCGGTTATTAAAAGAGCTCATTTAGAAGATCCTGGTTTAACTGAGTTGATTGATCAAATTGTGGCCGAAAAAGCAGAGCAAGCCACAGATGACGATCAGGAAATTACCACTAGCCTGGTAGCCGACATTATTTTTCAATTAGAAAAAGATGAAGCAAGAAGAATGATCCTTGAAGATGGAGAACGTCCAGATGGCCGAAAAGCTGATGAGATTAGACAGATTTGGACTGAAATTGATGTTTTACCCAGAGCTCATGGGAGTGCTATGTTTAAGCGCGGCGCTACTCAAGCTTTGACTGTAGTAACTTTAGCTGATCCTTCGCTAGGTCAAACTGTTGAGGATATTACTGGTGAAAGAGTGCGCCATTATATGCACCACTATAATATGCCTCCTTATGCTTCTGGAGAAGCAGGTCGAATTGGTTATCCAAAGAGACGAGAAATTGGTCATGGCGCTTTGGCAGAACGAGCGCTACTGCCTATGATTCCTTCTCAAGAAGATTTTCCTTACGCTATTCGGGTAGTTAGTGAAATTATGAGTTCCAATGGTTCAACTTCACAGGCTTCGGTCTGTGGGTCTACCTTATCTTTGATGGCGGCTGGGGTGCCTATTGCTCGACCAGTTTCTGGGATTGCGATGGGTTTAATATCTGATGGTAAGGGAAAGAATGTGATTTTGTCTGACATTCAGGGTCTAGAGGATCACGTTGGTGATATGGACTTCAAAGTGGCAGGTAGTGAAAAAGGGATCACTGCTATACAAATGGATATTAAATTAAAAGGGATTGATAAAGAAATTTTGGTTAAGGCTCTTTCTCAGGCTAAAGTAGGTCGGATGCATATTATGCAAGAAATGCTCAAGACGATTGCCAGCCCACGCCAAACAATTAGTCGATTTGCTCCAAAAGTAGCTCAATTAGTGATTCCAGCTGACAAAATTGGTACCGTTATTGGCTCAGGTGGCAGTGTTATCAAAGATATCATCGAAAAAACTGGAGCTGAAGTTAATGTGGTTGAAGATAAGGAGAAAAAGCAGGGAGTGATCAATGTTTCTTCTCCAGACCAACAGGCGATTGATCAAGCTTTGAGTATGATCGATGCTTTAGTTAGAGAAGTCGAAGTCGGTGACGAGTTTCAAGGAGAGGTGACGAGAGTAGAAAATTATGGTGCCTTTGTTGAATATTTGGCTGGCCGAGAAGGCTTATTGCATGTTTCTAATATGTCAACTGATTACGTTAGAGATGCTCATGAAAAAGTAAAACTAGGTGATCAGCTGAAAGTGAGAATCAAAGAAATTGGTCTTGATGGTAAGGTTGCTCTCACGGCTCTAACTCCTGAAGAGGAAGCTCAGCAACAAGAAAGTCGAGGTAGTTCCCGAACTGGTAGCAGCAATCGACGTTTTGATCACAACAATAACCGATCTAATTTTCACTCAAACCGTCCAGGTAACAGAAGTCGCTAGTCAAGAACTGCTCACTTAGCCAGCTATTTTTTGTTATACTAAGGAGATGCAACTGCCCGCAATTAGTCGTCAACGTCAACTGTTTAGTATTTTGGCTTTAGATGATATTGCTGAATTGAGCCAGCTTCTTTCATTAGATTTGAGTTTACAGGATAATGTCCTTTTTTTAAGCAAGTTGTTGTATCTATTAGTGGAATTATCTCAAGAAGCGAGTGGTTTGGTAGTTGATCCAATTTATAGTTTGCCTTTGATCAACCATAAAGCAAAAAATACTGGTATTTTGCTTCGTTTAGAGCAACATCAGTACCCAGCTCCTCACGCTGTACCTCAGCTTTTTCCTCATTTTTCTTTACTAGAAGTGAAAAATAATTACGCTTTAGCTAAACTTGCCATTGACTATCAGGCTCACGAAGAACAGGCTCTGACTAAGAAGCAATTATTAGCTGAAATTAGGGATTATAGTCAAAGCTTGAAAATCGATTTTTTGCTCAAATTAGATGCTAATTTTGATAATCAGGATATTTTGTTAAGCACTGTTCAAGAAATTCAATCTTTTGTGGATATTTTAGTTCTAAAAGATATTAATGAGCCATTATTGGCAGCGACCATTAGTAGTGAACTAGATATACCATGGTTGTTGTCTGCTGATCCATCAACCACAACCTATGATCAATTTAAGAGTCATTACCGCGTGGCAGTGGAAAATGGAGCCAAAGGTTTTTATTTAGGAAATTTTTTATGGCAAAGTTTGGCTCAATTTAGACAAGAGAATCAAGAGTTTGATTGGCCGGCATTGGAGAATCACGTTCGGACCAATCTTCGTGATCAGATTATTGAATTGAATCGGATTACCGAAGAGTTGACTAGATAAAATTGGCAGAGTCAGCCATGTAGAATTGCAAAGTTGACCATAAATAATTTTGGGTAAAATTGTTGTCTGTATATTTATTTATCATTGATTAATCAATCTTTTTAATTATTGATTTTAGGCATTATTTTTGCTATGATCTTTATGTAATTATTAATCAAAAAAAAGGACAAGATGTTAGAACTCCAACCCCTTCCTTATGCTTATAATGCGCTTGAACCCTATATTGATGAAGAAACCATGAGAATTCATCATGATAAACATCATCAAGCCTATTTGGATAAATTCAAATTAGCTTGGCAAGAACAACCTGATTTGAAAAAATTAAGCGCTGAACAGGTTTTGTGGCAACTAGAAGAACTTAAAGAAAAAGTTGACGAAAAGACCTGGATGGCTTTGAAGAATCATGGTGGTGGTTTTGTTCACCACAATGTTCTTTGGGAAATTATGTCACCTAATGGGCCTCGAGAACCCGTTGGCGAGCTCAAAGAAAAAATCAAAGATCTGGGTAATTTTGCTGAATTCAAACAAAATTTTACTGATTTAGCGCTTGGTCAGTTTGGATCTGGTTGGGCATGGTTAGTCTTAGATGGGCAAGGCCAGTTAAGAACTTATGCTTTACCCAATCAAGATTCGCCATTAAGTTTCAAACACCACATTCTTTTGGGTGTAGATGTTTGGGAACATGCCTATTATTTGAAATATCAAAATCGTCGAGCAGACTATTTAACGGCTTGGTGGAATGTGGTGGACTTTAACGCCGTGGAAAAACGCTATCAGGCTGCTTTAGCTAAAATAAAATAATTTAAACTTGCAGATTGCAGAAAGTTATTTTAGGATGGTGCTCTATGTTAGAGCTAATATTGGATGTTGAAACCAAAAAAACTTTTGAGGAAGTAGGCGGTTATTTCCCAGAAAAATTAGGGGTTTCCTTTGTTGGAGCTTGTTTAAGACAAACTGGCAATAAGCAGGGCGAGTTATTGTCTTTTTTTGAAGACGATTTACCTCAACTATTTCCCCTCATTGAAAGAGCTGATGTGGTGATTGGGTTTAATATTGATGGTTTTGACATGCCATCATTGAGCGCCTACTATCCAGCAGATATTAGAAAAATTCCCACCCTGGATTTGATGGCTCGGATTAAAGATAGCGTTGGCCATCGGATTAGTTTAGATGCAGTAGCTCAGGAAACCCTTGGATCGGGTAAAATTGGTGATGGTTTGGACGCGATCCGTTATTATCATAACGGCAATCTAGAGGCGTTGAAAAAATATTGTTTAGAAGATGTCAAAATTACTAGAGATATTTATGATTACGGTTTAAAAAATGGTTTAGTACTGTTTCGCAACAAATGGAATCGTTTGATTAAAGCTCCAGTCAATTTTACTTTTGTAGCCAAAAAAGCCAGTGGCACCCAAATGTCTTTAATTTAAGTTTACGTCAGCACTTAAACCGCGATTTTGTTACACTGAATTGCTCGGGTGAATTATCAGAACCGTCTGGCTGGTAAAAAAATCAGAAGAGTTAGCTTGGTTTACATTTTAACTGATATAATCGCTAAGTGGAGATTCTTATGAAACAGCAACTAACCGATCGAGTCAAATTTTTACATAAAGTGGTCATTATCAACAGCGCCAGTGGGCAACCTCAGGCTCTGATTTTAAAAAGGGCCAGTGACGCTAGTTCCCGACCTAATGCCTGGGATCTGCCAGGTGGCAATGCCGAGTGGCCAGCAAAAATGCAAGAGAGCGCTGCTAACTTGCATCAATTAGACATTGCTCGTGAAGTCAAAGAAGAAAGCCACTTAACAGTTGATCCCAAACTTTTTAATTTAGATCATTTGGTTTATTTTTCTAGCTATTTCGAAGCTGATCGACAAATTTATACAATTATCTGTGGCTGGGCGGTGGAGTTTCGCGAAACAGACCAAGCCGACATTAGCATTTCCGACGAGCACCAAGCACAAGCGTGGATCAGTCGTGACGAGTTGGATAATTATGATTTTGCTGGAGAAAAAGGTCAGTTTATTAAAGAGATGATTAGCAGTGCATTCATTAAGTACAACCATCAATAAATACAACAAATCAACAACTACAACAAATCACTAAGTACAACAATCAATGATGCAAAAAATTTTAGAGATCAACAAGCTCAATGTGGCAGTCAATGATCAAGCTATTCTTAAAGACTTGTCGTTAACTATTAATGAAGGGGAATTAGTAGCGCTCATGGGCGCCAATGGGGCTGGTAAGTCCACTTTAGTGAGAGCTTTATTGGGTGATGAAACTTATCAGGTAGTGAGTGGCCAAATTACTTTCCGCAAAAAAGATTTGTTGAGTTTAAGTCCGGAAGAGCGAGCTAAGCTAGGTCTTGCTTTTGTTTGGCAACAGCCACCAGCGATCAAAGGAGTTGAATTGTTCACTTTACTGAATTTAATTCAAGAGATTCATGATGGAGATTATGATTACCAGTTAGCAGACTCTCTTTTATTCAGGGACATCAATGTTAATTTCTCTGGAGGAGAAAAAAAGATTGCTGAATTAGTTCAAGTTTTAAATCAACATCCTCGGTTGTTAGTGATTGATGAGTTGGATTCTGGCTTGGACATGGAAAATTTGCAAATAGTCTTAACTGCCTTAAAAAAAGAATTAAAAAAAAGTCAAATGGCTCTGCTCATCATCACTCACTCGGGAGCAGTTTTAGAAGAAATCAAACCAGATCGCATTGCCATTTTGCGTCAAGGAGAATTAATTTGTCAGAGTCGAGATATTAAAAAAGTGCTTAGCACTATCAAAAAATATGGCTACCAAAAATGTGAAAGCTGTCAAAACTGCTTATAAACAACTAGATCATCATATCGAAGAAATACTCCACATGTCTGGTTCTGAAGTGATGAGTTCTGTGGATGCTTGGAATAATCTGCCTTGGACTAGACAGTACTTTGGTGACCAGCCAAAGGAAGGTTATCTCATTTGGATCAAAGAACAGCCAGATTGTTCTTTTTTAGCTTGTTTGTCCCTAGATAAACCTGGAACTAAACAACAACTTAATAATTTAATAGTTATTGAAACCGGTCTTTACGTTGATTTAACAGGGACTTGTGAGTCAGCAAGTACATTGACTACAACTACAGCAGGTGACTTTCGTTCTCATCAGGCAAAGGGAAAATTAATTCTCAAAAAAGGATCTAGTCTTTATTATCAACATTTACACGACTGGGATAAAAATGATCGAGTTAGCACTAATTATGAATTCTTTTTAGAGGAAGGTGCTAGTCTCGCTTACACTTATAAAATTGAGGCCGCCGCCGCCGTCATGAACATGCAAGCGCAAATGCACTTAGCCAAAGGCGCCCGCTCCGACTTAAAGATTTTGGCGGACTGTCAGGAAACGAAAATTGACTTAACAGACACCGCCTATTTAGAAGGGGCGGGCGCCAACGCTATCTCCACTCTCCGCATTGTTGGTAGAAAAAATGCAACAGTGAAGGCACGCTCTAAAATCATTGCTCAAGCTGCGGCTAAAGGTCATTTAGATTGTGGAGCCTTAATGTTGGACAAAACAGCAAAATTAACCTTGATTCCCGAATTATTAGTAGCAAATCAGGATGCCCAAGTGACTCATGAGGCGTCAATCGGTAAATTGTCAGCTGAACAAATTCTTTACCTCAGAAGCCGGGGTCTAACGGCTAAAGAGGCCGAGGACCTCATTTTAAGAGGATTCTTAAGTGAGTAAGATCTGTTCACTATTGGCTATTCATTAACAATTTTTATAATTGCGCAACTATCGGAATTAATTGACTAATAAGGAAATTATCTAATGAAGATTTTCGTTGCTTCACAAAATCCAGTAAAAATTAATGCCGTTGCCATGGCTGCTAGTGAAACCTATCCCGATGCAGAAGTGATTGGCATCAGTGTGGACAGTGGTGTTGCGGCTCAACCAATGACCGATCAAGAAACGTTAACTGGTTCTATTAATCGAGCCAAAGCCTTAAAAAAAGAACTACTCAGTAAAAAGCAAATTTCGGCGGATGAAGAGGTCATTTTTGTTGGAGCTGAAGGTGGAGTTTATCACCCTAGCTTTGCTAAAGATCACCAAGAATTGTGGTCAACAGTTTGGATTAGCGTCTTAGATCAGGCTGGGCAGATTTATTCGGCGAGTGGTGCCCGTTTTCGTCTTCCCCAGGTTTTAGCGGATGGGATTTTAGCCGGGAAAGAGTTGGGTGAGGTAATGGGTGCTTTGTTTAATGATCCCAATCTCAAGCAAAAGAGTGGAGCAATTGGTGTTTTAACTAAAAACTTTATTGATCGGACAGAGGAATATGTGGCGATTGCTAAGTTAGCAATTGGCCTGTGGTATGGGAGAGATTGGCAAGCTCAAATTTGAGCTGTCCACGAATTTTAAACCTATAATGTAAAAATAAACTGATCTTGACAGCTTATTATTTCTACTTCAAAATAGGATCATAATATAACAGTTATTAGTGATGCCAAAGGTCTCATGCAAGAAAAATTCAAAAAAGTTGTTCCCTATATTTTTCCAATTTTAGCTTTTGCTTTTGTGGTCTTTATGTTTGTCCGCTGGTATTCTAGTCGAGTGGCCGAACAAGGTAATGGTTTATTATCTAGTGATTTAGAGATTACTAATTTAACTCAAGAAGAAGAGGAAAGTATCATCCGTGGGACTACCGATTTTGCAACGGTAGAAATGACGGCTGTTGGTGAAGCCAGTGGTGAAATCCGTTATCAATTGACGGAGGATAAATTAAATTTTACGGTTACAGCTAATTTACCAGAGAGTGATGAGGCTTTTGCCGTTTGGTTAAAAGAAGTTGATGGCGACGCGAAGAAAAAAGTTTTCACTTTGACTTATTCTAAGGCTGGATTCATAGGTTCAGCTTCAGTGCCGGCTGAGATTCTGCCTGTTGAGGTAGTAGTTAGTACCGAGTCTGATTTATTGCTTGAGGATGCTCTTTTGCGCGGTATCATTGAAAAGTAAAGAAATATTGAGTTAATTTGATATATTTTGATAGTTAAAAATTAAAATTGCTTCTTGATATACTTATCAAGTATGCTAACCTAGCAGTTAGTAATTAACAGTTATTCTGGCCTGGGGCCAGGAAGAAGGAGACTTGTATGGCAGCTTTTAGCTATACCAACAAAAAGGGTCAGACCTACTATCTTCACACTCGTGATGTGACCTTGAAAAATGGTCGGGTGCAAACTATTTATTTCTTTGCACGAGATATCCGTGACGGTTCTTTGAGTGAGGTTCCAGCCGGTTATATGGTGGTTGAAACTACTCGAACTGGCATGCCAGTATTGAAGAAAAAATAATTTTTCTCATTTGTCAATTAAGATCCCGCCTTTTTACTAAGGCGGGATTTTTTTATTTATAGCTTTTACTAATTCTTTGTTATGATATGTTTATGAAAATTTATATTGCTAGCGATCACGGTGGGTTTAAACTCAAAGAAGAAATTAAGGAGAGCGTAGAAGGACCAGTGTTTGATCTCGGTCCTCAACAATTAGATCCAGCGGATGACTACCCACAATTTGCTTTTCGCGTAGCTGAAAAAGTTAGTCAAGAGCCTGGTAGCATTGGACTGTTATTTTGTCGGTCTGGTTCGGGTATGGCAATCGCCGCTAATAAAGTTAAAGGTATTAGAGCAGTTGATGTTTATAATCAACAAATTGCAAAACATGCCATCACTGATAATCATGCCAATGTTTTTGCTTTTGGTGCAGATTATTTAACTAAAGAAGAAGTTCTCGCTTGTCTGGATACTATTTTGCATACTCAAGCGGATCAAGATGAGCGTCATTTAAGAAGGATTCAGCAAATTATTGCTTACGAAAAATAAATAACTATGCAAATTCATCCCGCCATTTTAACTGATAGTTTGGCAACTTTTGCTCAGCAATTGGATTTAGTCAAACAAGTGCCAACCATCAAAGTGATTCAAGTAGACATTGTTGACGCGGTTTTTACTGATAATATCACCATCAACCCTACGGATTTAGTAGATTTTGATTTCGACGATTTAGCAATTGATTTTCATTTAATGACGGAAGAGCCAATGGATTATGTGTGGGAGTTAATTGATTGTGGTCAAAAATTACCAACCCAATCAGTGATTGGTCAAATAGAAAAAATGTCTTACCAATTAGATTTTCTGGAAGAGATCAAAAAAGCTGGTTGGCAGGCAGGTTTAGCCATTAATCTTTTTACGCCACTAGAAAATATTGAAAAACATGCCTGGGAGTACTTGGATCAAGTCTTATTAATGGCTGTTGAGGCCGGAGCACAAGGTCAAACTTTTAATTCTTTAATTTTTGCTAAAATTGAAGAATTAAAAAACAAAATTAACCAATCTAATAAACCAATTAAAATAGTGGTTGATGGTGGCATTAAGCAGGAACAGATTAAAGATTTACAAAAAGCTGGTGTTGATCAAATAGCTGTTGGTTCAGCTGTCTTTAACGCAGATAATTTTAAAACTGAATTTAATAAGTTAAAAAAGGAATTACAATGACTCATCATGAGCAAAAAAAAATTAATGTTACCAAAGCCAATCCCAAAGCTAATCCCAAAGCTAATCCCAAGGTCAAGCTTTTAACCAGGATAGATAGAGTTGCTTTTTATGGCAGTGCAGATATAGCAGAAGATCATCCAGTGTGTCGGGCTGCGTATGAGGTGGCAGCTTATGTTGCTAGTCAAAATAAAATAGTGGTTAATGGCGGTGGGCCGGGAGTAATGGGAGCTGCAACCAGGGGAGCTAAATCAAAAAATGGTAAAACTTTAGCCGTGACTTTTAGGCCAGTCGATATGCCAGAATTTGAAGGACGTGATGCAAAAAATGTTGTAGATCAAGAAATTAAAACTGCCAATTATCTGGAACGAATGGCTGGTTTGATGGACAATGCTGATCTTTTTGTTTGTTTTCAGGGTGGGACTGGTACGTTAAGCGAATGGGCAACGGCTTGGCTTTTGGCTCATCTCCACTATGGCAATCACAAACCACTGATCTTGTATGGCCATTTTTGGTATGAGGTCATGGAGGTTATTCACAAGAATTTTTTAATTGGCTATAAAGAATCAAAGGTTTATCGGATTGTGGATAATTTGGAGGAATTTAAAGTAGCACTGCACTTATTTGAGGATGAAATGCGGGAACGTCAAAAATAAAAAATATTCTGAGTCGGCAATGGTTTGCTTGTTTTTACTCATTATCACTATTTTTTATCTCCGTTCTTGCAATTGTTGTTTAGTATCTTGTACAATAAAAGAACCTGCCTTATGTATAACTGCATTAGTATTGGATCTTCACTAGTCGACATTTTTATTAGTTCCAAAGATTGGGAAGCTAAACGTAATAAAAATCAGCAGATTCTGACCTATGGAGATAAGTTAGACTTAAGTGATTTTCATATTTTTACCGGAGGTGGAGCCAGTAATACTGCTGTTGCTCTCAGTCGTTTAGGTTTCAAAGTAGCAGTGATTTCAGAAACTGGTCAAGACGAATTTTCAGATTTGATTATTCGAGATTTCGAAAAAGAAGGAGTGGCCACCCAACTACTAGTTAGAGAAAAATTAGAGCGTACGGGTGGCAGTGTGGTGTTGGTTACGAAAGATAGTGAAAGAATTGTTTTGACTTATCGCGGAGCGGCATCGATGCTCGACCCTTACGATATTCCTGCGTTCTGGCTGACTCAAGCTAATTGGGTTCATCTATCAAGTATAGCTGGTCAGCAGGCTACTTTGACTAAAATTTTTGCCACTTTGCTTAAAGATCAAGATACAAAATTATCTTGGAATCCAGGCAAAGCCGAGATTGATTTATTAGTGAAAAGAACATTTGATTTTAACGACATTCCTTGTGAAGTCTTTTTTGTTAATCAACAAGAGTGGACTTTGTTGGCTCCAGTGCAAAAAGAAATTTTAGCTAATTTTCCTCAAGTAATTGTTACCATGGGGAAAAAGGGTGGTGAAGTTTATTTGTATGGAAAAAAGAAATTTGTCTTTGAAGGTCAGGGCGATCATACTGTTGATGATACTGGTGCTGGTGATGCTTTTTCCTCGGCCTATATTGCAGCACTGATCGATAATCGAGAAATTGAGGAGGCTATTGTTTGGGGAGTTCGTAACGCTAGTAACGTAGTGAGATATTATGGAGCTAAAACTGGTTTATTACGTCGTTATCAAATGTTAGAATTGCTAGCTGCACAAAAAAAGTAAAAATGTTAGACTAGATGAGAAATATGAAAAAAATTGTAATTTGTCTTATCTCTTTATTGATTATTTTCCCACTCTTTTTTAGTAGTAAAGTAAGGGCGGCCGCGCTGCAAATTACAGCCATAGGTACCATGGATGTTTCTAATTTAGATTTGGGTGGGAGTTTGAAGGAATATAATTATTCTGGGGGGACTTTTGCCTTAACTGGTTTAGCTTCACCCTCGGCCGTTATTTCAATTACTATTGATGACTTAACTAGAACGGCGACTGCAGATGAGGAGGGTAGTTGGAGTACGCTAATCTCGTCTTTAAGTGAAGGAGAGCATCAATTTGATTTATCTACAGCAACAGAGACTTTAGATTTTGTGTTAACAATTGGTAACAGTAGTACTGCCAGTGGCAATCTTGAAACTGTTGCTACAACTAGCACCACTACCCTGCCTAATGCTGGTTCTACCACCGTTAGTTTGTTATTTTTAGCTGTTGCGATGTTAAGTATCGGTTTAGGCTTGACGCTTAGGGCAAAACAATCTTAATTTACTTATGTCTGAACTTAACTCTGATGAAATATTGAATCAGGAGCTTGATGAGTTACGAGCTAAAATTAAACAAGTTCAACTTCCCGAAGAATTACAATCAAAGCTGGAAAAAGAATTAGTTTTTTTGGAGCGGAGTGCAAAATTGGGCAATTATGACGAGAAATATGATAAAGTTTCTCGATACTTAGACTGGGTAACCAAGATCCCATTTGGTAAAAAAAGTGAAGACACTTTAGACATTCAACAGGCTAAAGTAGTTCTTGATGAACATCATTATGGTTTAAAAGAGGTTAAAGATCGATTTTTGGAGTATTTAGCTATTCTTAATTTACAAAAACAAAATTTTGCTGATCAGGAATTTTCTGCGCCAGTATTATTGCTAGTTGGTTTGGTAGGAACAGGTAAAACTACTTTTGCATATTCTTTAGCGGAAGCCCTGAACCGCCAAATTTTAAGAATTCCGGTTGGAGGAATGGCTTCTGCCAAAGAATTGCGTGGTGAATCACGCTTAATTTTGGAGGCTCAACCTGGGGCGGTAATTCAGGGTCTTTGTACTGCCCAAACGATGAATCCAGTGATTTTACTTGATGAAATCGATCGATCCGCGGAAGAAGCCAATAATGATATTATGGGTGTTCTGGTTGAACTGCTAGATCCTGCGCAAAATCATGCTTTTGTCGATAATTACATTAATTATCCGGTAGATTTAAGTCAAGCGATTTTTATTGCCACTTGTAACAACACCCGTCGTATTTCAGCCGCTGTTTTAGACCGGATGGAACGAATTGATATGCCGTCCTACAGTGATGAAGAGAAAATTGTGATTGCCAAAAAGTATATTTTGCCTGAAATTCTCAAAGAAGCTGGTTTGAAAGAAAACCAATTTAAGATTGATGAAGCGGTTTGGCCTAAGTTAGTTAGACCTTTAGGTTTTGATGCTGGAGTACGTACGTTACAACGCACGCTTAAAGGTGCGGTAAGAAAAGCCGCTAGAATTATTGTGGAACGAGGCTTTGAAGAAGTGGTGATTAAACCAGATAATGTTAAGATTTTCCTGCCTAGTTATTAGTCTTGTGTTAAAATTGCTTTATGTCAAAGACTGATTTGCCATTGAAGGAAATGTTACAGCAAGTTAAAGATTTATCTAGTTTGCAATTGTTATTGGAAGAGAATGTTGCTCAATTGCCTTTAGCCAAAAAACCTCAGGATATTGTTCATGGTGAAGGTAGTCAAAATGCCGAGATCATGTTAATTGGGGAAGCTCCCGGTTATTATGAATCAATTCAGCGCCGCCCCTTTGTTGGTCGGTCTGGGCAATTATTACGTAAAACTCTTGAGGAAATTAATCTTCCAGCAGAAAAAGTTTTTATTAGTAATATTATTAAAGTTAGACCGCCAGATAATCGTGATCCATTGCCAAAAGAAATTTTAGCATTTAAACCTTTTTTAGATAAAGAGATCGAGTTAATCAAACCTAAATTGATAATTACTCTAGGCCGGTTTAGTTTGGCAAAATTTTTGGAGGGAGTGAAAATCTCACAAATTCATGGACGCCTACATAGTTTAAGATGGCAAGGTCTAAACTTGTTTGTGTTGCCCATGTATCATCCGGCAGCGGCACTGCGATCTAGTCAAGTTAAAGAATCATTTGTTAACGATTTTAAAAAAATTAATAAAATTTTAGCTTGGATAGCTGGTCAAGAAGAAACTCAAATTTTTAAAAATCAATTAAGAGAGGAATTATTTTAATATGTCAAAACTCAAATTTATAGCCTTAGGAGGCATGGGTCGAGTTACCCAGAACCTTTATTTATATCAATATGAACAAGAAATATTGTTGATTGATTGTGGTATTGGTTTCCCTGATATTTACATGCCTGGAGTTGATGCGCTAATCCCAGACATTACTTATCTGCTCAACCAAATTGAAGGTGGAGCCAAAATCGTTGGGATGATTTTAAGTCATGGTCATGATGATCATATTGGCGCTTTACCTTATTTATTACCCAATTTGCCAGATTTTCCAATTTATGCTTCACCCCTAACAGCGCAGTTTGCTCATGATCGTTTATTAGATAAAAAAGTTGATAAAAACATCCAAGTTTTGGGTGATCGACAAAATTTTTCATTGGGCCAATATTTTAAATTTCAATTTGTTGCGATTACTCATTCTGTTCCAGATTCGAAACATATTTTGTTAGAGACTCCGGTCGGCAAAATTTATCATGGTAGTGATTTCAAATTGGATAAGCACCCAGTTGATGGTCACTTAACAGATATGGAATTTATTGAACAAATTGGCCGACAAGGTGATTTATTGATGGCTTGTCTGGATTGTCTTCGAGTAGAAAGAAATGAATGGACACCTTCTGAATCAACTGTAGGCCCAGCTTTACTAGAAGAGATGAAGGGAGTTAACGGCAAAATTTTAGTGACTTTAATGAGTTCCCATCTCCACCGCATTCAGCAAACCGTGAATGCTTGTCAAGAATTAGGGAGGAAGGTAGTGTTTGTTGGTCGGAGTGTTGAGCAAAATGTGCAAACGGCCATTCAATCTAAAAGTCTCAATATTCCTAAAGGTTTAATGGTTGATAAGAAAAAGATCAAAGAAATTCCGGATGAAAAACTCTGTATTATTATTGCTGGCAGTCAGGGTCAAGAGGGTTCGTCTTTGGTCAGAGCAGTTTATGGAGATCACCAGATTGTACAAATTAGTAATCGCGATAAAGTAATTTTTTCGGCTGATGTGATTCCTGGTAACGAAATTCCATATTACTCAGCGGTAGATCAGTTGGCAGCTGATGAAGTAGACGTCGTTTATCCAGAAATTCGTCCAAGCATTCATCGTTCAGGTCATGCTAGTCGAGTTGAACAGGAGCTAATGTTGAAATTACTTAGACCAAAATTTGTGATGCCCATTGGTGGAGCTGATCGCCATCGAGCTTTATTCAAAAAAACAGTGGCTAAACCGTTGTCTTATCAAGATTGGCAAATCCTCTTACCAAAAAGTGGTGAAGTTTTAGCAATTGATCAACAAAGAGTTTCAGTGCTTCAGCAAATATCTTTATCAGCTCAAACCGTTGATGGTTTAGGTATTGGTGATGTGGGGCCGATTGTTTTATCTGACCGTTTAAATTTATCTAAAGCAGGTATTATTGTTTTGCTTTTACCACGCTTTAAGAAAAAAATTGATTTCAGCAGAATGCAAGTTATTTCTCGAGGTTTTGTTTTTATGAAAGAAGCCGACGAAGTGGTGAACTATATTAAAAAAGAAACGGTGCAAATTGTGCAAGATCTTGGTAAGAATGTCACAGACGAAGAACTTAAACGGCGCTTGGAAAAGCGTTTGGCGCGTCGTTTATTCAAAGTAATTCGGCGCGAACCAATAATCTTACCGGTAATCTGGGATATTTAAGGGTAAAAAATATTTATTTTTTAGCCTTACTGCTTGCAGTTTTCAGACTTTTGTCTTTTAATAGAGGATAGTTAATCTGATCAAAATATGGCAAAAAGAAAGTCCCGTCGTAAAAAACGTAAAGCGATTCGCATGAAAATGCGGGCCGACACTACCTATTCCATCATTGCCGTTCTACTCATTATGTTTGGTAGTTTGGTTTTAGTCTCTTTTACTGGGCAAGGACAATGGTTAATTACCCTGAATAATTTTTTGGCAAATAAACTTGGCTTATCAATGTTATTTTTACCATTTGTTTTTATTGCGTCTGGACTGGTAATGATCCGCAGCAAGCACGCTTGGTCTAAACCCACCATTTTGCTTGGCGTGATTGTGATGATGATTGGCGCGATGGGAGTGTCTCGAAGTGGAGAAATTGGTATAAATATTTTCAACAATTTAGCTCTCTTAATTAGTGCTGTTGGCAGTTATATTGTTTATGGAGCGCTAACTATTATTGGTTTTTTAATTCTTTCTCAAAGTTCTTTGACTGATCTGGTTAATGGTATCAGTAAAATAATTAGTAAAAACCATCAAAAAAAATCAGCTAAAAAAGATGTTAAGACTCTTGATAAAGATATTACTGATCAAGAAATTAAAAAATCGCGGCACTTTTTCATCCCCAAGTTAGCTTTTGGCAAAAAGGATTTAAAAAGAGGAAGTGATTTTCAGAAAGAAATTGAGCTGGATCAAACTAGTAGTACGGCGGTTTTAACTGAGAAAAAGGTAATAGATAATAAACTCCCCTCAAATAGTTTAGACGGAGAGGAAGCATTAAATGCTTCGTCAACGCCAATGATTTGGGATTATCCGCCGTTGTCTTTGCTGACTGTGGAAAAAGGAGCAAAAGCTGACCGTGGTGATGTTAAAGCCAATGCACAAATTATTGAAAATACACTAGATTCTTTCGGCATTAATGCCAAGGTAGTCGAATACAATCCTGGTCCTGCTGTCACTCAGTACTGTTTGGAGATTAGTCAGGGTACTCGTTTGGCTAAAATTACTGCCCTGTCCACTGATTTAGCCCTAGCCCTGGCCGCACCTACCGGACAAGTAAGAATTGAAGCGCCTATTCCAGGTCGAAATTTAGTGGGAGTAGAAGTACCAAATCATAGTGCGGAAATTGTGCCACTGAAAACAATGTTGTCTTCACCAATACTTAAAAAACATCCTTCTAAATTAGCGGTCAGTTTAGGTGTTGATGTAGCTGGTAAGCCAGTTGTGGCTGACATCTCTGAAATGCCACACCTCTTGATTGCTGGTGCCACCGGTTCTGGTAAATCAGTTTGTGTTAATGCTTTCTTGTGTTCAATTTTATTTAGGGCCACTCCAGAAGAAGTCAAATTAATTTTGGTGGACCCAAAACGGGTTGAACTTGGCAAATATCATGATATTCCTCATTTGTTAACACCAGTCATTCATGATCCTGACAAGGTAATTTCAGCTCTTAAATGGGCGGTTGAATTAATGGAAAAACGCTATAAATTATTAAATGAAGTTGGGGTCCGTTCAATTCATGACTACAATGAGCTAGCTGGTTTAGCTACGATGCCAAACATTGTAATTGTCATTGATGAAATGGCCGACATTATGCTTTTTGCGCCTAAAGAAGTTGAAGATAATGTCACTCGTATTGCACAAATGGCTCGTGCAGTAGGTATTCATCTAGTGTTAGCCACTCAAAGACCATCGGTAGATGTTATCACTGGTTTAATCAAGGCCAATATGCCAACTAGAATTGCTTTTAATGTATCAAGCGTCACTGATAGTCGGGTGATTTTAGATACACCAGGAGCAGAAAAATTATTAGGTAAAGGAGATATGCTTTACCTCTCGCCTGACAGAGCCAAACCGGCGCGTATTCAAGGTACCTTTGTCGCCTCTAAAGAAATTGATCAATTAGTGGATTTTCTCAGATCACAAGGTAAAAAGCCCAATTATGAGGAAGATATTGTTAGTAAATATCAAGTAAGCAAGGTAGGTGGCTCGGTAAGTGTCAGTGTTGAGGGAGAAGCTGACCGAGATGAACTTTTTGATGAGGCAGTGCGGCTATTTGCTACTAGCGACAGTGCCTCATCAAGTGCCATTCAAAGACACTTGTCGGTTGGCTATGCTCGAGCAGCTAGAATTTTAGACCAGCTAGAAGAAGCTGGTCTCGTGGGACCAGCTCAAGGCAGCAAAGCCAGGGAAGTTTACCCAGCCAAATTTCAAGAATATTTGGCGGGTAAAGAACCGTTTTAGTTTTTTATGGCACTGCTAAGTTTATTTAGATAAGATTGAAAATTAGATCGAGTAGTTAACTTTAAAATATTAGATGTTTTATGGGGAGAATGCGGTTATCGGTAAGTCGAAATAGATGGCTAATTATTGCTGTAATTAGTTTTTTAATTGGGTTAATTATTCGTTTTTATTATGGATTGACCACTGATTTTTGGAATGATGAAGCAATTTCCTATTTTAATTCAACAGACTTAAGCTGGAGGGAATTATTTTTTTCGAATGGGAATTTTTCCGATTTTAGGCATCCACCTCTATATTATATTTATTTAAAATTAATGTTAATAATTGGGCATGCGGATTGGTGGTTACGTTTGACCAGTCTGATTTGGTTTTTTCCAAGCATTTACTTAGTTTATAGAATTAGTTTATTTTTCAAAAGTCGTAAGACTAGTTATTTAGCAATAAGTTTATTTTCTCTACATCCATTATTAATTAATTTGTCTTTTCAAGTTCGACCTTATGCTTTATTAATTTTTTTGATGCTTTTGTTAATTTATGTCATTTTTTCTAACTTTTTTTACCCAAAAGTTTATAAAACTATTTTAATTGGCTTCTTATTAAGTATCTGTTTTTTTATTAGTTATGGAGTTATTTGGTTAATTTTTTCACTGTTTTTTTTGGCTATTTTCTTGTTTTTTAAAAAAGAAAAGATGCATAGTAAAAATATATTTTGCAGTTTGTTTTTATTTTTTGTTTGCTCTATTTATCAAATTTGTATTTTGTTAAATTATTTGTTACCCATTAAAAATGGTAATGCTATTGCTGGAAGTGTACCTTATTTTGATTTAAATTGGTTTGTATATCAAACAAAATTATTGTTTGGTCATGACTTCGTTGGTTTTTATTTTCCGCTATTTTTGGTAATAATTACAACTAATTTAAAGAAAGACAAATCGTTAATTAATCAATTTTTATTTTTTTCGTCTACGGGCACAATTGGTTTGGCGACTATTATCTCGATTTTATTTTTTCCAGTTTTTTTAGCCAGACAATTAGTGTTATTTAGTTTATTGGTTGTATTCGTTTTTGCCCAATTTCATCAAAAATTGCGTTATGAGTTTTTTATGATGATAACTTTATTAATCTTGGCGATTAATTCTTTTAATAACTATGGCTTTTTATTTAGGGAAAATATTCAAAATACAATTAAACAAAAAATTCCATCAAACAGCATTGTGCTACTTATGGATGACGTTGATTTAATTAGTTATTACCTATTAATTAATAAAAATAATTCTTCCGTTTACTTAATTGAAAGAGATAGTTCACAAAATCAAAACTTGCAGAATGAATTATTGAGCTTAGCCAGTAGAAATGTTTTTTTTATTATGAACCAAGCTTATTCAAGTGATGAGTTAAAAATAAAAGAATCTTTAGAAAATAACATTTGTCAAAAGCACCATTGCTTAGATATAGAGCTTTAAAAAATCATTTATTAAAAGCTATAAATAGTGTTTTGTGGAGATGGCGGGTTTTGCTCCCGCGTCCGCTAATCAATCTTTAACGATCTCTACAGATTTAGTTTATTTTTGATTTGAAACAATAAGTGAATAAACAAACTTTTTTTGTTTCATCCAGATCATATTCTTGGAAATAAAGCGATCTGCTTCTTTATTTCTGCCAATCGACTGGGTTGTCACCTAATGTGAGTCGCCGATAAGAGCCCATCACTAGATGCCAGCAATTGCAATTAAGCAAAAGCTGGAGCAGCTACATAACCGAAGTCAAAAAGACTGGCGATTTTATTAGCTACTGTTTTTAAACTGTTTTTGACAGTTATTTATTGGTGCTGTTTGACATCTTTTCACCAAAGATGATCTGCGATGATTAAAGTTGACTGACGTCAATGCAATACATCCCCTGTTAATGAACGCCTGATTATAGCATTTTCTCTCGAGGAATTCAAGTAAATTACTAACTGCTTATAATTTAGAAGCTAAAGCCAATACTGTTATGGAATTGGCTCCATTATTTTTGAGGATTTGGCTGACATTATTGCTAGTAGCTCCAGTGGTAATCACATCATCAATTAGTAAAATATTTTGCTTAAATAAAGCATTTTGATAGAAAGTGGAAATGGCAAAGCTGTCTTTCAATCTTTTCAATCTTTTATCCTTGTTAGTAATTTGGGCTTGAGGTTTTGTATTTTTGCTTTTTACCAATAATTCTAAACAGGGTGTTTGACTCCACAGGGATAATTCTTGAGCAATCAATTGGGTCTGGTTGTAGCCTCTCTTTTTTCTTTTTTGTGGATGCATGGGTACGAAGCTAATAATGTCGATATTGTGATAATCAATGTTGACGTAAAAATAGAGCATCTGGGCTAAAAATTTAGCAGCTCGACTGTGGTGATGATATTTGAGTGCTTTAATCAGCGAACTAAGGGGTGGTTTGAAAGCAGCCATGATTTTTACTTGATCGAAGTAAACTTGATCAAAATTTTCACTAAAAAATTCTTTGTAATCCTCTTGCCAAAAAAAATCAATCAATTGATAGCAAGACTCACACAACATTGGTCCTAATTGTTGACAGTGTTGACAAAAATCAGGAAAGATCAAAGCTTGGCAAATTTGAGCAATAGAAAATTTTTTCACTGACGAATATTTTAATTTGACTGACTGACAAGAAGATGACTTGCCTTTCTAAAAGCTAAGGCTTTGTTTTATAATAGAGACTTAATCGACGGACAATTAGCTCAGTTGGTTAGAGCGCACGATTCACATTCGTGAGGTCACTGGTTCGAGTCCAGTATTGTCCACCACTAATAAAAAGGAGAAATATGAACTTACAAGAACAATTAATGGAAGATATGAAAACAGCTATGAGGGCTAGAGATGCTGAGCGTCTTGGTGTGATTCGTTTAATTCGCAGTGAAGTGAAAAATTTTGAAATAGATCATGGGGTGGCCGATGATGCAGCGGTGGTAAAAATTATCAAGAAAATGTTGAATCAGCAATTAGATGCTCTAGAAGATTTTAAGAAGGCTGCTCGTGAAGATTTAATTAACGAAACAGAAAGTATAGTGAAGATTTTACAATCATATTTGCCAGAACAAATGAGCGACCAAGAGCTAGAAAAATTCATTCAAGATTTTGTTGAACAAAGTGCGGTTAAAGATTTTGGTCCATTAATGGGTAAGCTTACCCAGGCGCTGGGTTCTAAAGCTGATGGATCCAGAATTGCGAGCACTCTCAAAAAATTGTTGAACAAATAAGGTTTAGAGCTTGCTTTAACTAGTAATTCTTTTTAGAATTGCCCTAATGAATCAAACGGTGAAAACCCAAACAGTAGGTGATTTGTTAAGTAAACATCGAAAAAAAGCTGGCTTAGAATTATCTGATATCGCTCAACAAACTTTCATTAAAATTGAATATTTACAGGCGATTGAAAATAATAATTTTGCTAATTTACCTAATGCTAGTTACGCTAAAGCTTACATTAGCAATTATGCCAAACTACTTGGTCTGAATCCACGTCCACTTTTGGCAATTTTGCGTCGTGATTATCAGGAAAGTGCCAAAGGCAGCTTACTTCCTCGTGAATTTTTGAAGGATTCATTTAAAAAATCTAATTTTTTTTCACCAATTCGTTTAACTTTTTCCTTGATTGTGGTGATTTTTGTCAGCTTTCTGATTTATACCGGTTGGCAATGGTATGCTCTTAGTCGACCACCACGCTTAGAAGTTTTTCAGCCAGAAAATAATCAAACGACAGCAGCTAAGGTGCTAGTTGAGGGGCAAACAGTGATGGATGCTATCGTGCTAGTGAATGCTCAACCTGTGGCTTTGCAGGCAGGTGGTTTTTTTAGCACAGAATTGTACTTTGATATTGAAGGACCAACCACGATTACGGTCAGGGCCACCGATCAGCGAGGTAAAACCAGTACGGTGCAAAGAAGTATTCAGGTCAAATTTTAACTTTTGTTTAGTCTGGCTGGTAAATTCTTGTAGTCTATCGTAGAATGAGCTTATAAAAAGGAGAATGAATTATGTCAGATATTTTACCTTTAGTTCTTACCATTTCTGTGGCTAGTTTGACCGTGGTTTTAGTAGTTTTGGCCGTCAAATTAATTTTGGTTTTGGGGCAAGTCAAACAATCTTTGGAAAAATTTAATTTAGCGATCGATAAGGCCAATCAAGTTATTGATACTACCCAGGAAAAAATTGAGGGTATTCTTAATCCATTTCACAGCCTTGGCGCTTTTATTACCAATTTTACAGCGGGTCTAAAGATTACCGAGGGTTTTATGAATTGGTTAAATCGGGATAAAGGTCATGGCACTGAAGTTGCCAAAGACAAATCAGCTGGTCAAAAGAAAAAATAGTTTATGGATGAAAATAAGCAACAAGGTAGCAATTTTTTATTTGGTTTGACCATTGGCTTTTCCCTAGGAGCTTTAATCAGTTACTTTTCTAGCGAAAATGGCAAGAAAACTTGGGAGAAATTAGCTAATGAGTGGGAAAAAGCTCGGGTAGATTTATATGAGCAGGGTTTAATCGAGAGTCCAGACGTTACTTTGGATGAAGTTAAAGATAAATATCTTTGGCATTTAAAAAATTCTCTATTAGACTTTAAAGACAATCTCAGTTTAGCCTTGGTTAAATTAGAGCAATCAAAAGAGAAAGAAAACATTCATAAGCGTATTCGGCGTCAACGAAAGAAGAATCAATTCAAAGGTATTTAGTGTAACTGTTATAATAATTTCATGTCTAGTAATACTCTAACTTTATCTAGTCTCCGTCGTTTATATTTAGATTATTTTGCTAAGAGAGGGCATGCAATAGTGCCTTCGGCAAATTTAGTACCAGAAAATGATCCTAGTACTTTGTTTACAAGTGCTGGAATGCAAGCGATGATTCCTTATTTACTTGGGGAAAAACACCCACAGGGTCAAAGAATCGCTAATTCACAAAAATGTTTCCGTAGTGAAGATATAGATAAAGTTGGAGACAATCGTCACACGACGTTTTTTGAAATGTTGGGCAATTGGTCTTTTGGTGATTATTTTAAGCAAGAGCAAATTACCTTCTTTTTTGAATTTTTAGTTGATGTTTTGCAACTGGACCCCTCTCGACTTTATGTATCGGTTTTTGCTGGCAACAAGGCTTTAAATATTCCCAAAGACGAAGAAAGTGCGCTCATTTGGCAAGATTTGTTCCAAAAAAGAGGCATTGAAGCAAAAATTGTTGATCAGCCACAAGCTGGCTTACAAGGAGGTAGAATTTTCTTTTATGGTGAAGAAAAAAATTGGTGGTCAAGATCTGGGGTGCCAGCGACGATGCCACTTGGTGAACCTGGTGGTCCTGATAGTGAGGTTTTTTATGATTTCGCGCCAGATCAAGCCCAGCAGTTTCATCAACAATCTAAGTTTGCTCAAGAACCATGTCACATTAATTGTGATTGCGGTCGCTTTTTGGAAGTTGGTAACAGCGTATTTATGCAATACCAACGGACAGCAACTGGCTTTCGTGAATTAGCCCAAAAAAATATTGATTTCGGTGGAGGTTTGGAGCGTTTATTAACTGTACTAGAAGGTCAAGTTGATGTTTTTCAAAGCAGTGCTTTTAGTGGAATTATTAAAAAATTAGAGGAAATTAGTCAAAAAAACTATCAAGATCCAGATTTACGAGCTGCATTTCGTATCATTGCTGATCATCTTAAGGCTAGTGTCATGCTAATTGCTGATGGTGTTTTGCCAAGTAATAAGGAACAAGGTTATCTTTTGCGGCGTTTAATTCGCCGATCGCTTAGACAGGCCAAATATTTAGGTTTAGAACAAGAATTTTTGCCAGATCTGGTCCCAGCAATAGTTGATCTATATCAAGATTTTTATCCACAAGTGGAATCCAAAACTGAACATATTAATGAAGTTTTAAAAAATGAAGAACAAAAGTTTAACAAAACGCTCAAACGTGGTCTGAAAGAGTTTAATCGTTTAATTAGTAATAAAGATCAATTGACTGCCGATTTGGTTTTTACACTTTATGAAAGCTATGGTTTCCCGTTTGAATTGTCCATCGAAGAAGCTAAAACAAGAAATATTAGCATTGAGCCAGCTATTGACAGTAAGATTGCTGAAGCCAATCAACAGCACGCTGCTTTATCTAGACAAACTGCTAAGGACAGATTTAAAGGTGGTTTGGCTGATCATGAGGCCAAGACAACAGCTTTTCACACGGCCACTCATCTACTGCAAGCGGCTTTGAGAAAGGTGTTGGGCGATCAAGTTCAGCAAAAAGGTTCTAACATTAATAGTGAACGTTTACGCTTTGATTTTAGTTATACTCGAGCATTGAATAAAGAGGAGTTGGTAACAGTTGAACAATTAGTTAATCAGTGGTTGCAAGAAGATCTGCCGGTATCGCATGAAATTCTCTCTAAGGAAGAGGCTCTCAAGTCTGGAGCGATTGCTTTTTTTATTGAACGTTATCCCGATCAAGTTAGTGTTTATACCATTGGCGATCCTGATCACTGGATATCTAAAGAACTTTGTGGCGGTCCTCACGTCGCAAGTACTGGTCAAATTGCTCGCTTTGGCGATTTGGAAATTTTTAAGGAAAAAGCCGTCTCGCAAGGTGTACGCAGAATTTATATGCGTTTCCGAGCTGAATAAATACTCAGTTCTTCAAAATTATCGAAAATTCTGCTTTAATAGAGCTGCAGGTTTTATTTAAACCAATTCTTTATTATCCAAATAATATGCCCAATTTACTAAAAAAGATTATCAAAGGCAAAAAAGAGCAAGAGACCAAAATGCCGGTAGGAGAGCTGATGGAAACTGAGTTATTTATTACCATCATTCTCAGCGATCAGGAACTGCAAGCTGCTTTGGTTAGCAAAAATCAAGAAATTAAAGAATATTCCGCAATTAAAACTTATTTTGATCGCCAAGATTTATTAACACAACTTGATCAAGCTTTACAAGATTTAGGTCCTTTGGCGGATGAAGTAGCTGACTGTGTTTTTGTCTTTGATGAAACTTGGCTGGAGAAGGGTGATTTACAGGATAGCAAAAAAGTGATAGTTAAAGATTTAACAGATAATTTAAGTTTGTTGCCTCTGGGACAAATGAGTATTTCAGAAGGTATCCATCAAGCTAGAATTATGAAAGATCCTCATGATTCTTCGATTGTTCTTTATTTACGTGACAAAGATTTTGATTTACTGTTAATCAAACACGGAAAATTACTGGCGAATTTGAAAATTGGCCGCTCCGCTAGACTTAGTGACGATTTACAGGAAGGTTTAGCCAGAATTAGTCAAGAGTTAGGCGAGCAAGGCAAGTATTTTCCTAACAAGGTTTTTCTTTCCTCATTAAATTTGCCCCAAAAAGTGTTAAACAAAGAGCAGGCAGAACTGCAGGCTTTTGACTGGACTACATTGTCAGGTTTTTTACAAATGCCAGAATTTGTTGTTCTAAGCAATGATTTTTTAATTAAATCCTTAAGTTTGGCTGCTAGCTACATGTTGTCCAAAAATTTTGCCTCAAAATTAACTCAAGAATTTAGTGAAATGACCAGTACAGATAATAAAGATATCTCTGATCAGGATGTGGCTAGTAATGGGCCCGAACTAGTAAGTGCAGAAAAAAAGATTAGCAGTTTTGGTATTGATTTAAGTTCAGAGAAAATTGATTTAGAGCAAGCTCTTCACCAGCAAACTCCATTGGCCAAAAGTCAAGCTGAAGAAATAACTAATGACAATCTTCAAGCTGTTGATTTATCTTCTGTGAACAGTCAAGATCAGAAAAAAATAAAAAGTAAAAGCAGTAGCGTTTTGAAACGTTTTTTCAAAAAAAATAAAAAATCTTTACTGATCGGTGTGGGAGGAGGCTTGTTGGCTTTGATCACACTATTTTTCGTCTATAATTTGTTTTTGTCTGATGTTACAGTCAAAGTGACGGCTAATGAAAGAATATTGCAAAAAAATTTAGAAATTATTTTAGATCCTCAATTGGCTGAATCGGATTTTACTAAAAATTTATTGAAAGTCTCGTTAGAAGAAAAGGAAATTAAAGGTGAAGACACCTTGAGTACTACAGGGATCAGTTTGGTTGGAGATAAAGCACAGGGCAAAGTAAAATTATTTAATAAAACTTTTACGGATAAAACTTTTTCAGCAAACACGATCTTTAAATATGAAGACATTGCCTTTGTTCTAAATGAAGAAGTGACAGTCCCCGCTGCCGTTTCCGAAGAAGAAGACGATGGGCAGAATATTAATTATGGTAGTGTTGAAGTGGCGCTGACCGCTCAAGACATTGGGGCGGAAGGAAATATTGGCAAGGATAGTAAGTTAGCGGTAGCTGATTTTAGTGAAAATACTTACTCTGCTACAGCCATTGAAGATTTTTCTGGTGGCTCAAGTCGGGAAATTAGAGTGGTTTCTCAAAAAGATTTAGACAATTTACAGAATCAGTTGAAAGAAAATTTGTATGCGATTGCTGTAAAGGAATTTAAAGAGGAGTCCAAAGACGGAGTTTATTACGTGCCGACTGGCGAGAGTCGGATAGTAGATTTTGCTTACGATCATGAAGAAGGGGATGAGGTAGAAACTTTATCATTAACAATGACCTTGGCAGTTGAAGCAGTTAAATACTCATCCAGTGATTTAAAGCAATTGGCGGAAGAAGTCTTATTGTTAGATTTGCCGGAAAATTATGAATTTGTAGATGAAGAACCATCTTTACTTAGCGATGAACCTCAGCTTATGACCGATGGTAGCAACCGTTTAGTTCTAGATGCTGAATTATCAGCCAAGGCTAAGGCGAAGATTAACCAAGAAGCATTAAACGATCTAGTTTTGGGTAAAAGTTTAGAAGAGGCCAAAAATAATTTAGAAGAACAAGAAACTATTGATCGGGCTGAAATAATTTTACAACCTGCTTTTATGGGTCGAGTATTGCAAAAATTACCAAAAGATTCCAGCCGTTTCAATTTCATCATTAATTAATATGGCTAAAACAAATCCGCAACTGACCAAACAAAAAAAACAGTTGTTAAAACTTTATCGCCAAGCACTAAGAGATGGAGTGCCTATACAAGACTTGAATAAAAAAGTTAATTACTTTTTGAAACAAGATAAAGCCAGTCAGCAGGGCGAAAAAAATTTAGATGAGCAAATCCAGTTAAATTTTTGGGGCCGCTTACCCAAAATAGTGAGAGTGGGGGCAACTTTTTTGCCATTGGCATTAATAGTTTTTGGCTTGGCGTTAGCTTTATCTGCGCTTTGGCCCATTATTGATTATTATTTACCATGGAAAAAAGAAGAAGAAATTACTTTATTATCTCCAATACCTAATTCGCAATTACTGTTGGGCAATCCATTAATTTCCGCTCAAGCTCAAACTGAAATAGTAGAAAATAGCACTACCGATTACAGTGTTGAAACTGAACCAGTGATTTTAGATCAGGATCTTGATTTTACAGACCTAACTAATTGGTTTAGTGACGATCTAGAAAACGTAGAATTAAGCACAAGCGAGTTTATTGAATATACGCTAGACATTCCTCGTTTAGGGATTAGTAATGCCAAGGTTCGAGTTGGTGGAAGTGATCTTAATCAAAGTTTAATTCATTATCCTGGAACTGGAATGCCTGGACAGTTGGGTGCTCCAGTGATATTTGGTCATTCGGTTTTGCGTCAATTTTATAATCCAAGTGAAAACAATCCTCGCCGTTACAATTCAATTTTTAGTAAAATAATGACTCTGGAAAAAGGTGACAAAATATATTTAACCTATGACAACGTCAAATATACCTATGTTGTTCAAGGCAAAACTGAAGTCAAAGCCGATGACACTTTTATTCTTGCTCAACGAGTTGACGTTCGTCAATTAAAATTAGTGACCTGCGTTCCAGAAGGAACTACCTTGCGTCGAGGAGTGATTACTGCCCAGTTAGTCAAAGAATAAATTAAGAACATGTCAACAATTTTAGCAATTGACTATGGTTTAGCTCGAATTGGTTTAGCGATTTCCTACGTGGGTTTGGCTGAGCCACTGACAATCATCAACAATGATGTGACGAGTAATGAGCCCATTATTGGTTCTCAAGCTTTAGCAGAAATTAAGCAAATAGTAAAAGCTGAAAAAGTTGACAAAATTGTTTTGGGTATTTCAGAACAGGCAATGGCAAAAAAAATCTTAGAATTTTTTGAGATTTTACAATCAACGTTCAATTTGGATGTTATTTTAGTTGATGAAGTTTTATCTTCATATGAAGTTGAGCAGAGGTTGAAAGAATTGCCAAAAAAGAAAAGACGCCAGGCAATAGACCACTATGCAGCAGCCATTATTCTCGAAAACTACTTAGATTTATGTTAGACTAAGCCCCTCAATGAAAAATTCTCCAAAAAAACCACGTTCATTCTTTTATTTCTTACTAATTTTTGTAATTATTGTTATCTCTGGATGGGCAATTTTTATTTCGTTATTACAAGCTCCAAATAGCAGTGATCAAAGTACTGTCACTTTTATTATTCCCAAGGGTGAAGCAACGCAAAACATTGCTCAACGCCTCAAAGCTGAAGGTTTGATTCGGTCTCCTTTAGCTTTTCGTCTCGCCCTTTATCAACAGGGTAAGCAAACTAGTATTCAGGCAGGTTCTTTTAAATTGAGTCCGAGCATGTCAGTTAGTGAATTAACCCAAGTATTGACCAAAGGCACCGATGATTTATGGATTACGATACCTGAGGGATGGCGGCGTGAAGAAATAGCTGCTAGTTTAGTTAAACAAGACCTTAGTGAATTTGATGAACAAGAATTTTTGGTGTTGACCGATGGCTTGGAAGGACAATTGTTCCCCGACACTTATCTAGTGCCAAAAGCGAGTACTACTGCCAGCATTGTGAATCTATTAGTTAATACCTTTGAAAGCAAGGTATTAACTGCTCTAGCTGAAGATTTAGCTAGCAGTCAATTAGACTTGAATCAAATTTTGACTCTTGCCTCTCTAGTTCAAAGAGAGAGTGCTAATGAGCAAGATATGCCACTAATAGCTGGTATTTTATTCAATCGTTTGGAAATTAATATGCCACTGCAAGTTGATGCGACCTTGCAATATGTTAAGGGTTATAGTGTTGCTGAGCAAACGTGGTGGTCAAATCCAGTAGCTGCAGACAAAAATTTAGCTTCAGCATTTAATACTTACCAAAATCCAGGATTGCCACCTCAGCCAATATGTAATCCTGGCTTAGCAGCGATTAAGGCAGTTCTTCATCCTCAGTCAACGACTGCCTTATACTATATCCACGATCTTGCCGACCAAATTCACACGGCAGACACGATTGAAGGTCACAACGCTAATGTAAATCAATACTTGCGCTAATTCTTGCTTCCTGTTACAATGCACAATTGTCTAAAAAGAGATTTTAGCCTAAAGCAATAACAAGTAGCAGAACTAATTTGTGACTTTTGTTCTAAAAAACAATAAAACAACTAATTAATTTTCGCACAGCAAGTAATTGATAATCTTGGCTGTGTTTTTTTGCTATGGTTAAGCTGTTTTTAGGACGAGCTTAAAATACTTTAATTTTAAATTTAAAACACAGTTTAAATTATTAAAAATCAACAATAAAGAAAATTTAGCAAGGGATTTTCATGCCACAAACCAGCAATCGCCAAAATTGGGGACAAGAACATTCAATCCTACCAGAATTGGATCTAGTTGCCCTGCAAATTAATAGTTATCAAGATTTTTTAAACAATGGGATCAGAGAATCTTTAAAGGAGATTAATGGAGAACGAGGTATTGAAGATTTCACTGGAAAAAACTGGTCACTGAAATTTGGTGACTATCGTTTTGGTCCGGCAAAATATACACCCACAGAAGCAAAGACCAAAAATGTTTCTTACGATCAACCCCTATATGTTGAGGCGACTTTATTAAACAAAAAGACTGGTGAGGAAAGAACTCAAGAAGTCTTTTTGGGTGATATTCCGGCCATGACCAATACCGGTACCTTTATTATCAATGGTATCGAAAGAGGCATTGTTACTCAATTGGTTAGATCACCGGGCGTTTTCTTTTCTGGTGAGGAAGATCAAAACACCAAAGAATTGCTTTATAAAGCTGAGCTGAGGCCAATGCGTGGTTCTTGGTTAGAGATTAATGTTAGTCGTCGTCATGTTTTAACCATTAAAATTGATCGTCGACGCAAGATGCCGGCTACCGTGCTGCTTCGCGCTTTGGGTTGGGAAACTAATGATGATATCGCAGAAGCTTTAGCTGAAGTTTTAAAAAATGACGAACTAGATTTAATTAACAACACTTTACGTAAAGATTCAACTACTAGTCAAGCTGAGGCTTTAATCGAAATCTACGAAAAAATGCGTCCAGGTGAACCAGCGGTTTTAGAAACAGCTCGTGAGTTTTTGAAAAATATGTTTTTTGATCCTCGTCGCTATGATTTGGGTGAAGTAGGTCGTTATAAAATGAATCGTCGCTTAGGGATCAAACTAGATGAAAAATTAACTGTTTTGGCTAAAGAAGATGTTTTGGCTAGTATCAAATATTTAATTAAATTACAAAACGGCGAGGGTAAAGTTGATGATATTGATCATCTTTCTAATCGTCGCGTACGCCAAGTTGGAGAATTAGTTTCAATCAGTGCTTTTCGTATTGGTTTAATTCGTTTAGAAAGATCTATTCGTGAGAAAATGTCATTGACCAAAACTGATGAAGTATTAACTCCCTCAGCTCTGGTTAATGCTCGACCACTGATTGCCTCTATTGCTGAATTTTTCCGTCGTAATCGTTTATCTACCATTCTTGATCAAACTAATCCCTTATCAGAAATTGATAATCTGCGCCGTTTGTCAGTGATGGGTACTGGTGGTGTGACCAGAGATCGTGCTTCTTTTTCAATGCGTGATATTAATGCGTCACAATATTCAAGAATTTGTCCAATTCGTTCTCCAGAGGGTCCAAACATCGGTTTGGTGACTTACTTAGCTCTTTATACCAGAGTTAATAAATATGGATTTTTAGAAGCACCTTACGCTAAGGTAATTAATTATCGAGGTAAGATGAAAGTGACTGATGAAATAGTTTACTTGAGTGCTGATGAAGAGGAAGATTATTACATTACTCACGCTGGAGTTGACATTGATGATAAGGGTTATATTACTCAGGATTGGGTGCCAATGCGCTATAACAATCAATTTATTGAAGGTTCGGTACAAAAGGTTCAATACATTGATGTGGTGCCACGTCAAGTGGTTGGTTGTAGTGCCTCGCTGATTCCTTTTGTTGCTCATGATGAAGCTAACCGTGCTTTGATGGGTTCACACATGCAATGTCAAGCAGTGCCTCTTGTTAAAACTCAAGCACCAATTGTGGGCACTGGTATGGAAAAAGAGATAGCGACGGCGATGGGTTGGACAGTTTTAGCAGAATTTCCTGGTGAAGTCCTTTATGTTGATGCTAGCGAAGTGGTATTAAAAGTTGATGCCAAGTATCAAGAAAAAGCCAAAGCTTGGGTGGAGACTGCTAACAATGAGCGAGTGAGTTATCAGCAAGGTAATTTAACTTACAAGTTAAATAAATTTGCTCGTACCTCTCAAAGTACTTGTTATAATCAAACTCCAGAAGTGCAAGTGGGAGATAAGATTAAAAAAGGTGATGTTTTAATTGATGGTCCAGCTACTGATCATGGAGAATTAGCTTTAGGTACCAATCTGTTAATTGCCTATACTTGTTTTAAAGGTTTGGGTTATGAAGACGCTATTGTGATTTCTGATCGTTTAGTGCAACAAGATACTTTAAGTTCTATTCAAATCAGTGAACACAAAGCCAAAGTGATGGACACTCGCTTAGGTCCTGAAGAATTAACTAATGACATTCCCAATGTCAGTGAAACTTTTTTGGCTAACTTAAATACTGATGGTATTATCCAAATAGGTAGCCATGTTAAATCTGGTGACATTTTAGTAGGAAAAGTAGCTCCCAAAGGAGAAACTGAACTTTCACCAGAAGAACGTTTATTAAGGGCTATTTTTGGTGAGAAATCAAAAGAAATCCGAGATACTTCATTGCGTATGCCTCACGGAGGAGAAGGGACAGTGATTGATGTCCAAATTTTAGATCGTGATTTGGGTGATGAATTGGATCCGGGAACAATTAAGGAAGTGATAGTTAAAATTGCTCAATTAAGAAAAATTGTGGTTGGCGATAAATTAGCCGGCCGTCACGGTAATAAGGGAGTGATCTCCAAAATTGTTCCTCAAGCAGATATGCCTCATTTAGAGGACGGTACTCCAGTGGACATTATTATTTCTCCTCTCTCGGTTCTGGCGCGTATGAACTTAGGGCAGTTATTGGAAACTCATTTGGGTTGGGCGGCTGATAAATTGGGCTATCGAGTCGCAGTCCCAGCTTTTGAAGAATTTGATGAAGATAAGATTTGGCAGGAATTGGAAAAAGCTGGTTTGCCAGTTTCTGGTAAAACTCAACTGTATGATGGTTTAACCGGTGAAGCTTACAATGAGAAATCAGTGGTAGGAATTAACTATATTTTGAAATTGAGTCACATGGTTGAAGATAAAACTCACGCTCGTTCTACTGGTCCTTATTCTTTAGTTACCCAACAACCTTTGGGTGGTAAAGCGCAAATGGGCGGTCAGCGAATGGGAGAAATGGAAGTTTGGGCGTTAGAAGCGCATCGAGCGGCTCATGTTCTACAAGAAATGCTAACAATCAAGTCAGATGATGTTAGGGGTAGAGCTAAAGCCTTTGAGGCCATTGTTAAAGGAGAAGAAATTCCTGCACCAACTGTTCCTGAATCATTTAAGGTTCTGTGTAAAGAATTAAATTCTTTAGTATTGGATATTGATCCACTAGATGAAGTTTTGCAAACTAATGATGAAGAGAAAAAAGATGAGGCTGCTGAAGACATATTAATTTTAGAAGATTTAGAGACTGAAGGTGAAAAGCAAGATGATGATGAAGAAGTTGATATTGAGAAAGAAGAAACAGAAGAACTCGATTTAGAAGAAGAAGACGTTGATGAAGATGAACTCGATGCTGATGAGGATTTAGCTACAGAAGCGGTGGTAGGAGAAAATGAAAAAATAGAAATCGAGGACTAAAGAAAGGTCAACTACTAAAAAAATTAACACTTTATCAAATAGACAAGCAAATACATTTATGCCAAAATTTTTTAATCAAACCATCAAAAAGACCAAAGACATTGTTGACTTCAGTGCCTTACAAATCAAAATTGCTTCTCCTGAAGAAATTAAGGATTGGTCCTATGGCGAAGTCAAAAAACCAGAAACTATTAATTATCGATCTTTAAAACCAGAAAAAGATGGTTTATTCGATGAAAAGATTTTTGGACCGGTCAAAGACTATGAGTGTCACTGTGGTAAGTATAAACGTATTCGTTATAAAGGTATTATTTGTGATAAATGTGGTGTTGAAGTCACTGAATCTCGAGTGCGTCGCGAAAGAATGGGGCACATTCAATTGGCTGCTCCAGTAGCTCACATTTGGTTCTTTAAGGGTGCTCCTTCAAAACTATCTTTACTATTGAATTTATCTCCACGTAACCTTAATTCAATTATGTATTTTTCTCAATACATTGTTTTAGGTGTGGACAATGAGCAAAAGAAAGAAGTTTTACAACAGCTGGAAGTAGATAGTGTGGCGGCAATCGATGAATTAAAAGATAACGCCGAGAAAAGTATCGCTAAAATTAAGGAAGATTTTCAAACTGAATCCAAAACTCTCAAGGAGAAAGTTAAAAGTAAAGAAACCCTACAACTGAAGTTAGCTGAATTAGATTTAAAAACTAAAAATAAAATTGTGGGCACCAAACAACAGTTGGAAGTACAGATTGAACAAACTGATGAGATTTATAAAACCATTAAACAAATGGTCAAAAAGATCAAGAAAAAAGTGGTTTTAACTGAAGATGAATATCTCAAGCTTGATGAATATAACGCTAATTCCCATTTGAAAGTGGGCATGGGTGCTGAAGCAATCTTAGAGTTGGTCAAAGATGTCGATTTAGATAAAGAAATCGTTTCTTTGCGTGATGAATTAGCTGAAAGCAAAGGAACCAAGAAAACTAAAATTATCAAACGTTTACGAGTGTTTGAAGGTTTTAAAAAAGCCGAAATTGATCCAAGTTGGATGTTTTTGTCAATTTTACCAGTTTTGCCTCCAGATCTGAGACCAATGGTTCAGTTGTCTGGTGGGCGTTTTGCAGCCTCAGATTTAAATGATTTGTATCGTCGAGTGATTAATCGCAATAATCGTTTGGCTCATTTAATTAATCTAGGTGCTCCAGAAATTATTTTACGCAATGAGAAAAGAATGTTACAAGAGGCCGTTGATTCTTTAATTGATGGTTCTCAAGCAAAACAGAGTCGTCGTCGTTCTACTCGTCGACCTCTCCGCTCTCTATCGGAAATGTTGCGAGGTAAAACCGGTCGTTTCCGCCAAAATTTGTTAGGGAAAAGAGTCGATTACTCTGGTAGAAGCGTGATTATTGTTGGTCCTGAATTGAAATTGAATCAATGTGGTTTGCCAAAAGATATGGCCCTGGAAATGTTTAAACCTTATGTTTTACGTGAACTAATTGTTCATGGTATTGCACCGAACGTGAAAAGTGCGCGTCACTTAGTTGATCGTCGTGAAGCTGAGGTTTATGCAATTTTGGAGAAAGTTATTCAAAATCATCCAGTTTTATTAAACCGTGCCCCAACTTTGCATAAGCTTGGGATTCAAGCTTTTTATCCAGTTTTGATTGAAGGGAGCGCCATTTCCCTTCATCCTTGTGTTTGTGCTGGCTATAACGCCGACTTTGATGGTGATCAGATGGCCGTCCATGTGCCTTTAACTAAAGAGGCCCAACAAGAAGCCATTGAGTTGATGATGGCTGATCATAACTTACTTAAGCCAGCCAATGGTGAGCCTATTACTCTGCCAAATAAAGAAATGGCATTGGGTGTCTACTATTACACTAGTTTTGATGAGCGCTTGGAAACTTTCCCTGCTATTTTGGGTAGTAAAAATGAAGCTTATCATCTTTATCAAATTGGTCGGTTAAAGTTGCGTCAAAAAATTCAGGTAAAGATGGAATTCGACGGTGCACGACAATTGGTGGAAACCAGTGTAGGTCGTTTAATGTTTAATAGTGTTTTACCAGCGAGCTTGCGCTTTATTAATCAACCTGTTGAAGCCAAGAAAATTAAACAAATTCTCACTAAAGCGATTGAAACTGAACCAGAAACAGTAGTCGCCAAAATGATCGATGACATTAAAGATTTGGGTTTTGAAGCAGCTACCAAATCTGGTCTGTCAGTCGGAGTGACTGATTGTGGCATGATTGATGAAAAAGATCAAATTATCGCTAAAGCTAATGATGATGTAGAAAAAATTCAAGAATATTATTTGCAAGGTTTAATTACTGACGACGAAAGACGCCGTCAATCTCTCGATGTTTGGATTAAAACAACTGAAGAATTAGCTGAAAAAACTTGGGCTACCTACGATGACGAAAATAGTGTCAAAACTATTATTGATTCAGGAGGTACTCGGGCTTCTAAAGATCAGGTGAAACAACTAGCTGCCATGCGTGGTTTAGTGGTTGATCCTTTAGGTAACATTGTGGAAATGCCAACTAAATCTAACTTTAGACAGGGCTTAAGTATTTTTGAATATGTAACTTCAGCTCGTGGTTCTAGAAAAGGTTTAACTGACTCAGCTATTAAAACGGCTGATGCTGGTTATTTAACTAGACGTTTGGTTGATGTGGCTCATGATGTTATTATTCGTTCTGATGATTGTGGCACCACTGAAGGTATTGAAATTAAACGTTTACCAAGAAAAGATGTTTTTACTTCGAGAATTTTGGGTCGCTATGCTACTCAAGATATCAAAGATGGTAAAAAAGTGTTGGTTAAAGCTGGTGAATTGATTACTCCAGATTTAGCTGAAGCAGTTAATCAAAGCAAGGTGGAAAGTGCCTGGGTCAGATCGGCACTAACATGTCAAGCTAAACATGGTCTCTGTGCCAAATGTTATGGTTGGGATTTCTCCAATCGTAGTCAGGTCAAAATTGGCGTGCCAGTGGGTGTATTAGCGGCCCAATCAATTGGTGAACCAGGAACTCAGCTGACCATGCGAGTTAAACACTCGGGAGGTATTATTGGTCTAGACGTGACTCAGGGTTTGCCTCGTGTTGAGGAATTATTAGAAGCTAGAAATCCCAAAGTGCAGGCAATTATTGCTCATTTCCCAGGAAAAGTTAGAGTTAAACAACAAGCCAATGAACAAGAAATTACTATCAAAGGCAATAATGGCGAAGAAGAAAGTTATACTTTGTCTAGCTCAATTAAACTTCAAGTCAGTGACAAAGATTTAGTTCATACTGGTCAGGCTTTAACTGTAGGTGGGATTAATGTTCAAGAATTGTTACAACTTTCTGGATTATTAACCACTCAACAATATATTGTGGATCAAGTTCAGGCTGTTTATGAATCACAAGGTATTACCATCAATGATAAACATTTTGAAGTCATTGTCCGCAAGATGGGTGATAAATTACAAATTGATATGCCAGGTGATACTGATTTCTTAGTTGGTGAAGTCGTTGAACGTAGTCGTTTTGTTGATGTCAATGAGGATGTGATGGCAGCCGGAGGTGATCCTGCCACTGCCCGTGTGCTTTTGCTTGGTATTACTCGATCTTCTTTGTTTACTGATTCCTGGTTATCAGCCGCTTCTTTCCAACACACTAAACATGTTCTAACTGATGCGGCGGCAGAGGGAGCCATCGATTACCTAAAAGGTTTGAAAGAGAATGTAATCATTGGTCGTTTAATTCCAACTAGTGAAGAAAGGGCTCGTTTAGAATAGAGATTCCCTAGATAAACTTGATGGCTTGTGTTAGAATTGCCATTCGATCAATAAAAGTTAGCAATGAATGTTATTAGGATCAAAAATAAACAAAATTAAAAGATTATGCCAACTATTAATCAACTAATTAGAAAAGGTGGGAGAAAAAGTAGAATTAAGCGAGTTAAGGCTACAGCCTTACGTCGCAGTTTTAACTCCAATACCAATCGACCCACTAAAACCACTAATCCCCAAAAACGGGGTGTATGTACTGTGGTTAAAACCATGACTCCTAAGAAACCAAACTCAGCTTTACGTAAAGTAGCGAGAGTGCGTTTATCTAATAAGGTTGAAGTTACAGCTTATATTGCTGGTGAAGGACATAATCTAGCTGAACATAGTGTAGTTTTGGTGCGTGGTGGCAGAGTAAAAGACTTGCCAGGTGTGAAATATCACATTATCCGTGGTAAATATGATTGCGCTGGAGTTGATGGACGTAAATCAAGTCGCAGTAAATATGGGGTAAAGAGGAGTTAAGCTTATGAGAACTAAAAAAGCTAATATTCGTCAAATCAACAAAGATGTTAAATACAACTCAACTTTGGTACAGCGTTTGATTAACCGTAGTATGAAAGACGGTAAAAAATCAGTTGCTCAAAAACAGGTTTATGAAGCACTAGAAATTGTTGCTAAACAAAGCAAACGCAAACCTTTAGAGGCATTAGAAGAAGCCATTGAAAAAATTAAGCCGAAAATGGAAGTTAGATCTCGTCGGGTAGGAGGAGCTTCTTATCAAGTACCTATGCCAGTTAGGGATTTAAGAGCTGGATCTTTAAGTATTCGTTGGCTGGTTAATGAGGCCAATAAAAGACCCAACAAGCAATATCATAGTTTTGCTGAAAAATTAGCAGCTGAGATTTTAGATGCGATGATAGAACAAGGAGGAGCGATTGAAAAACGTAACACCTCTCACCGCATGGCTGAAGCAAATAAAGCTTTTTCTCATTTTCGTTGGTAAATTCTTGCTAGTTTTTAGAAAAAAATATAAAATTATTTGTTTATATAAATTGTATTAATTATTAAAAGTAAATCGTTGTAAAAGTATATATGTCAGGGATTTCAGATCAGCGTGAAGTGGCCTTAGATCGAATTAGAAATATTGGGATTATTGCTCATATTGACGCTGGGAAAACTACTACTACCGAAAGAATACTGTTTTATACTGGTCGAAATTATAAAACCGGCGAGGTTCACGAAGGTGCAGCTACCATGGACTGGATGGCTCAAGAACAAGAACGTGGAATTACTATCATGTCTGCTGCAACCACCTGTTTTTGGAAACCTTATTTTAACACGCATCTGCCCAAAGAACGTTATCGCTTTAATATCATTGATACACCAGGCCACGTTGATTTTACTGCCGAGGTGGAGCGCTCTCTTCGAGTTTTAGATGGGGGCATTACTGTCCTCGATGCTAGTGAAGGTGTGCAATCACAATCAGAAACTGTTTGGCGACAAGCTGATAAATATAATGTGCCAAGAATTTGTTTTGTCAATAAAATGGATAAGTTAGGAGCTGATTTTAAAGCAACTGTTGAGGATATCCGCACCAAATTCGGAGTCAAACCGGCAGTAATGGTTTTACCAATGGGTAGCGAAGATCATTTTGCTGGAGTGATTGATTTATTAACTCGGCGAGCTTATTTTTGGGAAGATCATCAAGCAGCGACCGAGCCCGACATCAAAGATATTCCAGAGGAATTTCAAACAGAAGTTGAAAGCTTACGCGCAGAATTAGTGGAATCCATTGCCGAAACAGACGATGTGCTAATGGAAAAATTTTTAAATTCGCAAGAAATTGCAGTAGATGAATTAAAAGCGGCACTGCGTCGAGCGGTAATTGATTACAAATTGGTTCCAGTTTATGCTGGTTCATCACTAAAAAATACTGGAATACAACCTTTATTAGATGCAGTGATTGAATATTTGCCATCTCCATTAGACATTGATCATATTTCAGGTTTAAAGCCTGGGACTGAAGAAGTCATTGAACGTAAATTAACGCCTGAGGAAAAATTTTGTGGTCTGGCTTTTAAAATTCAGACTGATCCTCACGTCGGTAAATTAACATATTTTCGTATTTATTCAGGTGTTTTGAAATCAGGTACTTATGTTTATAACTCTAGTAAAAATGTTAAAGAAAGACTGGGTCGATTATTATTGATGCACGCCAATCAAAGAGAGGAAATTGAGGAAGCCGCAGCTGGGGAAATTGTAGCCATGATTGGTTTAAAAGAAACTAAAACTGGCGACACTCTATGTGATGAAAATTACCCCATTATTCTAGAGGGGATTACTTTTGCTGAACCAGTTATTTATTTGGCTATTGAACCTCGAACCAAAGCTGATCAAGAAAAAATGGGAATGGCTTTGGCTAAATTAAGTGAAGAAGATCCCACTTTTAGTATTAAATCTGATCCAGAAACTGGCCAAACGATTATTGGTGGCATGGGTGAACTACATTTGGAAATTATTGTTGATCGTTTAAAAAGAGAATTTCATGTTGATGCTGATGTCGGGAAACCCCAAGTGGCCTATCGAGAAACTATTAAACAAATGGCAGAAGGTGAAGGTAAGTACATTAAACAATCTGGTGGTCGTGGTCAATACGGTCACGTTTTGCTACGAATCGAGCCCAAGGAACGTGGCACTGGTTATGAATTTGTTAATGAGATTAAGGGTGGAACTGTTCCTCGAGAATATATTGAACCAACCAATAAAGGTGTTCAAGAAGCGTTGGAACGGGGATTTTTGGCCAATTATCCGATGGTCGATATTCGAGTAACTTTGTATGATGGTTCTTATCACGAAGTGGATTCTAGTGAATTAGCCTTTAAAATGGCTGGATCTTTCGCTATGCGTGATGCTGTTAGTAAAGCCGACATGGTTTTAATTGAACCAATTATGAAAGTTGAAGTGAGTACACCGGAAGAGTTTATGGGAGATGTGATTGGGGATTTGGGTAGTCGTCGAGCACAAATTCAAGGTACTAACAAACGTGGCAATATTAGTATTATTACAGCCCTCGCTCCATTAGCAGAAATGCAGGGTTACGTAACAACTTTGCGTGGCCTTACTCAGGGTCGGGCTACTAGTGTTTTGTTACCCAGTCACTATGAAGAAGTACCACGTAATATTACTGAAGCGATTATTGAAGAAAGAAAAGGTAAGAAAGCCTAATTTTTCCGCTTAGTGTATAATAATGGGGTCAAAAAAATTATTAATAAGTATTATCAAAAAGGAGATACAAGTTATGGCAGATACACAAAAATTTGTCAGAAATAAGCCTCACGTTAATATTGGGACTATTGGTCACATCGATCATGGTAAAACCACTTTAACTGCAGCGATTACCCATGTGTTAGCAGAAAAATATCCTTCGGATATTAATAAGGCGTTGAACTACGAAGATATTGAGAGCAGTGCCGAGGAAATTTCTCGAGGTATTACTATTAATATCTCTCACGTTGAGTATGAGACTGAAAAACGTCACTATGCTCATATCGATGCCCCAGGTCACGCTGATTATATTAAAAACATGATCACTGGTGCTGCTCAGATGGATGGAGCAATTTTGGTAGTGTCAGCGACTGATGGTCCAATGCCCCAGACTCGTGAGCACATTCTTTTGGCTAATCAAGTAAATGTCCCTAAACTAATTGTTGCTTTAAACAAATGTGACATGGTTGATGATCCAGAGTTGTTGGACTTAGTGGAAATGGAAGTGCGTGAGTTACTCACCAAATATGGTTATGATGGTGAAAACGCTCCAGTTCTGCGAGTCAGTGCTCTCAAAGCTCTTGAGGGTGACAAGGATGCCCAGGATGGAATCATGAAGTTGATCAATGCTGTTGATGATTACATTCCCGAACCAGTGCGTGATATCGATAAACCATTTTCGATGTACATTGAAGATGTCTTCTCGATTAAGGGTCGTGGGACAGTAGTGACTGGTCGGATTGAAAGCGGTAAAGTTAAGGTTGGTGATACTGTTGATATTATCGGTCTTCGCGAGAAGAAAACAACAGTTGTGACCGGTGTGGAAATGTTTAGAAAGAGTCTGGATCAAGGTCAAGCGGGTGACAACGTTGGTATTTTACTCCGTGGTATTGAAAAAGACGAAGTCGAACGTGGTCAGCTATTAGCTGCTCCAGGCACTGCTTCAGCTCATAAGAAATTTGAGGCTGAAGTCTACATCTTAAAGAAAGAAGAAGGTGGACGTCACAAACCATTTTTCTCAGGCTACAAGCCTCAATTCTATATTCGTACTACCGATGTGACTGGTGAAATTAAATTACCAGAGGGTGTAGAAATGGTTATGCCTGGTGATAATGCAAAAATGACTGTTGAATTGATCACTCCAGTAGCTATTCACGAAGGATTCCGCTTTGCTATCAGAGAAGGCGGTCTCACTGTTGGTGCTGGTGCAGTCACTAAAATTATTGAATAAATAATTCACTGATTGGTTTTTAAAGCCCTTGCTTATTGGCAAGGGCTTTTTTGTTTCTCTTGCTCTTTGTTTTTCTCTCTGGTAAAATACGAGTCTCACTATAGGAGATAATTAACAGGCGCTAAAGGCTAATATTTGATTTATCTTCTGTACAACTTGAAGAAAATTAGTTATAATCGCGCTTTGTGATTTCTACAAGGAATATTATTTTCTCAAGTAGTGATCAGGTTTAAATTGCTAATTAGCAAAAACCGCTAACAAGTAAATAAAAAATCTAAAAAATAGTATGGCAAAAAATCAAAATGCGTATAAGATTCGGGTGAGGCTGAAGTCATATGATCACCGAGTGATCGATGAAGCCAGTCGCAAGATCCTGCAAACTGCTCTTTCTACAGGAGCCAAAGTTGTCGGACCAGTTCCCTTGCCCACTCACACCAAGTCTTTTACTGTTTTGGTTTCTCCTCATACAGACAAGGATGCTCAAGAGCATTATGAAATAAGAACTCATAAACGTCTCATTGATATTATTGATCCGACCAATAAAACCATTGATTCTTTAATGCATTTAGAGTTGCCAGCAGGTGTCGACATTCAAATTAAGATGTAAATTACCTTAAGGACTTAAACAAAATTGAAGAGACAAAATAAAAGAAAAGATGTTAAACACAATATTCGCTACCAAAATCGGCATGTCGCAAGCCTGGTCAACAACGGGCAAGCGTCTTCCTATCACTAAATTATTGGTGGATGATAATTGTGTTTTGAATGTCAAACAAGATCAAAATCAAGTTTTTAAGGCCGAACTGGCCTACGGTAAAAAGAAATTAAAAAATGTAGCTAAACCACTTCGAGAACAAATTTCAAAGAGTGGTTTTTCTTCTGGTTTTAAGCAAATTAGAAGTATTGAAGTCGATGATCGTGTCAAAAGTGGAGAAACAATCGCCATAGATCAAGTTTTGGAACTTGGTGATGTTGTAGCTATTCAGGGACAAAGTAAGGGGCGTGGTTTTGCGGGAGGAGTCAAGCGTTACAGTTTTCATGGTGGTCCACGTACTCATGGTCAATCTGATCGCCAACGTGCTCCTGGTTCAATTGGTGCAACTACCAGTCCTGGCCGAGTGTGGAAGGGGCAAAGAATGGCTGGTCACTTTGGTACTGACACCAAAACTGTTTTAGGTTTGGTGGTGGTGCATATTGATTTAGCGAATCATGAGGTTTGGGTGAATGGTCCAGTTCCAGGTCATAAAAACTCCATTGTCAAAATTAAAAAAACTGGAGCCAAAAAAGACATTAAATTAAATGAAGCCGTATTTGGTAAAAAAGAGGAAACAAAAAAAGAAGAAACTGTCACACTAAAAGAAGAGACGCCTACTCCAGCGCCAGAAATTCAAGTAAATGAAACTGGGGAGGCAAAGAAAAAAGAAGTTAAAGAGGAAAAAACAGCTTAATGCAATTACCAGTTATTGATTCTACTAGCAAGAATGAAAAGATCAGAGTAAGTGATATCTTATTTTCTGATAAAGCAGCTGATCAATTATTGGCTCAAGCGATTAGAGTTTATCAAGCTAATTTAAGACAGGGTACTAGTTACACCAAAACTCGGAGTGAAGTCAAAAGAACTAAGAAAAAATGGTATAAACAAAAAGGGACAGGAAATGCTCGCCATGGAGCCAGAACCCCAAACATTTTTGTTGGTGGTGGAGTTTCTCATGGACCTCGAGCTATTGAAAACTGGAGTTTAAAATTAAATCGAAAATCAAAATTGATTGCTCTGCAGCAGGCATTAACTTTACAGAAAAAGAACTTATTTGTCAGTAAAGATATTGCGACTTTAAAAGGTAAGACCAAAGGAGCAGATAAATTAATTAGTAAGTTTAGTGAAAAAACAGACAAAGTTTTAGTAATTTTGCACAAAATGAATGAGCCAGTGCTTCGAGCTTTAACTAATTTAAGCAATGTTAGTGTTACTACTGCTGAGAGGCTTAATGTTTTACAAATGGCGCAAGCAGATAAAATTTTAATCGATTTTAGTGCTCTGAAAACTTTAGAAGATAGATTTAATAAGGTTAAAAAAAAGAGTATTAAAAAATAATCATGAACGCTTACTTAATCAAAAAACCAGTTATTACTGAAAGATCACTGAGCTTGGCCAATAAGCAAAATGTCTACACTTTTGAGGTGTTGATGAATGCGCATAAGGGTCAAATTAAACAAGCAGTTGAAGATGTTTTTGATGTTAAAGTTTTGGAAGTTAATACAGTAGTTAGGCATCGAGTCAAGAAAAAAACTGGTAGAAAACGAATTAGCACGGTGACCCCAAAAACCAAGAAAGCCTATGTGAAGTTAGCTAAGGGTCAAACTATTGCTCTTTTTGATACTGGAGGAAACGAATAATGTTAAAGAAAAATAGAACCGGCACTCCTGGTACCAGACATCGAGTGGATATTGATCGCAGGCATTTGCATAAAGGTGATCCTGAAAAATCATTATTGCGTAAAGGTCATACCAAACGATCTGGAAAAGATGCCAAGGGACACATTTCGATGCGTCATCGTGGTGGTGGGGTTAAAAAACGCCAACGGATTATTGACTTCAAACGCAATAAGCGGGATATACCAGCGGTAGTTAAAAGAATTGAATATGATCCAATGCGTAGTGCTAACATTGCTCTGTTAGTTTACAAAGATGGTGAGAAACGCTATATTTTGGCACCAGAAAAATTGAAAATTGGTGATGAGATTGTGGCTGGCGAAAAGGTTAGTACCAAAACTGGTAACGCTATGCCACTTAAAAACATTCCTTTAGGTGTTGAAATTCATAATATTGAGTTAAGACCAGGTAAGGGAGCGCAATTAGTGAGAGGTGCGGGCACTGGGGCTATTATTCAATCTAAAGAAAAAAAATATGCCACAGTTCAGTTGCCTTCTAAAGAATTTAGATTGATAAATCTTGATTGTTTCGCTACAATAGGCAGTCTTGGAAATACTGATTGGAAAAATCGTAAATTAGGTAAAGCTGGACGCAAACGCCTGATGGGTATTCGTCCCACTGTTCGCGGAACCGCTCAGCATCCAGACAGTCACCCACATGGTGGTGGTGAAGGTCGCAGTGGAGTTGGTTTAAAATATCAGAAGACTCCTTGGGGTAAAATTGCTGCTCCTGGTAAAAAGACACGTAGTCCTAGGAAGACTAATAAATGGATTGTACGTGATCGTCGAAGTAAAAATTAAAGGAAATTAATGTCTAGATCAAATAAAAAAGGACCATTTGTTGACCCAAAGCTTTTGAGCAAAGTGATGAAACAAAAAGCGAGTGGTGATAAGAGTCCAATTAAAACTTGGAGTAGAGCTTGCACTGTTGCTCCGGAATTTGTGGGACATACTTTTTTGGTTCATCAAGGGAAAAATTTTGTTGAAGTTTTTGTTTCAGAATTGATGGTTGGTCATAAACTCGGAGAGTTTGCTCCAACCAGAACCTTTAGAGGTCATGGCAAAATGGTTAAAAGAATTATGGCTAAAACTTAAAGCCAACTGGATTAAGAAAATGATTGTTAAAGCAACACAGAAATATACCAGACAGACTGCGCGCAAAGTTCGCCTTGTGGCGGATGTGGTCAAGGAGATGCCAATTGAGAGCGCACTCAAACAATTGGCGGTGATGGAGCGTCGAGCTAGCCTGGTAGTTTTAAAAACTTTACGTCAAGCCATAGCCAACGCGATGAACAATCATCAATTAAGTTTAGATCAATTACAAATTAAAAACATTGTAGTTAATGAAGCTCCAACTTATAAGCGTTGGCGAGCGGTTAGTCGGGGACGTGCCCACACTATTTTAAAAAGATCATGTCATATTTGTGTTGAATTGGAAACTAAAGAACCAGCAACTAAAACCGAGAAGCCATTGGAAAAAAAGGCAGAACAACAAAAGACTCTAAAACCAGCTGATACTAAAAAAAGCGTCAAAGCTGATATCAAAAAAACTAGTACTAAACAAAGCACTACAATTACCAAAAAAAGTGTGAAAACAGCTAAAAAAATAACTAAGAAAGAAAATAAATAAGATATGGGACAAAAAGTCAATCCAACTCTAATGCGCATCGGAGGGATTTTCAATTGGAAATCTCTTTGGTTTGCTGAAAAAGATCACTATTCAGACAACGTGTTAGAGGATTATCGGTTGCGCCAATACCTAGAGGAAAAACTCAGTAATGCTGGTGTGGTGGATATTAGTATAAAACGCTCGATTAGTAAATTAACTTTAATTATTGAAGTGGCTAGACCAGGTGTAGTTATTGGTAAAGGTGGCCAAAATTTGGAAAAAATTAAGGCAGATGTCGATCGAATTGTTAATGCTTCAAAAATTAAGAAAGAGAAATCAAGAATTGAATTAAAAATTGAAGAAGTAAAAAAGCCAGACTTAAGTGCTAAATTAGTGGCTGAGCGCATTATTGGTCAACTAATTGCTCGCTATCCCCATCGTCGAGCAGTTAAGCAAGCCATGGAACGAGTGATGGGAGCAGGAGCCAAAGGAGTAAAAATTCAACTATCTGGGAGAATTGATGGTGCAGAAATTAGTCGTAGCGAAAAATATTTCGAAGGTAGTGTTCCTACTCAGACTCTGAGAGCTAATATTGACTACTATGAACAACCTGCCAAAACCAGATCTGGTTATGTTGGTATTAAGGTGTGGATTTATAAAGGGGAAATCGTCTAAATTTGGAAATTAAAAAATGTTACAACCAAAAAAAGTAAAATACCGAAAGATGTTTAGGGGTAAAAATAGAGGTAAGGCTCGTCATGGTACTGAGCTTGCTTTTGGTGAATTTGGTTTAAGAGCTATTGAAGCTGGCGAGTTATCCGCTAGACAAATTGAAGCGGCCCGTAAAAAAATTACTTTTGTTACCAAAAGAGAAGGAAAATACTGGATTAAAGTTTTCCCTTATAAACCTTTAACCAAGAAACCAGTTGGTGTCAAAATGGGTTCAGGGAAAGGAGCGATCGAAGAATATGTGGCTCCAGTTAAGCCTGGATTTATTTTGTTTGAAGTAGGAGGAGTCAGTGAAAGTGTAGCTCGTTCAGCATTGAATAAAGCAGGACATAAATTATCAATTAAAACCAGCTTTGTGAAAAAATAAAATGAAAACTAATGAGATTAAAGCACTACATGATAAAGACCAAGCAGAGCTTAAAAAAGAACTTGATGTTCTGATGAAGGATTTAGCTGGCATGCGTTTGTTGGCGAAGGCTGGTAAATTAGACAGTCCAGCAAAATTAAAGAATCTTAGAAAAGATGTAGCTCGAATTAAGGCTGTATTGCGTGAAAAAGAATTGAAACAAACACTATGAAAAAATTAATCGGACAAGTGCTATCACTTAAGAATCAGAAAACGGCTAGTGTTGAAGTAGCTAGAGTTTGGGTTCATCCTCTTTATGGTAAAAGAGTGAAACGTAGCAAAAAATATGCCACTGACTACGATCCAAAGCAAATGGAGCTGGTCGTTGGTGACACAGTCGAAATTGAAGAATGTCGACCGGTTAGTAAAACTAAACACTTTAAAGTAGTAAAGAAAATTGAGAAATAAAAATGATACAACTCAGAAGCGTACTCAATGTTGCCGATAATAGTGGGGCCAAGAAAATTAGGGTCATTCAAGTTTATGGTGGCTCTGGAAGAAGATTTGGCCTAGTAGGAGATGTGGTGGTGGCTTCAGTAATCAGCGCTGATCCTAGTGGTACTTTGAAAAAAGGAGAAAAAGTTCGCGCAGTGATTGTCAGAACTGTTAAAGAGAAGAGACGGGATACTGGTGAATATTTGAGATTTGACGATAATGCTGCTGTGATTATTCAAGCCCGGGACAATAAAGAACCGGTTGGCACCCGTGTTTTCGGTCCGGTGGCTCGCGAAGTTAAGGATAATGGTTTTAATAAAATTGCTAGTTTAGCTCCGGAGGTATTATGAAATTTAAAATAGGAGATCGAGTACTCATCACCGCCGGTAAAGATAAAGGCAAAAAAAGCGTGATAGTCGGTTTATTGCCTAAACAAAATAAGGTAATTGTCAAGGATGTTAATCTTTATTATAAACATGTTAAGCCTTTCATGGATAAGCCTGGTGAGAAAAGATATAGCGAACGACCTTTGCCATTAGCAAAAGTAGCTATTTTAAATGATCAGGATCAAGTTGATCGTTTAGCTTATCGGCGCACTGCTGATGGTCAAAAGGAAAGATTTTTTAAGAAAACTGGCCAATTAGCTAAAGTAGAAAAAGTAGAAAAAGCAGTTAAAGAGGATAAAAAAGCGAAAAAAATTGCCAAAAAATCCAAAAAAGAAGAAACAGCAATAGTTGAAGATAGTCAGAAATTAGCTCAAGAGGCAATCAAAGTTGAGAAAAAATCAGCGAAAAAGGCTACGAGCAAATTGACTAAAATTACTAGAATCAGAAAAACACAGGATAAAGGTTAAAAAATATGAATCGTTTAAGAAAGCAATATCAGGAGAAGGTGGTGCCAGCTCTAAAAAAAGAGTTTGCTAGTCCCAATCTATTTGCTGTGCCAAAAATTGAAAAAATTGTCTTGAATATGGGAATAACCGATCCAGCTGATCCAAAAGCCAGAGAAAAAATTATGCCTATTATAGTTAAACAATTTGAAATGATTACTGGCCAAAAACCCGTGATTACTAAAGCGCGACAAGCTATTTCAAATTTTAAATTGCGCCAAGGCGATCCTTTAGGCGTAATGGTAACACTTAGAGGTGAATACATGTGGGAATTTTTAGATAAGCTGATTTCTTTAGTTTTACCTAGAGTAAAGGATTTCAGAGGCGTTTCGGCCACTGCTTTTGATAGTGAAGGTAATTATAGTTTAGGGCTAGAAGAACAAATTGCTTTTCCAGAAATTGATTTTGATCAAATTGAAAAAATCCGTGGTTTACAAGTTAATATAGTAATCAGCAATAGCAATCAAGAAAAATCATTTCGTCTATTAGAATTGCTAGGCATGCCTTTTGAAAAGGAAGACATTAAAGGAAATAAATAATTTATGGCTAAAAAATCAAAAATTGCTAAATCTAAAAAGCTATTGAAAAAAAGAGCTATTTACCTGAAATCAGGTGAGCGTAAAAAAAATCGAGTCTCGACTCGGGGAGTAAATCGTTGTAAAATTACCGGTCGTCCTAGAGGTTATATGCGCTTTTTTGGTTTAAGTCGTTTAACCTTTAGAGAATTAGCAAGTAAAGGTGAACTACCAGGCGTAGTTAAAAGCAGTAAATAAGGGACAAAAGAAATATATGACTGATCCAATTGCCGATATGATCACCAGGATAAAAAATGCGTGCGCAGCTGGACGCAAAGATTTGGTACTGCCTCACTCTAAAGTAAAAGAAGATATCGTTAAGATACTTAAAAACAATAATTACATTGAGGATTATCAAGTTATTGATAAAGAGCCGCAAAAAGAGATGAAGATTGTGTTGCGATACGTAGGTAAATTAAGTGCGATTACCAATGTCAAGAGAGTTTCAAAGCCTGGCAGAAGAATCTATGTTAAGGCAGGTGAAATTCCGCAAACTCTCAATGGTTATGGCTTAACCATTTTATCGAGTAATCAAGGGGTAATGGATGATAAGACAGCTCGTAAAGCCAAAGTTGGCGGTGAGCTTCTTTGTCAAATTTGGTAAATAAGTAAATATGTCAAAAATTGGTAAAAAAAACATTAGCATTCCAGAACAAGTAACTGTCACGGTGACTAATGATTATGTATTGGTCAAAGGCCCTAAAGGTGAATTAAAAACTCCTATGGTAGAAGGCATAAAAGTAAAGGTGGAAAATCAAGAAGTGATAGTGGAGCGCAAAAATGATTTAAAACAAAGTCGTGCCAACCATGGACTCATGCGTAGTTTGATTGCCAATAATGTTATTGGTGTCACCGAAGCTTATAGAAAAACCTTAAAATTAGTTGGTACTGGTTATCGGGTTAGTAGTGCAGGAGCGGGTTTGAGTATGACTCTGGGTTTTTCTCATCCAGTAACTGTTGCTGCAATACCAGGGATTACTTTTAAACTTGAAGGTAACGACACTATTCATGTTGAGGGTATTGATAAACAGCTAGTGGGGCAAGTAAGTGCTAATATTCGCTCTTTGAGACCGCCCGAACCATATTTGGGCAAAGGTATTCGTTACAGTGATGAAGTAGTAAGAACTAAACCAGGAAAGACTGTCTCTTAATGTTAAATATCAAAAAAATTCTTAACCAGCGTTTGAAAAGGCAAAAGCGAGTGCGAGCTAAGATTTTTGGCACTAGTCAACGACCTCGTTTAACCGTTTTTCGATCCAATAAGCATTTGTACTTACAAGTGATTGACGATACAAAAGGAAAAACTTTAGCGGCTAGTACGGATTTTCCCAAGGGTAAAAAAATCACTGGTACCAAAACTGAACGAACCCGATTGGCTACTGAAGAATTATTAAAAATTTTGCAAGATAAGAAAATCAAATCTCTAGTTTTTGATCGCTCATACTATAAATATCATGGACGCATTAAGGAAGTAGCTGACACTTTAAGAAAAGGCGGTATTAATCTTTAAAACATATGGCAAGAAATAATTCAAGAAAACCCAATCAACCCAAGGAATTTGACGAAAAAGTCATTAAAATTTCTCGGGTCTCTAAAAAAACCAAAGGTGGGAACCAGATTGGTTTTTCTGCTCTCGTCGTAGTTGGAGATCATAAGGGTAAAGTAGGTGTAGGCTTGGGTAAAGCTGGTGATGTTTTGTCAGCTATCCAAAAAGGGATTAAAAAAGCTAAACAGAAAATGATTGTTGTTCCTTTAGATGGAACCACCATTCCTTTTGCAGTAACCGTTAAAAGAGGTGCTGGTAAGGTGATGTTAAAACCAGCTAACAAAGGAACAGGAGTAATTGCTGGAGGTCCAGTTAGAGCAGTGGTTGAAGCGGCCGGGGTGAGAGATGTGGTAGCTAAAATTCTAGGTAGTGAAAATCAAGCTTCCAGTGTTCATGCCACTTTCAAAGCTCTTAAACACATTGCCGACTTAGTGAAAATCAAAGATATTAAATTGCGCTCAATCGCTCAAATTGAAAAAGAAGAGCAAGAAAAAATGGCAGCGCTACAAGCGGAAGCTAAAGAAAAGGCAGAAACTGCTAAAAAAATTGAGCCAAAGACCGAAAAAAAAGTCGCCAAAAAAACTCAACCAAAAATTGAGTCTAAAGCCGAAGCAAGTCCTAAAAAAACTGTTTCCAAAAAAACCAAGCCAGCAACAACTATTAAAGAAACAAGTAGAAGTAAAAAGTAAACAATGTCATTATTTAATAAACTTGAAAAAACTAGTTCTAGATCCAATAAGCGCCTCGGACGAGGTTATGGTTCTGGTAAAGGTGGGCACACGGTTGGGCGTGGTCAAAAGGGCCAAAAATCTCGAGTTGGATCCAAAATTCCTTTATGGTTTGAAGGAGGCTCGTTGCCTCTTACTCAGCGTCTACCGATGTGGCGTGGCAAAGGTCGGCTCAAAACTTTAAACCTGATTGCAGAATTAACTTTCAACGATATAAATACCATTGATTTAGAAGAAATAAGCTTGGATACTTTAAAATTAAACCAAGTGATTGATTCTCGTTATCGCGGAGCCAAAATTATTAAAAAAGGCAAATTAAATCGTAAAATTTTTGTTAAAGGTATCAAAGTTAGTGAAGCCGCTAAAAAAGATATTGAAGCCTTAGGTGGAAAAGTAGAATAAAAAAATATAAAATAAGAGTTTGTGTTAGAACAAATAATTACAAAGATACAGGCTATTTTTGCCAATCAAGCGTTAAAAAAAAAGCTTATTTTTACTTTAGTAATTTTTGCTATTACTCGTTTATTAGCCCATATCCCAGTTCCTATTGTTGACGTAGAACGTTTAAAACTTATTTTTGCTGGTAATGAATTTTTAAGTTTCCTTAATTTATTTGCTGGTGGTACACTGGCTAGATTTTCCATTGTAGCAGTTGGTATTAACCCCTATATTACTGCCTCAATTGTCATGCAATTGTTGGGTATGGTTGTTCCCAAAATCAAAGAAATGCAAAAAGAGGGTGAATCTGGTCAAGCGAAATTAAATCAATACATGCGTATAATTTCTGTACCCGTCGCTGCTATCCAAGCGATTGCTACCCTAGCCTTGTTAAATTCTCAAGATCTACTCATTAGTCAACAAAGTAGCTTAATGGTGATTGTCGTTTTGACGCTCATTGCTGGATCAATGTTAATGATGTGGATGGGAGAACTAATTTCCGAATACGGCATTGGCAATGGTATTTCGATGATTTTGCTAGTGGGTATTCTTAGTCAAATTCCGGCCAGTATTGGTCAATCTTTTGTCGCTGGCAATGATGGTCAACTCACTGTGATTTTAGTGATGTTAGTCTTAACTTTAGCAGTGATTGCTTTAGTTGTCTTTTTTAATGAAGCAGTACGTAAAGTTAATATCCAATATGCCAAACGCATTCAAGGTGGTCGTCAAGTTGGTGGCCAAAGTAGCCATTTACCAATTAAGGTTAATGTGGCAGGGGTGATGCCTATCATTTTTGCTGTGTCGTTAATGATGTTACCTCCATTTTTGGGGAGAATTCTAACTCTCACTGGTCGAGAATTTTGGGTTAATTTGGGCGAGCAGCTCAATATAATTTTTTCACCAACAAGTATTTGGTATCTGTTAATTTATTTTGTTTTAGTTTTTGTTTTTAGTTATTTTAGTGCGATCATTTTCTTTAATGCTGAAGATATCAGTGAAGAGTTGAAAAAAAGTGGCGCTTTTATCCCTGGTATTAGACCAGGAGGTCCGACTCGTAAATATTTGGAATATGTGGTCACTAGAGTGACTTTTGCCGGAGCCATCTTTTTGGCCAGTATTGCAGTGTTACCTACTATTGCCCAAATGATTACTGGTATTCAGGCTTTAGCCATTGGTGGAACTAGCTTATTAATTGTGGTTTCGGTTATTTTGGAAACTGCTAGACAGGTTGAATCACAATTATTAAATGAAAATTACGACCGTTATAGCCAACTCAGTTAAATTATTAACGTGAAAGGGATTATGAAGTTAGTTTTAATTGGTATTCAGGGGGCAGGCAAGTCAACCCAAGGTAATTTATTATCTGAAAAATATAATATACCTTATTTGTCCTCTGGACATATTTTTAGGCAAATGGCCAAGAGCAAAACGGCTTTAGGTCGTTTTGTTAAAGAAACCATTAACGCTGGTTTTTTAATTCCAGATGATAAAACCGTTGAAATTGTGATCGAATATCTAAAAAAACCAGAATACCAAAATGGTTTTATTCTCGATGGTTTTCCCCGGACTGTACCTCAAGCTAAAGCTTTTGAAAAGTTTACTAAGGGTGAAGAAATAGTTATTTTAATTGATGTATCAGATAGAGAAGCACTATGGAGAATTTCAGGTAGAGAGGCTGATCGAGAAGATGAAACTCTCAAAGCTATCCGCAAAAGAATTGATCTTTTCCATGAAAAAACTTCGAAAGTACTGGATTATTATTCAGACCGGAAACATTTAGCAGTCGTTGATGGTGAACAAAGTGTCCAAGAAGTTTTCAACGATATCGTCTTAAAGGTGGAAAGAATTAGAAATAAAGATCAGAAAAAGGGTAAATCTAAAAAATAGTCAGATTTATAAGTGATTTTTTTTGCTAAATCTGGTATAATGCTCGTTTATGGGAAAGGTACAAGAACACAAACGAGCGGCTAAAGCTAAGCGACAGGTTGATTTTACACCATCTGTAGCTAGTAGTCAGAGTGATCGTTTTGAAATCATTGGCGAAGTTGAGAGCTGTTTACCTAACACGATGTTTCGAGTTAGAGTAATTGACTCGACTGCTGAACAAATGAAGGGTCGTTTGTTGTTAGGGACTTTGGCTGGCAAAATGCGTCTGTATCGTATACGGGTTATGCCAGGAGACCGAGTCAAAGGTTATGTTAGTAAATACGATCTAACAAAATGTAAGATTACCTATCGCACAACTAATGGGCAATCAGGAACAAATCAATAGGGGAAATCAATATTCCTGGAAGGACAAATTTCACTCTTTAAAAATTTAGTCCAGTAGGGTATATTGCACGTCTGTAATTATGAAAGTTAAAGCATCGTTAAAGAAAATTTGTAAAAATTGCAAGCTTGTTAAGCGGCATGGGAAACTGTACGTCATTTGTACTAATCCCAAACACAAGCAGAGGCAAGGATAAACTATGCCACGTATCGCAGGACACGACATACCAGATAATAAAAAAATTAATTTTTCTTTACGCTATATTTATGGTGTTGGACCAAAAGTAGCTGAAGAAATAATCAAAAAGTGCAAAATTAATCCAGACAAAAGAGCCAAAGATTTGACTGGTGAGGAAATCAACCGTATTCAGGCAGCCCTCGATGCCTATTTAATAGAAGGTGATTTGCGCCGAGAAATCAACGACAACATTGCTCGCTTAAAAAGAATTCAAAGCTATCGGGGAATGAGGCACAGCGCTGGTTTACCTTCTCGTGGCCAAAGAACCAGATCCAATGCCAGAACTAGACGCGGAGCTAGACGAACTATCGGTTCAGTGACTAAAGAAGCCGCCAGCAAATTAGAAGAAACAAAAAAGACTAACTAACAAAGGTTTTTATGGCAGTCAGCAGTAAAAAAACTACTACTAAAAAGAAAAAATCTAATTATCAAAGAGCTACAAAAATTGTCCCTAAAGGCAGATTGTATGTTAGCGCTACTTTTAATAATACCATAGTCAGTGTGACTGATGAAAAAGGCAACGTGCTCTGTTGGGAAAGCACTGGTGGTTCTGGTTTTAGTGGTTCACGTAAGTCTACTCCTTACGCAGCTACCATTACAGTAGAGAATGCGATTAATAAAGCCAAAAATAACTACGGGATGAACCAAATGGAAGTTTATTTAAAGGGTCCTGGTCCTGGTCGAGATGTGGCGCTTCGTGTTTTACGAGCTCAGGGCATTGGGGTGGCTTTAATTGCTGATTTAACTCCAGTACCACACAATGGTACTCGACCAAGAAAGGCTAGAAACTAAAGTTCTAGGAATTGAATATGGCAAGACACAGTGGTCCCAAACAAAAACTACAACGACAAATCGGTGAAGATTTAGGTTTAAAGACTAATGCTCTCAAGACTGCTCGCCGTTTAGCAATCAGGCCAGGTCAGCATGGAGTTAAAACTCACCGAAAAATGTCTGATTATGCTTTACAATTGCGAGAGAAGCAAAAATTAAAATACATTTATGGAATTTTGGAAAGACAACTAGGTAAAATTTTTGAAGAGGCTAGCAAAAATCCAGCTGCTACAGGAACAGTTTTACTGAGTTTATTAGAAAGACGTTTAGACAATGTTATTTATCGCGCTGGTTTTGCTGTGACTCGCGCTTCAGCTAGACAATTTGTGGGACATGGTCACTATTTAGTGAATGGTAAAAAAATGAACATTCCATCCTATACTGTTAAAGTTGGTGATGTCATTACTATGAAAAAGAATAGGACAGCTAAGATTCCTCAAGTAGTTGTAGCAATGGAAGAAGAAAGACCAATACCTAACTGGTTAGAAATCAAAGGGACTTCTATTAAGGTAGCTAAATTACCAGTTAGAGAAGATATCGTCGAGAAGATTGACGAGCAATTAATAGTTGAATATTACAATCGGTAATAATTATAAATCTAGAAACGGATTCCTCAGCAGAGGGAGGCGAAACAAAGGAGAAAATGAATATGACAGACAACGCAAATAATTACAGCGTTATGAACCCAATTTTTACTGTTAGCGAAGTAGAAAGCAATGGTTCGAGATCAACAATTGTGATTGAGCCATTGGAAAGTGGTTATGGTCACACTTTGGGTAATGCTCTACGTCGAGTATTATTGACGTCATTGCCAGGATTGGCTATTACTAAATTAAGTATTGATGGCATTAGTCATCAATTTAGCACTTATGAAGGTTTAAAAGAGGATGTAGTGGATCTAATTTTAAATTTAAAAAACATTCGCATTAAATCCGACAGTGCAGAAACTGGTGTCTTACGTTTAAATGTGAAGGGCCCTAAAGAAATTACGGCCAAAGACATCGAGTGTGAAGCTGGTTTTGAAGTAATTAATAAACAACTCTATCTAGCCACTTTAACCAAGGGTAAGAATTTGAATATTGAAATGATCGTTGAACCTGGAATCGGTTATAAATTGGCAAGTGAAATTGAGTTGGAGAATGTTGGTCAAATTGCTGTTGATGCGTTATTTTCCCCAGTTATTAAAGTAGCGTATCATGTTGAAGCGACACGAGTTGGTAGTCGAACTGACTATGATCGGATTGTTTTTGACATTCAAACCGATGGTAGTATTACTCCACTCGAAGCCGTTAAAAAAGCTAGTGAAATTTTATTAGCGCAATTTAAACAAATTATTGATCCGGTTTTACCAGAAGTTAAAGAAGAGTTACCAGCGATCAGTCCTGAGGAACTAGAAGTGATGCGTTTAACTGTTGAAGAATTGGATCTACCAACACGGATTGCTAACGCTCTCCGTAAAGGTGGTTTTGAGACAGTGAAAGATCTCAAAGCTGCTAATAAAACCGAGATTTCTAAGGTTAAAAATCTTGGTGGTAAAAGCATTGATTTAATTGAGGAAGCCCTATCCAAAAAAGGAGTGGTTTTATCAGCTTAGGAATGAGATATGAAACACGGAGTTAAAGCTAAACATTTTAATCGTGATACGCAGAGCCGGAAGGCTTTATTGCGTAATTCTTTACGTGGTTTAATTGAACATGGCCAAATTGAAACTAGTGAAGCCCGAGCTAAAGAAATTCGTCGTTTAGCAGATAAATTAATTAATCAGGCTCAAAAGGGAGATGTGGCTACGCGACGGCGCATTCATCGTTACTTTGGTAAGAGAGACGTAGTTAATACTTTGTTTGATCAGGTAGTGCCGGCAGTCGCTGAGCGCAAAAGTGGTTTTTGTAGTTTAGAAAAGTTAGCTAATCGACGTGGTGATAATATGCCGGTTTATCGATTGAGTTTGTTGGTAGAAGAGAAAAAGTGGCAGAGTTTGAAAAATGATAGCAACAAAACTGACAAAAAAGCCAGTGCCAGCAAAAAAACCGAGACAAAAAAAGAAACTACTAAAAAGAAAAAATAAGTAAAGAAACATGCCAAAAAATAAAACTTTTATTGAAAAAAAAGAAGCAATCACTCGTCAGTGGTATGAATACAATGCGGAAGGCCAAGTTTTAGGTCGTTTAGCGACGGAAGTAGCGCAAAAACTCATTGGTAAGCACAAAGTGACATATACTCCGCATAATGACAATGGCGATTATGTAGTGGTTATTAATGCGGAAAAAATTGAGGTAACCCGTAACAAGGCTAGCAAAAAAATTTACTATCGACACACGGGTTTCCCCGGTGGCCTTAAACAGAGAACTTTTAATGAAATGATTGAAAAAAATCCTAGTAAAGTGATTGAACAAGCAGTCAAAAATATGCTGCCTAAGAATCGCTTACGTGATCAACGTTTAGCAAGACTCAAAATCATCGTTGGTGATCAACACCCCTACAAAAATTTGATAAAGGCAAAATAATATGGCAATTCGCATGAATAAAAAAACCAGCAAGGTTAAAAAAGTAGTTAAAAAAACTCCAAAAATTAATGCCAAAATGGCTCAAAGTAAATCGGCTGTCGATTTTAAATTACCAAGCAATAAATATACTGAAGCTACCGGTCATCGGAAAATTGCTACTGCTCGAGTACGAATTTATGAAGGTAATGGCGATTTAGTCGTCAATCAAGAGTTAATAGCTGATTATTTTTCTGGTATTCGTAATGCTGCAGCCATTTATATGCAACCTTTTAATTTAACAGGTACTAAAGGTAAATTTGCCTTATCGGCCCGAGTGAGTGGCTCAGGAAAAAGAGCCCAACTTGATGCAGTGGTCCATGGTTTGGCCAGTGCCTTGGTTAAATATAATCCAGAGTTTCGTACCTTTTTAAAACCGGCAGGTTTACTCACTCGTGACGATCGGATGAAAGAAACTAGAAAAGTTGGTCGTGGTGGTAAAGCTCGTCGTAAACGACAATCACCTAAGCGTTAAACAGTTTCATTTATTAGCAATTGATTATAGATACAAAAAACCCACCAAGCGGTGGGTTTTTAATTATTTTATTTTAGAAAAATTACCAAATTTCTCTTTTGAGAGGTTTGCCCACGCGGAAATTAACCACGCGGTGACCTTTAACTAATTGGCGTTTGGTTTTATCGCCAAAAGGTTCAACATGCTTATCTTCGACTTTTCCTACATAAAAAGTACCAAAGCCAGAAATAACGGCTTTATCACCCTTTTTTAGGGTACGAATTACCTCATCAAATACTGCCTCTACTGCTTCACCAGCAGCTTTTTTAGTAAGATGGGCTTTTTTGGCTACTACGTTGATTAATTCAGATTTGGTCATGGTTTTCTCCTTTTTTAACTTTTAAATAGTCCTTTTACGTATGAATTAGTGTACTAGTTTGACTTATTAAGTCAAGTAGCAATTATAGTAATTTTTGTTGATGTAACAATATAGACATCATTCCTAAAAAATCATAAGCGACATCTCGCAGCTTCGGATGACGGCCATTAACTGTTGATTGATGTAGTTCGTCACTCAGCGCATAAATGAGGCCGATTATTAAGGGGATTACATAATGCTTCTTATTCAGTGTCTGGCTAGGATTAGTTTTTAAATAAGCCCAAAAAAGTAGGTAGTAAAGTACTGCATAGACAAAGATATGGGCGGATTTTTTAAAGAGAAAATCTAAAAGAGATAAATCGAAACCTGGTAGTGTCTGTTGATTGGAAAGGAAAAAAATTAGGCTGGCCCAGAGTATGCTGGGTAAATAAGCTCTAAAATAAAGAAGAAAAGCGCTCTTTTTCCTTTTTGGTTTTGTTATCATAACTTAATAAAATTGCTGCTAGAACCAGTAAAGAACTTCCTATTATAGCATCGATAATTGCTGGTTTGAGCATTTTTTGACCAAGAAATACTAGGCGCGTTTGAGGAAATTGTTTTTCTTGTGAGTAAGTGATCTGCAGATTATGATAATCTTGGTAGTTGTTAAAATAATTTTGAGCTAATTCTTCTGGGGACAATTGGTGATAATTTTGTTTTTTATCAGGTTTAGTTTCTACTTGGTTAGTATTATTATTTTGTGCCAGATCTATAGGACTAGGTGTGGGAGTGGGTGTGTTAATGACATCGGGATTAGGATGCGGGCTAGGACTAGTTAGTGAAGGGCTTGGCAAGGGTGAAAGAGTAGAATTTGGACTGGGGGTTGCGCTAGGCGGAATATTGTTAAATTGGAGGGGGCTGGCTTCTCCTAAAATAAAGTTTGATTCTTGCTCATTTATTCTTAACCAACTTAAATTTTTTTGACTGAGTGTGTAGCTCATTTGGTCGATCACCAGCTCTTCAGCATTTTTGAGAATGACACTGTCCTGATCATTATTAAGGCCAGCAACTGCAACTACTAAAAAATTATCCGACCAAACCTCATCACCTTGAAAGGTATAAATTATCCGCTTATCATCACTAATACTAAAGTTAATGTAGTCACTCGCCAACACTGGATTTTCGCCCACATAGTAAATTTCTATCCACTCACTACCAGTGTCTGGATTGGGAAAGACTTCATTGATAATTAATTTGGAGTTTGAGCTCACTTTTCTATTATTAATTGTAATTTAGACAACAAATTGACAAGCAAAACTTGTACCGTTTAGCTACTAAAAAACCAGCCCCGAAGAGCTGGTTTTTTCTTTTTAAAACAATTGCTTGATTTAATAGCGATTACTACGATTATCTGAACGATTACCGCCGTAATTACGTTGACCACCAAAGCCACCTCGATTAGTACGAGGTTGACGAGGTCTAGCCAAATTAACGATAACCTCTCGATCGCCAATTTTTTGACCAGCCATACCGTCAATAGCGGCTTGGGCTTCTTCTTCACTTGCATATTCGATGAAGCCAAAACCCTTAGGTCGGCCTGACATACGATCAGTGATTAAATTTACATTGGTGATTTCACCAAATTTTGAGAAAACTTCTTGAAGTTCTTCTTGAGTGGCAGTGAAAGGTAGGTTGCCAACAAAGAGCTTTTTCTTGTTTTCCTCTTCTTGTCTGTTATCAGACATGTTTTCCTTTTTCCCTTGCAAAAACATTTGCAAAGATAATAATACTCACCCTAAAATTAGGGTCGTCTTGTATTTTGAACTATGGAGGAAATTATATTGGACCTCGACACGTTTTCAATTTAAGACAGGATAGATTATAGCATGGAACTGAGAAAATACTAGTCTTGATCAAGTAACTAGTAATCTCAGTCTTAATCAAGTAACTAGCAACCTTGGTCTTTTTGCAGGCAGTTCTGGTTCTTCTCAAGTTGTCTTGGTGCTTCTGAAGGGAATCGAACCCCCGTCTTTGGTTCCGGAAACCAACGTTCTATCCACTGAACTACAGAAGCAAATTGTTAAATGACTTTTTCCAGGTTCGGCAAACACCTGATAGTCACCATTAGTTATTATACAATTGACATCTCGCCGACAGCTATAGTAATCAACGACTGCCGTTTTCATCATTGTACTATAATAGTCACTATGACAAAGAAAGACTTTAAATTAGCCATTATTGTCGGCACCAATCGCACGAATAGACAATCGATGCTGGTAGCCAGATTAATAGAAAAAGCAGCGCAAAGTTTTGTCGGTTTTGAACCTCAAGTAGTAGATTTGCTTCAATTTCACTTTTCCCAAGATGATCAAGAACCAGCACTCAGTGATCCAGCTTATAAACAAATAATTGAAGAAGCAGACGCCTTATTGATTGTTTTACCAGAATATAATCATGGATATCCAGCAGCACTTAAACGGGCTCTAGATAGCGAATATGCTATCTATTTACACAAACCAGTCGCTTTAGCTAGCGTGTCGAGTGGTCCATGGGGAGGAGTAAGAGCTATAGAATCACTACTACCTGTTTTACGCAGTTTTGGCTTGCTAATTTCGAAAGTTGATTTGAATTTTTCTAACGTGAGGCAACTGTTTGATAATGATGGTAATTTGTTGGATTTGGCTTATTTGCCACGAATAGAAAAGTTTTTAACAGAACTATTATGGTTAACCCAAATTAGTCATTGGGGTCAGAAAAATTTAAACTCAGCAGGCCTTACAAAAAATCAATGAGCTTGGTTTTGTTTTTTGGCCAACAACAAAGTGTTTTCTAGTAAACAAGCAATAGTCATTGGGCCGACGCCACCTGGTACGGGCGTAATGTAAGCGGCAATTTTTTCCACTGCTGCAAAATCCACATCACCGACCAAGCCCTCTTTTGTTCGATTAATGCCGACATCAATGACGACCGCTTTTTCTTTAACCATATTTTTTGTTACAAAATTGGCTTGACCGATAGCAGCAATCAAAATATCAGCTTGAGCAGTGATATCAGCTAAATTTTTGGTATGAGAATGACAGATTTCTACAGTGGCATCGCTTGCTAAAAGCATAAGAGCGATCGGTTTACCGACCAAATTACTTCGTCCTAGCACAACCACTTTTTTGCCACTCAACTCAATTTGATATTCTTCCAACATTCTCATAATTCCTTTGGGAGTGCAGGGGGCGAGGAGTTCATCCAGGTTTTTTAAGCGTTTTTGTAAGAAAAGTTCACCGACATTATAAGGATGAAAAACATCAACATCTTTTTCAGGACTGATGTTATCAATGACAATTTTTTCATCTAAATGTTGGGGTAGCGGTAATTGGACTAGAATACCATGAATTTTGGGATTGTTGTTTAATTCCTTAATAACCGCTAACAATTTGTCTTGAGTGATATTTTCCTCTAAAACAATTTTTTCACTATAAAAACCTACAGCTTGGCAAGCTTTCTCTTTATTTCTCACATAAACTTGTGAAGCTGGATCATTACCGACTAAAACCACCGCTAAGCCAGGTTTAAATTTTAAAGTGCTTACTTCTGTGGCAATGCGTTTTTGAATTTTTTTCGATAAAGCTTGACCATCAATTAATTGAGCCATACACTCCTCACTCTTGCCCGAACCTGAGCAAGTTTTTTATAATCTTATTAATCTCGTTTAGCTAGAACAAGTAGCTAGAACAAATAGCTAGAACAAATAGTTAGAACAAACCAACTATTTTTCCCTGATCGTCAATATCGATATTGTCAGAAGCGGGTTGTTTGGGTAGACCTGGCATAGTCATAATGTCGCCGGCGATAACTACGAAGAAACCAGCTCCAGCACTTAAGCGGATCTCTCTAACTTTAACTTTAAAACCTTCTGGTCTGCCCAGTAATTTTGGATTATCAGAAATTGAAGCTTGAGTTTTAGCCATACAAATTGGTAAACCGGTGATATGCCATTTTTCAAATCTTTTTATTGCTTGTCTAGCCGCGGCGCTCCAAATTACCCCATCACCACCATAAACTTTACTGACAATTTCTTCGACAGAATTTTTCAGACCTTTTTGCGGATCGTAAATATATTTGAAATGATTTTCTTGATTGACCAAATTTAATACTTCTTTAGCTAAATCTTGACCACCCGCAGCTCCTTTAGCCCACACTTCAGACATGATCGCTTTTACTCCGTGCTCTTCACAATATTTTTCAATTAGTTTTATTTCCTGTGGAGTGTCAGTATCGAACTTATTGATGGCTACGACCAGTGGTAAACCAAATTTTTGGATATTTTCAATATGCTTGCCTAAGTTAGCGAGACCATCTTTTAGCACGCCCTTACCATGATGTTTGAGCGCTCTTACCGTGCCAACTATAACTACCGCATTGGGTTTGATTTTGCCCATTCGACATTTAATATCAAAGAATTTTTCCGCTCCCAAATCCGCACCGAAACCTGCTTCAGTCACCACAATGTCGGCCAATTTAAGAGCAGTTCTAGTAGCAATTAAAGAATTGCACCCATGGGCGATATTGGCAAACGGTCCGCCATGAATAAAAGCTGGTGAACCCTCTATAGTTTGCACTAAATTCGGCTTGATAGCGTCTTTAAGTAAAACGGTCATTGCTCCGGCAGCCTGCAGATCTTTAGCGGTGACTGGTTCACCTTTGGTGTTCGTAGCGACAACCATTTTTTCTAACCGTTTTTTTAAATCCTTGATGTCTTTTGCCAGACAGAGAATAGCCATCACTTCTGAAGCAACAGTAATGTCATAACCATCTTGTCTGGTTAGACCATTGCCTCTTCCAAGAGCGATGACAATTGATCGTAAACTCCGATCACTCATATCGACACAACGTCTCCAGGTGATTTTACGAGGATCGATCTGCAAACTATTACCATGATGAATATGATTGTCAATTAAAGTAGCCAACAAATTATTCGCTGCTCCAACTGCGTGAAGATCACCGGTAAAATGCAAATTAATATCTTCCATGGGTAAAACTTGAGCATAACCTCCACCTGCTGCCCCGCCCTTGATGCCAAAAACTGGTCCTAAAGATGGTTCACGCAAACAAATCATTGATTTCTTACCAAGGCTCCACAAAGCCTGTCCCAAACCAACCGTAGTGGTAGTTTTACCTTCTCCAGCTGGAGTGGGGGTCATGGCCGTGACCAAAACTAGCTTTCCATCCTTTTTTTGATCCAACTTATCCCAAATATCTAGACTAATTTTGGCTTTGCTGTTGCCATAATATTCCAAATACTGTTCACTAATACCAATCGATTGCGCCACCTCTTTGATGGGCTTTAGTTTAGTAGCTTGAGCGATTTCAATGTCTGATTGCATGAATGATCTTTCTTTTTAAGAATTTTTGTTTTCTTTAATTAATATTCAGCTTGGATAGGGAACTTTTGACAAAGTTTAAGCACTTCTTTTTTGACTTCTTTAATTACTTGCGAAGAAGCAATTAATTTTTGGCGAACCGCACTTTTTTTCACTTGGTCAAAACTGAGTTTTTGCTCTTTTTGGAGGCGACCAATATCATCGATGATATCACTAATCCAAGTAGCAATTTTGACCATTTCCTTTTCTTTCATACCCCGACTAGTAATGCCTGGAGTGCCCATTCTAATTCCTGAAGGATAGAAAGGAGGATTGGTATCAAAAGGAACGCTATTACGATTCAAAACGATGTTAGCTGCTTCCAAAGCCTCAGCAGCTAAGTTACCAATAATACCCTTGTTTTTTAAATCAATTAAAATCAAGTGGGTATTACTGCCCCCAGCTACCAAATGAAAACCTTTGCTTTTTAATTCTTTAGCTAAGGTTTCACTGTTCTTAATAATTTGGGCACCGTATTTTTTGAAACGAGGAGTCATTGCTTCTTTGAGAGCTACTCCAATGCCAGCAATAGTGTTGATATGAGGTCCACCCTGCAATCGTGGAAAAACGGCATTATCAATGATTTTTGGTAGATCGGGATTCTTTTTTATACCCTTTTTGGTAACCATGATCATTGCTCCTCGCGGTCCGCGCAACGTTTTGTGGGTAGTGGTAGTAATCACATGAGCGTAGGGCGCTGGTGATGGATAGACACCTGCGACAATCAAGCCAGAAAGATGAGAAACATCGGCCATTAAATAAGCCCCGACTTTATCCGCAATTTTGGCAAATTTACTCCAATTAATTTTTAGAGGATAGGCAGTAATGCCAGCGACTATTATTTGGGGTTTATGTTTGATGGCTAGTTTTTCAATCGCTTCGTAATCCATACGACCATCTTTATTTAAGGTATAAGAAACGGAATGATAATAAATGCCCGAAGTAGATACCTTAGAACCATGAGTGAGGTGGCCCCCATGAGATAAATCTAAACCCATGATCGTATCGCCTGGTTTGAGTAGCCCTAAATAAACAGCCAAATTAGCTGGAGAACCTGACAGCGCTTGCACATTAGCATGAACTACACCAAAAGCTTTGACTGCTCTTGCTTTGGTTAAATTTTCAATTTGATCAACATATTGTTGACCTTGATAATATCTTTTATGGGGATAACCCTCTGCATATTTATTGGCCAAACAGGAACCCACTGCCTGTTGCACAGCTTCAGAAGCAATATTCTCGGAAGGAATCATCATTAAAGTTTCCTCCTGTCTTTTACATTCCTTCTGAATGAGATCGGCCATCTCAGGATCAATTTTTTTGATTTGAGGAATATAGGTTTTCATGAAGAACTCCTTTAAATGATAATTGTTAAAATGGTGCAGGCTGGATAACAATGTTATTATATGATCAAGCAGTTATTAATTCAAGCCAGTAAAATCCCTTATGAAACAGCAATTTCTCGATAAAAAAACGCTAGCAAT
>JAGOOB010000007.1:12951-17689 GCA_017992725.1 Candidatus Woesebacteria bacterium | reverse complement strand
AAACTAGTTGGCGTCGTTGATAGTGCCAACATTCTTGAAAACATCGTTGAAGCTACCAAAGCCTAGGAAGTTGACTATTAAGTTGATGAGGGCATATGAAGCAGCAACAATAACTAAGCCAATGACAGCACTGGTAATTTTATTACGCGCCTCTTCAGCTTTAGTCTTGTCTCCGCCAGCCGTAATCCATTGTATGCCACCAAAAATCAGAAAAGCAAAAACTAAGACGGCAGCTATTAGCATAACCACGTTTAAAATGGAGCTGAACATATTGCCAAAATCAGTAGCATATCCAGTTCCTGGATTAATCTCAATATCATCAAAAGCGGCCATGGCCATTTTTATTGGCACCAGTAATCCACTTAAAGCACTAGCAGAAGCTAAAGCAAATTTTTTAATTGATTTCATAAAAGTCTCCTTTTAATTTTTTTTATCTAATTGTTATTATATCAAGTTTATTAGGCTTTAGCAAAAAAATCTAGATGAATTTTATTGCCGTAATGCCAAGAAAGTCAGCTACCAGGCTAAAAAGAGCTATTGTAGCAGCTAAAACGATTAAACCAATAATGGCACTAGTAATCCTATTACGCGCCTCTTCAGTTTTTGCCTTATCTCCACCAGAAGTGATCCATTGAATGGCCCCCATAATAATTAGGGCCAAGCAAACGACAGCTCCAAGAACCATGACGACAGTAAGAATATTACTTAACCAATTCCCGAACCCACCATCTGCGGTTTGGGCTTGTTCAGCTCCAAGAAGTCCTTGTTTTTGTGCTTCACCTGCTATATCTAAAGTGACTTGTGCTAGTTGTTGGTGCATAGTGTTGCTTTGTATTGATTTATTGATTAGTTTTTAATTTATTCCAGGAACGGTTAATTTTAACAAATCAAATTCTCCAGCAAACAAAAGTTTGCTCAGAAAACTTAATAAAACAAAAGAACTAACGAGTAATACCAAACCAATGACGGCACTGGTAATTTTATTACGAGCATTTTCAACTTTAGTTTTATCTCCACCAGAAGTGATCCACTCAAAAGCACCAAGTAAAAAGAAGGCAATTACTGCTAGCGAGCCAAGTGTAATAGATGCCCGCCACAAGTAAACCGTGTACTGGATAAATCTCCCACCGCTAGAAACACTAGGGTCGTTGGTTCCCAGATCACCAATGACGGGGTTGGTAATTCCTTGAGTTTGGGCTAGAACGCTCGGTGTCAATAGAAAAAATAAAAGCGTGACAACTACTGCTAAATTTAGGTAAACGAGATTTTTTTTCATTATTAGTCTTATGGCTTGTTAATAATTTCTGCTTAAGGTTGAATCCCTGTAGGTATAATTGTTTGTAACATGGCACCTGGTTGAAGCAACTCCAAACCAATAATACTACCGATTAAACCAATAATAGCATAAGTAGCCACCATTAGAATAAGCCCAAGCGTACTCCAGACCAAACGGTTCTGAGCCTTTTCTAATTTACCTTTATCTCCAGAAGCGGTAATGATGTTAAAGGCAGAGATAAAGGCATAAACGATAAAGAACAAAGTACCGAGGATGGTGAGGACACCAATAATATCGCTGATCCATAGTTCTAGGGTGGAAAGAACGGTGACAGTTTCTAAATTTTCTGGTTGGCGCGCTTCAGTAACAGGTTTTAAAGAACCAATATTGACACTGTTTTGAGCGATGAGAGTGTGGATATTTGACATAATTTCTTTAATAATTTTAAGGTAAAACTACAGTTGGTATTTCTGGACTAATAATAAAACCAGCATCACCAAATAATATTAAACCAATAACTGCTGCAATAGTATAGGAGGCAACAATAATAGCCAATCCTATTACGCTAGAACTTAACTTGGAACCAATTTTTTCTATGGCACTAGGGTTATCGGCCGAAGTTACATAAGTAAAACCAGCAATAATAAAATTAATCATTGTCCATAAACCAGCAACAATAGCAATTAATTTAATTAAATTAGAAAAGAACAGAATAATGCCAATGTTTCCGGCTTGTTGGTTAAACTCGGCAACTCCCTGAGGAGCATTGATAGTGCCAAAAATAGACTGATCACTGTTTTGAGCGATGAGAGTGTGGATATTTGACATAATTTCTTTAATAATTTTAAGGTAAAACTACAGTTGGTATTTCTGGACTAATAATAAAACCAGCATCACCAAATAATATTAAACCAATAACTGCTGCAATAGTATAGGAGGCAACAATAATAGCCAATCCTATTACGCTAGAACTTAACTTGGAACCAATTTTTTCTATGGCACTAGGGTTATCGGCCGAAGTTACATAAGTAAAACCAGCAATAATAAAATTAATCATTGTCCATAAACCAGCAACAATAGCAATTAATTTAATTAAATTAGAAAAGAACAGAATAATACCAAGACCACTGTCAGCTTGAGCATTGAATTTAGCTACTCCTGGGGGAGCGTCGATTGCACCGACAACTGCCTCTGGGTGCTCACTGGGATCAACACAACTGGGATCGCTAGGTAAGCAAACTCTTCCTGCTGTACAAGCATATCGTTTCCAAGTGATGCCATCAGCTGCGCACACCGCATAAGCTGGCTGACCAGTTTCGGTCGTAGTACATTTCTTAATGCCTGGTGTCCCACAAGGAATAATAGTTTGAGCCTTGACGGGTCGAAGGAATAAGAGAAAAAAAAGCAATGGAAGCAACAATTTTATAGTTTTAATTTTGATCATTATAAGTATTTATTATATCTAGTTACTTTTTAAAAGCCAAGATTGACCCCAGTAAATATTTGAATAATCTGTAATATCCAATATGCGGCAAAAATTACCAAAAACCCCATTAGTGCAGAAGTCATAGTGGTACTCGCTTTATCTTTGCTCTCAGTTGTGCCTGCAGCAATCATTGATAAGCCAGAAATAATAATCATGGCTAATAAAATTAAACCTACTCCAACAAAAACTACTCTAATTAATAAATTAATCATACTGGCAGGGGTTGCAAATTGTTCAGCTAATCTTTGGCCATTGCCAAGTGTTAAGTGTTCTGAAAGATCAATTTCTACATTTTCTGTTTCAGCATAAATGACGTTAGGAGTTAAAATTCCCTTTTGAGTGAGAAAAAGATAAGCAACAAAAATGAATAAAACTAATGAAAATAAAGTAATTGTCTTTTTCATCAGCGTAATTATAAAATAAAATTTTCTGATATGATAGGGTAGTTTACTTATGCAACGTTTTCTTGGATTTAGTAACGAGCAAGTTTTGGTTGAAGCGATTAAAAATGGCCACGAATCTGCGATTGAATATTGGTTCAAAAATTACCACAAACAATTGTTAAATTTAGCCATGCAGAAGTTGCCCAATCGCTCTATAGCTGAAGAAATAGTTCAAGAAACTTTTATCAACTGCTTGCGCAGTATTACTTTGTTTAAGGGAGATAGTTCCCTACTAACTTACATGCAAAGTATTTTGCGTCATGAAATCAATGATTTTTATCGGAAACGCTATGCAAAAAAATTTATTAAAACTATTCCTCTTTCAGAGTTTTTGTTGGATCATGAATACAAAGATGCCCATGAAACTGCCATTTTAGTGAAGCAAGTATTAAAAAAAATGGGTAGCCAATCGCAAGAGTTATTAATGAAAAAATATGTTGATAAAAAAAGAGTGAAAGAATTAGCTCAAGAATTTGGTCGTAGTGAAAAGGCAATTGAATCAGAATTATTTAGAGCTAGAAAAGAGTTTCGTTTGCTTTGGGCAAATCTTGAAAAATAAATTGATTGATATGATAAATTTGCACCAACTATGCCAGATAAGCAAGAATTTTTAAAGCAATTAAAAACTGAAGCTAAAATTATTAGTTCTCTGAAAAAAGAAAAGTTTATTCCTGATCGTTTTAGTACTCTTGCTAACTTTGTGGCTACCCATTCATGGCAGATCATTTTGTTTTTAGCTTTAATCAGTTCTCTCGTTTGGGAGCTGTTTTTATATCAAGGAAACAATGGATAAATTAGCTATTGTTGAATCATTAATTTATTCTTTGGGCCAAATTGTTTTAGGTTTATTTTTACATCCTTATCAGAGCATGCAGAATTTAGTTCGCGATAAGGTCTTTGTCCCTTTGATGTTTTTACCTACTTTATTGGCCACTATTTGTTATCTTTTATTTGCCTGGTGGTTGTTAGACTTGTTTTATGATGGATCAATAGTTTTTAGATTGATTTACAGGTCTTTTTTCTTTTTCTTTTTATATTGGCAAATTTTGCTCATTTATTTATTTTGGCGATTTAAACGGGCTTTCCATAATTAATTGTCATTAGTTGTAAAATGATGGTCAGTGACGAATAAAACGATGCTATTGCGTAAATTAGCTTTACAAAATTTTCGGAATTTTACCAACCAGAACTGGGACTTCGGTAGAACGACAATTTTTGTTGGGCCAAATGGTAGTGGAAAGACTTCGATTGTTGAAGCGATCAATCTTTTGGCTACTGGAGACAGTTTTCGAGCGACACATGTTGAAGAAATGATTCGGCTTGAAGCAGAGCTAAGTAGAGTCCAAGGATTATTTTCCTTGAGCAATGAAGAAGATTTGTTGGGAGAAAAAAAAGAAGCAGCCGCGGATGATTTAAAATTAGAGGTCATGTTGACCAGGGGAATGGTGGCTGGTAGGCGGAGTCAATACCGCTTGTTTACTGTTAATGATGTGCGGCGCCGGCGCAAAGATTTTGTCAAAAATTTGTCAGTGG
>JAGOOB010000007.1:0-12851 GCA_017992725.1 Candidatus Woesebacteria bacterium | reverse complement strand
GATGATTTAAAATTAGAGGTCATGTTGACCAGGGGAATGGTGGCTGGTAGGCGGAGTCAATACCGCTTGTTTACTGTTAATGATGTGCGGCGCCGGCGCAAAGATTTTGTCAAAAATTTGTCAGTGGTGGTATTTCGTCCGGAAGATTTACGATTAATTGAAGGTAGTCCCAGCCGGCGCCGCCTTTTTTTAGATCAAGCCCTGTCAATGTTAGATTGGGAATATCAACGTGCTCTTCAACAGTACGAACAAACTCTGAAACGGCGTAATTTGCTGCTGCAAAAAGTGCGAGAAGGCGAAGAGAGCAAGGGCATCTTATCTTTTTGGAACACCAATTTACTCGAACACGGAAAATTTCTTCAGCGGGAGCGTAGCCATTTTGTTGATTTTATAAGAGAAGTGATTTTTCCCTTTGAATTGAATATTGAATATTTACCTTCTCTGATTAATGAAGAGCGCTTAAAAAAATATGCTGATCAAGAAATTGTTGTAGGTCATACCCTAATTGGTCCCCACAAAGACGATTTTTTGGTTAAGTTCTCCTTGCCCGAAAAAGGAATTGAAGATTTGAGCCTTTTAGCTTATGGTTCTCGAGGTCAACAACGTTTAGGGGTGTTGTGGTTGAAAATTGCCGAACTACAGTTTTTACACAGTCGGATTGATTATCAACCGCTATTGTTATTAGACGATATTATGTCTGAATTGGATGAAAGTAGTAAAGCAATGGTGCTATCTTTGTTAGAAAATTATCAGGTGGTGTTAACTACAGCCGACGGTGATTTAGCTACGGCATTGAGCAAGAAAATCCAGCAGAGTCAATTAATTGAATTGAAGTCAGTTTAAAAAACTGTTTTGTTATTATCTTTTTTAGAATTGTTATACCCATTGTGTCCAATGGTAGAAATATCAAAACGAGGATTTTTTTTCAATTCAGTAAACCAGCGAAATTGCTCAAGCAACTTACTCAAATATTCAGCTCGTGAGCAATGTTGTTCATACAGTGCTGGGAAGCAAGGGTTGCCATGAGCATCCGTTAATTGTTGGGCAATTTTAATGGAATTTTCTAAATCTCTTAAAAAAGTCAAGACAACATCGAGATCATCATCAATTTCTTGTGGTTTTTTCGACTTAGCGTCAAGTATTTTGAAGAAAGTGTCTAAAGACATGTTTTTATACTTATTAAAAATTGGTGGAATGCTGTAAGGATTTTCAGCTATTGTTGCTGTTTTGTTCTGTTCACTGCTAACTTTATGATCATTATTGGCATAACCATCATTGCCGTGACCGTCATCGTCGTAATCACCATTTTCACTATTATTACTGCCCTCCCTACTATCACCGAGGTCGGGGTGGCTAACCGGATTATGATCTACTGTTTCTTCTTTAGTCATTGCTATAATGTTTTTCCTGATCTCTTTCTTGCCAAAATAATAAGACTATCGCCAAACGAATGTAGGTATTCTACTTGATTTTCTTGATTTTTCAAGCTTTCTCTTGAAGCGTTTCCCACAACACTTGAGGAATTTTTGCCACTAAATCGCTGGCATTAAAATAAGGGCCAACACTTTTATAGAGAGAATCACCAGCTTTTTTATTGATGTAGCTGGCAATAATGGTGCTAGTCAAAGCATCGTTTTGGCAATAAAGGGCGGCCAATAAACCGGCCAAGACATCGCCAGTACCACCTTTAGTCATGCCAGCGTTGCCACCCGTGATTTCTATCAGAGTTGTTTTGGTTGAGAGTGAATGATTCTTGGAAATCAGGATTCGATCAACTGGACCTTTAAGTAAGCAAATGGGCAGAGCTTGATAATTATTTGGAGCAAAACCTTGATTCTTTTGGACTAAAATGTCCATTTCTTGTTGATGAGGAGTAATAATACAGTTTTGACTGAGTAGATGTGGGTCAACCATCTGTAAGGCGCCAGCGTCAATGACCCATTTTTTCTGGGGAAATTTTTTCAGTAATTTATTACTTAACTTGGCAGTATAGTTGGTTCGCTCCATACCTGGTCCTAGTAAGATGCAATCGGCTTCATCCAGATAATCTTCAATTTGTCGACGATCAATGACAATTCCTTGCCAGAAATTCTCTTTAACTGCTTGGGTCAATTGATGGTCTAATTCGGCACTAATCCACTTTTTAATTAGGCGATTATTACTTGGCACCGAACTGTAAAAAACCATGTCCACAATTTTACTAGCAACTTCTAAACTCCATTTACTCGCAGCATGAAAAAGTTTGGATCCGCCAATAATCAATAATTTACCATTTTGACCCTTGTGTGAGTCTTTTTTAGCAATTTTTAAGTTGTGAAAGGCTTGGTCAATCAATTGTTGGGCTTGAACACTTTGTTGAGGATTTTCAATCATCAGTTCATTTTACTATGTTTTTGCTTCACTGACATAACTTTTTAGAAGCCAATTAGGTAGCTAGTTTATTTGACCTGGAGTTTTTCTTTAAATTTGCACATTTTGCAAAAATAACTCTTGTCTTAGCTATCAAACTGTGCCAAAATATGTCTTTAATGTACCAACCTCATTATCGAATTAGTAATAATTTATTAACCTATATTTCCGCTATTGAGTCGGCTAAGGCCGTCATTGATAACTCACCTCTGGTACCTGCTTGGGAAGCCAAATTCCGTGATGAAGCGTTGACGCGCAGTGTTCATTATGGCACTAAAATTGAGGGTAATGATTTGAGCGCTGATCAGGCAAGTCAAGTACTGTCTTTAGGCAAAACCGATGATGTGCAAACTGTTTTAGATCAGACGGGGATTATTGCCCGGGAAAGAGATATCCAAGAGGTAATTAATTACCGTAATGTTTTAGCTTGGATTGACCAGCAACCTTTGTTGAAAAAAAATACTGATCAACAATCTTCATTACTTAATTTAAGTACACTGAATTTGTTACATAGCCTGACTATGGACAAATTGCTCGATGAAGAACAAATAGCTACTTTGCGCAACAAACAAGTCATTGTCCGAGGAGCTAAAAATGGTCAAGTCGTCTTTCGTCCTCCGGTAGCAGCCGAAGTGCCATTTTTGCTAGATGATCTTTTTGCTTGGATAAACAGTGAAGAAAGTCAAAACCTTCATCCAATTTTACGGGCAGCTATTATTCATTATCAGCTGGTTTATATCCATCCTTATGTTGAGGGTAATGGTCGTACAGCCCGAGCCTTTGCTACACTAGCACTTTATGAGGCTGGCTATGATTTTAAACGTTTCTTTTCGCTAGAAGAATATTTTGACAGTGATGTTGATGCTTATTATCAAGCTCTGTTATCGGTCCAGCAACATCCCAAACAAGATTTAACTTATTGGTTAGAATATTTTGCCTATGGTTTGGCTCTGGAAATTGATAAGGTAAAAGCCAAAGTGGCTAAACTGTCTCAGGATTTGAAATTAAAGCGAGAGTTGGGTCAACAAGTGGCGTTGTCTGAACGACAAATTATTTTGTTAGAACTATTACAAAACCAGGGCACGATGACCTCGGATGATGCACAAAAAGTGCTACCTAACGTGTCGGTTGACACTATTTTGCGAGATTTAAAAGATTTAATTGCTAAAGGTGTGGTTAAGAAACATGGTGTGACTAAGGGAGTTAGTTACAGCCTTAGTTAAATGATAATGTTGAATTTGATAATGAGTTTAACTTGGTTTTTCTAATTGTTCTGACATAATATGTTTTGAAAGTAATTTATGATTTTCGATCAATTTGCCCAATATTTAGCCGATTTAGAAAAAATTAGCTCTCGTTTAGAGATGACTGAATTATTAGCCCAATTATTTAAAAAATTGGGAAAAGATGAAATAGTGCCAGCTAGTTATTTAATCCAAGGCAGTTTGGTAGCTAATTATCGATCGTTAGAATTTCAATTATCCAACAAAATGTTAATTCGCTCTTTAGCTAGTTTTTATGCTCGCCACGCGAAACCAGATGTGGATCACCAATCATTATTCACCCAAGGTTTATTTGATCAAGATGATCAGCAAACAATTGTTAGTGAATTAACCAAAAAATATAAAAACCTTGGAGATTTAGGTGAGCTGTTTTATCAAGTTGTGAGCGATTTAGCAACAGTTGATGGGCAAAAAGAGGCATTAACAATTGTTGAAGTTCATCAGCAACTAGAGTTGATTGCTGGAGAAAAAGGCGAAGGTTCACAAGACAGAAAAATTAATTTATTAGCTGATCTCTTGGATCAAGTCAGCGCACTATCAGCAAAGTTTATTGCCCGCATCATTCTTGGCAAAATGCGCTTGGGTTTTTCGACGATGACGATGCTCGATGCGCTGTCTTGGGCAAAAACTGGAGATAAAAGTCAGTCAGCGCTGTTGGAAGAAGCTTTTCAAAAAAAGGCTGATGTTGGTTTGTTGGCTCAATTATATTTATTCGATGAAAACTTAAGCGCCAAAGAACTCGCTAAAAACTATCAGTTAGAACTGGGTATCCCAGTTGTGCCGGCCCTGTGTCAGCGCTTGAATAGTGGTCAAGAAATCATTGACAAGATGGGCGAAGTTATTGCTGAACCGAAGTATGATGGTTTACGGATTCAAATTCACATTAATAAAAAGGGTTTTGCTGATGGTAGTTTCTACAAGGCTTACACCCGGAATTTAGAAGAAGTGTCGGCGATGTTTCCCGAGTTAGAGCAAGTGTTAACACAATGCCAGGCTCAAACAGCTATTTTTGATAGTGAAGCCATTGCTTACGATCCCCAAACCAAGAAATTTTTACCTTTTCAAGAAACTATTTCGAGAAAACGCAAATATCAGGTGGATGTTAAAGCAGAAGAAACTCCAATTTGCTTTTATGTTTTTGATTTACTTTTTTATAATGGTCGCGCTTTAATAGATGAGCCCCTCATTGATCGCAAAAAATTGCTGGATGAAGCCATACAGGATTCAACTGTCGTTAAAAAAACTATTTACCAGCTAATTAATGATCCTCAAACCTTAAGTGATTTTCACCAAAAACAATTAGCTGTTGGTTTAGAGGGAGCAGTGATGAAAAAACCAGAATCTGCTTATGTTGCTGGTCGTAAGGGTTGGCGTTGGGTCAAAATTAAAGAAGCAGAAGGCCAACGAGGTAAATTGAATGACACGCTGGATTGCATTATGCTTGGTTATTATCGGGGAAAAGGCAAGCGCCAAAGTTTTGGTATCGGTGCGCTGTTGGTGGGCGTTTTAGATCAAGATACTGGTAAAATTAAAACTTTGTCCAAAATTGGTACTGGTTTAACCGACGACCAGTTTCGAGCAATTAAACAATTAGCTGATCAATACCGAAGTCCCCAAAACCAAGCTAATCCCCAATATGATTTTAAAAAGGAATTAAAGGCTGATGTTTGGATCGAACCCAACCTAGTTTTAGAAATTGCTGCGGATGAGATTTCTCAATCTCCCAGTCATACGGCCGGAGTAGCGCTACGTTTTCCTCGCTTAGTGACAATTCGTCAAGATAAAAATTGGCAACAAGCCACCACGCTTCAAGAATTAAAAGAAATTCGTCAAGCCTAGTTGCTTAGAGATGGGCGGTCAGTTTCATTTGACTGATTTTTGCAAAATTGTATCGATTTCTTCAATTAAAATGGAAGCAGACTGTTGATTGTATTGTTTGATGTTAAGCAAACCAGGTTTAAATTTTGCCAATTGCTTGGGTTGTTGAATAATAGCGGAAATTTTTTGATTAGCTGCTTGAGATTGTTCTGCTACGATGCCTAGATTGTGTTCTTTAATAATTGCTAAATTACCTTCTTCTTGAGCAAGGTGAGTAATAGCGAAAAATGGAGTGATAGTTGCCACACTCTCAAACAAAGTGTTAGGTCCGGCTTTGCCGATAATTAAATCGGCTGCTTGCATGTATAGATGTAAATTTTTAGTAAATTTTAATGGCGTAATAATGGCTTGAGATTGACTAAAGGCAACTAAGCTTTTTTGAATACCCAATACATTGCTATATAAATTTTTGTTATTACCACAAGCTACAAAAACCTGCAGCGGTTTTGGGCAATTAATCAAAGCTGGTAAGATTTTTAAAACGGCAGTAGAACCCTCTGAACCAGAGGCAATTAAAAAAGTGAGAGCTGGTGTAATTTTTAATTTTTTTCTAACCGCTTCTTTTTGGTAAGTTGTTTCAAAACGTTTACCCACAAACCAACCCGTGACTTTAGCTCGACACCTTTTTTGGTATTCTGTTAAGTTTTTGTCGTCGAAAAAAAAGTTAATTTTAGCCTGAGGAGATATTTCCAGAGGATGGATAGTTCTCGGGTTAGCTATTACATTAAAGTAAGGAATCTGTTTTTCTTGTTGAATTTTTTCCAAAGTAGGTTGAAAGGAAAAATAAGTACTGATTGTTAAATCAATGTTTTTTTCTTCAATAAAATCCTTAGCTAATTGATAAGTGCTTTTAAGAAAAAAACTAGAGACTAGATCGTTTAATTCGGCATAATTTTCAACCATATTAGCCGAAAATTCGTAGGGACGATCAAAAACCTTTGGGGCAAATCGATAAATTGAGTTATAAATTAGTGAAAGTGGCTGTTTGGTATAGAGAATATGAACTTGATAACGATCGCCCGCTTGTGATTCAATTTTTTCTTTAATGGCTTCAGCAATACTTTGGTGGCCTTGATTACTGCCAAAAATGCCAATATTTTTTTTCACAGTGCATATTATAACTGTAAACAATATAAAAAAAGTTAAATGTTAGAATAAGACTGATGAAAATTTATGTAGGTTTGGGTAATCCTGGGCCAGAATATCAGGGCACTCGCCATAACGCTGGTTTTATGTTTGTTGAGGCTATGGCCGAAGCTTTATCCTTAACTTTTAAATTTGACAAAAAATTTAATGCGCAGTTAGCAGTCAAAAGGGATGATTTGTTTTTAATTAAGCCACAAACTTTTATGAACAATTCTGGTCAAGCATTAAGAGCTTTCTTAGACTATTTAAAAATTGATCTGCAAGATCCTTTTGCTGGCCCAGAGGATTTGATTGTTGTCCATGATGATTTAGATTTGCCACTGGGAACATACAAATTACAAAAAGGGACTGGTCCAAAAGAGCACAATGGTTTGCAGTCAATTTATCAACACTTAGGGACAAAAGACTTTTGGCATCTGCGTCTGGGCATAGATGCTAGAAATGGTTTAAGAAATATCGCTCCTGCTGACTATGTTTTGCAAAGGATGCCACCCGAGCAACAAGCAATTTTTGATCAAAGTGTTAAACAACTTTTGCAGGAGTTACTCTAGTTAGTTTATACTGAACTAGTAATGAAACTGCCCAAGTTAGCTTTCCAGAAAAACAAAAATCTCAAGCATTTGTACGCAATCCGTTTAATGCGTGAATTGGTTAATAAATTGGTGATGTTTTTTTTACCAATTTACTATTTCAATCTGCACTTACCGTTCTGGGATAAAATTAATTGGAGCTTAAGCCTCAATGGGCAAAATACTTTAACTGCTCTGCAAATTGGTGTCTTTAATATTGCGCTTTTCCAGCTACTAGATCGTTTGGTGGCCTTTCTTTCGGCAATTTGGGTAGCGGAATGGACTATTAAGCTAGGGACAAAACACGCCTTTGTCATGGGACAAATTTTGTATGTTTTATTTGCCGCTTTCTTATTTTTATCGCAAATTAACCCCTATTGGATTTTTTTGGCAGTGATTATTGATGGAGTGCAAACTAATTATTTTTGGAATAGTTATTATTATTCGTTAAGTCGCAACAGCGAGCATCATAAAATAGGGAGTAATTTAGGGATTATTAATTTTTTGCTTAATATCATTACTATGATTTCTCCCGCTTTGGGTGGTTTGATTATTGCGGGTCTTGGTTACGGTAATCTATTTTTACTAGGATTAGTATTAATTACTATTGGTCTCATTTTTTCAATCTCCATGGATAACGTTAAAGTCCATGACAAAATTTCTTGGGAAGAATTCTCTACTTGGATGATGGAACCAGGTTTTAGACGGCTGGGACTGACTTTTGCTGGGAGCTATTTTAATGATGGTGTATTACAAATGTGGCCTTTGTATATTTTTCTCTTACTGGGCACTAGTGACAAAGTTGGTTTTTTATATAGTTTTTCACTACTATTAGCCATGGTGATTAGTTATGGGGTGGGAGCAGTGATTGATAAACATAAAAGTCGACGACCGTTTGTTTTGTCAGCAGGAATCTTATCCTTGTTTTGGATCATTAGAAGTTTTGTCGTTGGTTTTTGGTCAATTGTCGTGGTGAATACGCTGGATCGTATCACCTCTAGTTTTCATTGGTTATTTTTTGATCGAGTTTGGGTAGTGAGAGGTAAAGGTCGGGAAGGTTTATCATATTTTACTTATCGGCAAATGATTACTAGCGCAGCAGCGATTGTGTTTTGGTCGTTGGTTTTTTTCTTATTTTATTTTTTTGGTGAAGCTTGGATAAGCCTATTTTTAGTGGCAGCAGTTGGGGTGTTGCTCACCTTGTTGGTAAAAGAGCATCAAGATCCCAAGGTTTAATTATCAGCATTAGTATTGGCGATATTGAGCAAAATTTAAAATTTCTTTTAGTAATTTTGCTAATTTGTCATTATTTAAATTATCAATAATGCCTAATGTTTCATCTTCGAGTTTTTTCATTTGCTGATTAACCGCTGGCAGACTATGATTTTTAAATAGTTTTTGTAGGGTTAAACTATTTTCTTGACTGATTTGTTCGACAGCTAAACAACTATTTAACAATTGCTTGTCTTTGGGGCTGAGAAGTTCGCTTTTAATTAAATAATAATAAAAAATAGTTTTTTTACCTTCCCTTATGTCTGAAAGAATGGGTTTTCCGGTTTTTTTATTATCCCCAAAAATACCTAAATAATCGTCTCTCATCTGAAAAATTAAACCAACTTTTTCACCAATTTCACTCAAATTATTAATCATTGCTGGTGATTGATCAGCTAAATGACCAGCCAACATTAGGGGGAGGGAAAAAGTATAGCGGGCTGTTTTGTAAAGATTCATCTCCATAATTTGTTCGAGCGGGGGTATCCCTTCGTTTTGAGCCAATTGCATATCGAGCATTTCCGCTAAAATTACTTGACTAATTTCTCGATTAATCAACCGTTGAATTTCTAGTGATTTTTGATCAGCAAGTTTAGTTTGCGCAATTAATTGATTGGCTAGAAAGAATGCCAAATCTGCTACACAAATGGCCTGACTTATTCCATAGTGCTGACTGTATTTGGCAGTTTGTAGGGCGTAATATTGCCAAATTGAATCTTGCCCCCGTCTTTGCTTATCTTGATCGATAATATCATCATCGATTAACAATCCTGCTTGAATTAATTCTAAAGCGCCAGCAAAAGGCAAGATTTTTTTTAAGCTAATATGACTTAGATTATGTTGCAAAACTTTAGTAGTTAAGAGGAATAAATTGCCCCGAGCCATTTTGCCCAGCCAAAGAAAGTTTTTTAAAGTATCAAAAACGTTATCATCTAGGCTAATCTTTGCTATCTCTTTTTCTTGTTCCGATAAAAAATTATCTAAAAAATCGACAATATCTTGTTTATATTTATCTAGGGTCAATGTCACTTGAGTCATCTTAATATCATACTATGAAATTTAGATTTAACTAATTGTGCATGATTTTGCCAACAATTACGACTAATAAAATATCATGGAAGTACCAAGGCATTGGCGCCTACAAAAAACTCGCTATGGCAATGGTGAGGGTGAACTCAAATTAGCAGTTTGTCCAGTTTGTGGTGAAAAAATTTTTCCCCCCAATCGTCCCTTTTGTACTCATTGTAATTCTTCAATGAAAGAAAACATTGCTTTTCGATCAGAAGCAGTCGGTGTTGGGGCATTGACTTTTGTTGAAACCAATGAGGGTTTAAAACTATTACTCTTTAATGATGTAGATAGCAATTTATCAGATGATGAGGGCCGCAAGCGAGAGCGAGTAATTTTTCCAGCTGATCATCATGACAATCAATCTTGGTTAAATATCGACCAAACAACTCTTGGGCAAGATTATTTTACTAGACCCCGTGGTGTTAATACAGTTACAGGTAAAGTAGAGAATGGTGAATCTCAGTTGGTTTTAGATTTTCTTCAAGACAGTGACAATTATGACTCTTTAAGCTTTGAACAATTACCACCTGCATTTGTTAACGCTTTATACACCAGCATGTTGCGTGAAATGGAAGAGGAAGTGCCTGGTTTATCTGCTTCAGATTTAGAAGATAAAGTGCACTTTTTTTCAAAGTCTTCATTTAAGATTGAACAAGTTAGACCAATTGATGCCGATAGTGATCGGCGAGCCTTATATGATTTTGTGGTTTTTGTTTTAGCAATTTTGATCGAAGAAGGGGATCTTAGCAAAATTGAAAGAGAGGGCTGGCGGCTTTATTCTCCCCAAGAATTAGCCAAGATTGATCAAAAAGAATTTCGTAAGGCCACTTTAGCTGTGCTGGATTTTTTGCCAGCAGCTTTATTGTTTTTGGCTGATGAAGGTAAAATTCCTCAAGAAGAGATGCTTAGCATACTGGCTGAGCGGGATGCATCAATATAAATTACGAGAAGATAAATCATGAAAAAAAATCTAACTTTGATTAAATTGGGTGGTTCCATCATTACTGATAAAGAAGTTTTTATGTCATTGAGAAAAGCGACTTTGAGTCGCCTAGTTGGGGAGATTGCCAGTGCTAGGCAAGAAAATCCTCAGCAAATGCTAATCATAGGTCATGGTCAAGGAGGCTTTGCTCACGTGCCAGCTACCAAATATCAAACAATGGCCGGTTTTATAAATGAAGAAAGTCGGTTAGGGATGGCTGTAGTTCAGGACACTGCAGCAACACTTAATCGTTTAGTCGTTCACGAGTTTATCAAACATGAATTACCAGCCGTATCTTTTTACGCAAGCAACACTATTGTCGCCGATCAAAGAGAAAAATTACATTTTTGTCCAGACGTAGTGAAAGAATATTTAGATAAAGACTTATTACCTATTACTTGTGGGGATGTTTTAGTGGATAGACAACAGGGTTGTACCATTTGGTCCACGGAGAAGATTTTGGCTTTTTTAGCTGATTATTTTTTGCAGCAAGGAGTTAAGGTAAACAAAATTGTTCACGTGACTGAAGTAGCAGGATTTTTAGATAAACAAGGTCAATTAGTTCCAGAGATCACTGCCAAAACCTGGCCTAAATTCCGTCAGGATTTACGACATACTCGAGGTTTTGATGTCACCGGAGGTATGGGTTTAAAAATAGAGGAATCACTGAATTTGGCTAAGCTAGGTATTGAATCAGTAATTATTTCTGGCATGTTGAAAAATAACTTATATTGGGCTTTAACTAATCAGGATTGCGTGGGCACGACTATTCGTTAGTTTTTGCTTCCCAATCATCTACCACTGCTTTGCAATAGACATATTGGCCATATTCAAAGGCTCGCTCGCCCAAATTTTTATCGGTTGACTCGTTAGTTTGTACCGATTCACTAACAAATTCTTGAGCAAATTTTCCAGCCTCAATGGCTTTTTGTGCACTACTTTTGATTTGTTCTCCAGCATTAGTACTCAATTCATTAAGTTCGAGATTTAATTTTTGATCGCTGTGAAAAGAGTTAACTAGATCCTGCCAGCTGTTGATTTCGCCATCTTGGTATTGATTAATTTGGGCTTGAAGAGGATGGGTTTTTAACCAACCTTTTTGATAAAGAAAAATACTAATAGCCAGAAGAATAAGGACAATAATTATTAGTTTGATTATGAGTTTTATTAATCTGCCGAGTAATTTCATAATTGATTAGACCAGTGCTAAGTAAAAGTGCTAAATGAATCTGATTTAGCCTAATGTTAATTTTGATCGGGTTGATCGAGTGCGTGTGCTAGGACTCGAACCTAGAACCGCCAAGGTATAAGCTTGGAGCTCTAACCAATTGAGCTACACACGCGCCTGATAGCATTATAGCAAAAAAAAGGAAGAAAACGTTTTTTTAAATCCTATAGAAGTAGCAACAGTAAAGATCCCAAACCGAGGATGCCGAAGCCGACCTTAATGAAATTGAACCAATCGGCAAAACCACTAACGGTTGGTACTTCTACTGCCCTTTGTATGACATTACCACCATCGGGTAAACGACAGTTGACATCGGTTGGATTAACATCGAGGCGACAGAAACCCTCATAACAGATGTGGCTAATGTTGGCACAATCAGCATTTTCATTACAAGCTTCATTACAACCCACGGTGGTAATCACTGTGGTAATAACTGGAGTTGGCGTAGCGGGAGGAGAAGTGGGTGCTGCAGTCGGGATTGACGTTGGATTGCTGGTAATAGTAGCCGTCGGAGCGGGGGTATAGCCGGCGCAACAAGCTGTGTAATTTTGATCTTCTGCACAAGAATCTACCAACGCTGGAAGTGAACAGATGCCAGTATTACCAATATCAACGCAAACTAAACCCTCTTGACACTGACTATCTCTCATACAACCAGTAGCACTGCAAGAAATTCTAGGTATTTCGGTTGGGGTTGGAGTTGAGGTGAGGGTGGGGATGGGAGTATTAGTTGGTACAATTGTAGGAATAGTGGTGGGTACGGTGGTAGGTACGGTAGTTGGCACCGTGGTAGGTACAGTGGTGGGTGCGGTGGTAGGTACGGTAGTTGGCACCGTGGTAGGTACAGTGGTGGGTGCAGTGGTGGGTGCAGTGGTGGGTGCGGTCGTCGGCGCTGTAGTTGGGTTCAGTTTTCCGCAATCTCTCAAATCAGTTTCATAACTTTTACATCCTGAAACATTACAATAAACATTGGAGTTATCAACTGCATCGACTTGCCAGCAACGCAAATCAGG
>JAGOOB010000056.1 GCA_017992725.1 Candidatus Woesebacteria bacterium | reverse complement strand
CTATAGGCTGTTTCTAATTGTCGATTAAATTTTCTAATAAAATGACTCGTATCATATTTTATAGCGTTTTTAGTTAAAATTTCTAGATCAAAATCTGTCTGCTCTAGCATTTGCATTTTTTTACATAGTTCAGCCAGATATTGAGCCTCATGAGCTTCTTGCATAATTTCTGGATAATTCAGGTGCAGCGCGTGTTGGCCATCGATTAAAATTTCACTGGCGCCTGAATGTTGATGAATGATCACTGGCAAGCCGTGGAGATTAGCTTCCAGGGCGACGATGCCAAAGTCATCAATGCCTGGCATTAATAAGGCTTTAGCGTGTTGATAAAGTTGACTGAGTTGAGCGTCAGTGACGCTTTTTTGAAAAATAATTTGTTTGAAATTAGCAGTCTTGGGATTTTTGGCCAGCAACAACTGCCGACTCAATTTTTGGAGACGTTTAGACTCTGGACCGTCGCCAACAATGATCAATTGTCGGTCGAGTTGAACGCAAGCTTTGATTGCTAAATCAATATTTTTATAAGGAACCAAGCGACTGACCACCAAGTAATAAGACCTAGTCTGTGCTGGTGGCTGGGGATGGTTAGCCAGCAAGGACTGAAAGGTTTTGACATCGACTGGTGGATAAATAATTGGCTGATGATCTAAATGATAATATTTATGTATCCGAGTTGAGACACTATAAGAAATAGGCACAATTAAATCAGGGCGATGAATGGCCAAATAATCCCATTTTTTGAGGTAAGCCAGGGCTTTTTTGGCTAGCCAGTTAATGCCTGGCCACTGTAAAAAACGGCTTTTTTGCAGATAATTTTCTTGATAATGGTAAAGATAACGTGGTGGAGTCAGCAGATAAGCAAAATGCAATTGATCAGCGCGGGTAATCACCCCTTTGGCTTCAGCGCTAGAAACGGAAATGATGATGTCGTATTCGCGCAAATCTAAACTTTCAAAAGCTAAGGGCATCAGCACTGCAAAAAACCGATGCCAGCGTTTAGCACCAGGCACTTTTTGCAAAAAACTAGTTTTAACCTGAAAAACTTTCGCCCAGGGAGCGTGGCGTGGATAATAGACAGAAGTGATTAAATCGGCTTGTGGATAAAGCTCATGCAGAGCCAACAACACTTTTTCCGCTCCACCAAAACTGGTATTAACGCGGTCATAAACAATAGCCATTTTTTTAGAGTTAAGCATAGTTAATTAGATTGCAGCACGGTTAAATAAACGCGGCAACTTAATTCAGCTAGATCTTGCCAGCGATAATTTTTGGCAAAAGTGAGATTGTTTGCAATAATCGACTCACGCTCAGCAAATTCCACTTTTTCTAAAGCGCTCAAAAAACTGGTTGGGTCTTTGGGGTCAAAATAAAAGGCGTGATCTTGATAAATTTCATGAAAAATGGGAATGTCGCTGGCTAAAACGGCAGTGCCACTAGCCATGGCCTCAATCCCCGTTAAACCAAAACCCTCGGACAACGAAGGTTGAACTAGAGCCAGCGATTCTTGATAAAGTTTAATCAGTTTTTGATCGGGGACGTAGCCCAAAAATCTGACTTGGCGTTTGACTTTGTAGCGGGCGACCAGTTTCCGCACTTGAGTTTGAAAAACATCACGCGAGCCGACTACCAGCAATTGATACTTGGGTAATTTTTTCAGTGCCTTGAGCACTAAAACAATATTTTTGTGCGGATAAAGTGACCCAGTATAAACCAACTGTTTTTTAATTCTTTTTTTGGCTAATTTTTTGGCGGAAACCAGATTGAGATTATTTTGATAGGGCTCAGCAATGCCCTCTTTGGTTACAATAATTTTATCTTTAACCTGGGGATAATAGTGACAGACAGTATCTTTGATGGTGTGGGCGGGAACCAAAATAAATTTAGCTCGTTTAACAGCTAGCCTGACGACCATTAAATAGGCCAGATATTTGGCGTAGTACACTAGTGGTTTGAGGGTGGTGACTTGCATCCCCTTTTGTTGATGCCAGAGTAAATCGTGAATGGTAATCACTAAATTGCCCCGATAAAAAACCGGAATATTAAAATGGGGGACGTGCAACAGATCGAGTTGAGCGCGACGATAAATTTTAGGTAAACAAAGTTGTTCCTTCAAACTATAATGCCGAATGTCAACTAGCTCGATCGTTAAGTGATATTTGGCTGGATTTTGATAATAATCAACGCCCAACACCTCTTTAGCTTGGTTGAGATTTCTAAAAAACAAGACTAAGTGGAAAAGATGTTTTTCTTGATTGATTTTAATAGTTTCTCTAACCAAATTTTCGCAGTAACGACCAATGCCAGCATTGTCACTGCCAGCTAGTCGGCAATCAATACCTAAGCGATAGCGAGTTTTATTAGTGCTTGTCATCAGCGTCCATCCCGTTTAACAAAAATATAAGAGCGCAAAATCCGGCGCAAAAAATGCGGATATTTAGGGCCATAATATTTATCGTAATAAGTCAACATGGCATTGTAAAAAAAACTGTTGGTTTTTTTGGCAGTTTTTTTATTGACACTTTTAATGCCAGATTTATATTTGTGGTGAATAATGATTACTTGAGGATGGAAAACCACTTGATAATTGGCATCACGAAAGCGACGGCACCAATCCAAATCTTCCCCATACATGAAGAAGTTTTCATCCAACAACCCGACTTTATTAATGGCACTGCGTTTGACCATCATCGCGGCGCCAGAAACAGCCTCCACAGGATGGATAGTATCTAGATCTAGGTGCCCCAAGTGATAGTGAGCCAAAAATTTACTTCGAGGAAAGAGTTTTTCCAGGCCAACAAAATAAGTAAAAGCGGCCCAAGGATGAGGTTCGCCACGATGACTGGCAGGATCTAATCGGCCATTACTTAAGGTTAAACGAGGGCCAACTACTGCCACTTTTTTGTGCTTATCTAAATAATCAATTAAAATATCTAAATTACTTTTGTCTGCAATAAACTCGGTATCGCTATTAAGCAACATTACGTAACGGGCTTGAGTTTGACGCAGAGCCACATTGTTGCCAAAAGCAAAGCCACCATTTTGCCCCGACTCAATCACTTTCACCCAAGTAAAATTCTTTTTTAAGAATTGCACACTGTCATCCTGACTATCATTATCGACCACAATCACTTCCACTCGGTATTTGGTTTTTTTCAAATAGAATTTATCGATGGTCGGTAATAATTTTTTTAACCAAAACAAACCGTTATAGTTGAGAATAATAATGCTAAGATCAAGCTTTTTTGCCATAACTTACTTCTTTATTTTACCGATCTTCTGGTAAATTGCATCGAGCTTTTGCGAAATCAGTTGCCAGTCATAGTGATCTTGGACAAACTTTTTACCATTGCTAGAGAGGGTGTGCCACAGTTTTTGCTCAGTTAAGACTTTGACTGTTAACTCGGCTAGTTCTTGGGCATTATTACTGGTCAGCACATGTTTACCATTTTCGACATCTAAACCTTCCACAGCGATTTGGCTAGCCACCACCGGGGTGGCACAGGCCATCGCTTCCAAAATTTTATATCTAGTGCCCTTACCACTAAACACTGGCGCTAATAATAAATCGGCACTCTTGAACGCATAGCGAATATCAGCTACTTGGCCAACGACATTAATGTTGGGATCATTCAGACCATAATTAAGCACTTTTTGACTCGGAGCGTTACCAACAATTTCTAAACGAACATTGGGGATTTTAGCTTTGACCAGTGGCCAAATTTTTTCCACCAAAAATTCAACTGCTTCCCGATTCGGTAACCATTTGAAAGTGCCGA
>JAGOOB010000055.1 GCA_017992725.1 Candidatus Woesebacteria bacterium | reverse complement strand
TTACTCATACCTCAAAGCTTCAATTGGTGAAAGATTAGCAGCTCTCCTGGCTGGAGCTACCCCAAAAATTAAACCGACAGCTGTAGAGACGCCAAGAGCTAATAAAACCGCCGTTAAAGTAACCTTAATTGGAAAAATAGGTTGCAGTGCCCAAGCACCCAAATAGGCCAACCCCAAACCTATTAATCCTCCAAAAACAGATAAGAGTGATGCCTCAATTAAAAATTGAATCATAATTTCATTGGGTGTAGCACCCAAAGCTTTGCGCAAACCAATCTCTCTAGTTCTCTCCGAAACGGAAACCAACATAATATTCATAATGCCAATCCCACCCACCAACAAAGAAATGGCAGCAATACCGCCCAAGGCTACCGTTAACATTGATAAAATGTTATTAATCGTGCTTAACAATTGAGATTGATCAAAAACACTGAACTCATCTTCTTCAAAACTGCGCTTTAATTCATTTTCAATTGCCGTAATGGCTTCAGGAATCATTTCTGCGCTTTTAATTTTTACTGAAAATTGGGTAATATCAGTATCTTGATATATCCGACTAGTCAAAGTATAGGGAACATAAACATAATCGTCGACACTGGGACCACCAAAACCACCGCCTTGTTTGGCTGCCACTCCGACCACTCTATAATTTTGATTACCAATACGAATCTTACGAGAAACTGGATCAATCTGATCAAATAGCTCTTGAGCTACACCATCTCCCAAAACCACTACTTTTTCTCCTGAACGTTCTTCGTTAACATTAAAAAATCGACCACTAGCCATATCAATATCAATTGCTTCTGGATAATTAGCTAAAGTACCCAAAATTGTGACTGGTGTTGTATTATCTGAGAATTCTGCTTCATCAACATTAGTTGAAAAATAAGTCACTTCATCAACATAATCTCTCAGTCTTTTGATGCGTTCAATATCTCTTAAAGTAAATTTATTGCCTGATAAAATCTGACCCACACTACCCCGATTAAAACTACCCTCGCCATCAAAAACTTGGCCGATTGATACAAACACCGTATTGGCTCCCAAGCCTTCAAATTGATCGGACACATAGGCTTGCAGGCCACTGCCTAAACCAGTTAGCATTACTACCGAAAACACTCCAATAATGATCCCCAAGGTCGTTAAAAAGGTTCGACTTTTGTTGACCAATAGAGCTCTGGTAGCTACTTTAAAAGTGTTTAATGACATTTTTTTCCATCTGTTCTGACGTCTTTAATGATTTGTCCGTCTTTGATTAAGATTTGACGTTTGGCAATTTTAGCCACATTTGGATCGTGAGTCACCAAAATAATCGTCTTCCCTTCTTTGTTTAACTTAATTAAAATTTTCTTGATTTCCGCACCAGATTTAGAATCGAGATTACCAGTTGGTTCATCGGCAAAAATAATACTTGGATTATTCACCAAAGCTCGAGCAATGGCTACCCGCTGTTGCTGTCCTCCAGACAATTCTCCTGGTTTATTAGCCAAACGATCGCCCAAACCCAATTTCTTTAACATCTCAATGGCGCGCTCTCTGCGTTCCTCTTCAGCAACTTTGGCGTAAATTAGTGGTAATTCAACTTGTTCTACCGCTGAGGTTTTGGCTAAAAGATTGAACTGCTGAAAAATGAAACCAATTTCTTTATTCCGTAATCGTGCCCGTTCCACTTCATCATACTCTGTCACATTTTTACCTTTTAAATAAATTTCTCCTTCAGTGGCTTGTGATAACATGCTAGCTACTTGCAACAACGTTGATTTTCCTGAACCAGAAGCACCCATAATAACTACAAAATCACCTTCACAAACTTTGAGTGATAATTTATTTAATGCTGGAATTAATTGTTGACCTAAAGTGTAAATTTTAGAAACTTGTTTCAGCTCTAAAATGGCTTTAACTGTTTCTGTAGTTTTAGCCATAATTAAATCCTAATCTTCGATAAGAATCACTTCACCTTCTGCTAAACCGCCCACCACTTCTGCCAGCTCATCACTTTCCAAACCTAATTCAATTACCCTATCCTCGTAACCTTGACTGTTTTGGCTTTTAACCTTAACGATGGTTTGACCATCTTGATTACTAACCGCTTCCAGTGGCACCACTAGAACATCAGTTTTTTTGGCTAGTTCGATTTCTACATCAGCATTCATGCCAATCCGATATTTACTCAAATCCACTACTCCGGGTACTGGTAATTCAATTTCAAAGACTGTGCCTGAGCTGCTAACAGTACTTTTTGGCGCAATAAAAGTAATCTCACTATCAATATTTTCCTCTGGATAAGCATCAAAAATTAACTTAGCTTTTTGACCAAGACTCAACAATGATAAATCAATTTCATCAACTTCGGCTCTGACTATTAAAGTCTGAGGATTAACCAACTCAAAAAGATCAGTGGGTGATAAAGTTACCCCCGTCACAGGAACTGGAGCAGTTAATAAAATACCAGTAAAAGGAGCACTCATCACTCGGTTATCAACAGCAACACTAATTAATTCCACATCAAGGACAGTGTTTTCTAACAAATTTTGATTTTGTTCTCTTGCCCGCTGTTCATCCTCGGTCAAAACCTGATCTTTGTCTTCTTCCAATTGGGCATCCCAATCTAGCCGCCGATTTTCATAAAAATTTAAGTTTTTTTCTAAACTTTTTTGTAAATCTCGGTAATCCACTGTAGCAATGGTTTGTCCTTGCTTAACCCAATCTCCTTCTTGAGCCCCTAAATAAACCAATTTTCCGCCAGCTAAAAAATTAAGATAAACCCGCTCCTTAGCATCTAAAGTTCCAGATAAAACCAACACCTGACTAATATCTTGACGATTCACCTGATATTCACTGAATTCCACTTGTTGACTGCGTCCACGATTCAAAAAAATTGAGACAACAATAATCACTAGTACAACTGCAATGGTAATTCGCTGTGTTTTCTTATTGCTAAAAAATTTCTTAGATTTGGTGCTTTTTTTTTCCTTAGTCATGGTGGTAATCCTGCTGTTGTATTATATTATCAGTTCTTTTCGTTTTTTAATAGATCGTACAAAATACCAAAAATATGTGTTTTTGGCAAGCTATAAAAAATTCACACTGTAATTTTCTTCTGCGTTAGAAGGTTTCTTTATCCTTGACTATTAAAAAAATTAGTTTTTTGCTAGAATGAATTATGATGAAAAAGACAAATTGCTTCCTCTACAGTCAACAAATCAAAGATTTAGCTAAAAAAGGAGCAACTCTACATAAAAATTTGCCTCATTTGCCCAAAAATTGGCTAAAAAATATTGTTAAAATTTTGCCTTATTTGGTTCTATTTGAGGGAGTTTTTAGTCTGACTTCGGGTTTAAGCAGTTTATTGGTTTTTGATCGCGATCGGGCTTGGGCAATGCACTGGCTGAAAATCAATCAGGCCTACTATTATGTGACTGCGGGATTTAGTATTATTTTAGCGGTTTTTTATTTGCTAGCTTACGAACCACTAAAAAATAAAAAATATGAGGGCTGGCTCCTACTGTTTTGGGCAATTATCGCTTCACTAATCCAGAGTGTTGTCTTACTAATTATGGGTTGGGGTGGTTTGTTTAGCTCTTTAATTGCTACGCTAATTGGTTTCTATTTAATTTACGAAATTCGTCCAGAATTTATTACTAAAAAAAAGACTAAATAAACATGACTTACGAAGAGATTGCTAAACTCTTAGATCATGAGGCCAAGTATTTACTCACACATCGTTGTGAAAATTTGCCTAAAGATTTAATCTACCAAGTCAATCCTAATCAAGTTAGAGAGATCTTTTCGCAGTCTGATCGCAGTCAGTCAGTTATTGAAAATTTAGAAAAAATTTAT
>JAGOOB010000054.1 GCA_017992725.1 Candidatus Woesebacteria bacterium | reverse complement strand
ATCTTCAAGATGATAGTAGCACTTATTTTCCCCAAAAAATTGGACCAGTGGAGTTGGCCACCATTAGTTTTGGGCAGGGCATAAGCACCAATAGCTTGCAACTGCTGCGCGCCGTGAATGTGATCGCCAATAAAGGCGTTCTACTGGAACCGAAAATCATTAAAAAAGTTTATGACCACCAATTACAAGAAGAAATTGAAGTCGATCGTGAAATTGGTAAGCGAGTGATTAGTGCTGACACAGCCGCCCAAGTCACGGAAATGATGGTTTCTGCTGCTGAACATGGTGAAGCCCAATGGATTGCCTCCAAGCGCTATAAGGTGGCTGCCAAAACAGGCACTTCTCAAGTGCCTGATCCAGCAGGCGGTTATAAAAGTGATGAGACAATTGCTAGTTTTATTGGTTTTGCTCCAGCCAATGATCCACAATTTACTATGTTGGTTAAATTAGAGAATCCCCAATCAAGCCCTTGGGCTGCCGAAACAGCGGCTCCCTTGTGGTATAAAACTGCCGACAAGTTGCTGATTTTGTTTAATATTACCCCTGAACTGGATAATTAATTGTTGGCGACTATTGCCCAACTTATTGAGTAATACTTGTTTGATTGGCTATTTGCCGATACCTATTTTACTATTTTACTTGGTAATACTTAATTTTATGGTTTTACTTGGTGATATTCATTAATTTTTCTAAATCAGTTTGAGTTTGTTCTGGCGATCCTTTGAGCGTGATCGTGATCTTGGTTTGCTTGCGGGAGCGCACAACTTTAAGCGTGCTACTACTTTTAAAATAATCTTGCAATTTATTTTCCCACTTAGCCACTTGTTCTTCATCTTGCGCTAGGGGCCGGCCTCGACCATCGTCAGTCCTCTTACTAGTTTTCTCCAGATTAGCTTTCATTCGTCTAACTAGTTCTTCGGTTCTTCTGACCGAAGCATTCTCTTTAAGAATTTGTTTGTAACATTCAATCATTAAAGATGGTTCTTTCAAACCCACCAATGAGCGAGCGTGTCCTTCAGTGATTTGTTGACTCAATAAGCCATCGCTGATTGCATCGGGTAAATCGAGTAATCTCATGCTGTTACTAACGTATGAAGCGGACTTGCCAATTCTTTTGGCTAACTCATTAATGGACAAACCAAATTCTCGGTTAAGCCGTGCAAAAGATTGTGCCCGTTCAATCGGGTTGAGGTCGGTACGTTGCACATTTTCAACAATAGCCATTTCCAACATCCCCTGAGGACTGGTTTTTTTCACGTAAACTGGCACCTCTTCAATACCCAGTACTTTGGCTGCCCGCCACCGTCTTTCTCCCGCAATAATTTGATAGCCCGCTGGAGTTTCAGCGACCACTAGCGGTTCTAAAATACCGTGAATTCTGATGGATTCTATCAAATCCATTAAGTCTTCTTTTTTGACTTTTTCACGAGGCTGAAAAGGATTGGGTTGTAACTGGCTGGCTGGAAGTTTTTGAATATCTGTCATACTCTATGTATAACATAATATATCAATTTTGCCTAGAGTTTTTTTCACAATTTTCACAAGCAATCTTTGCTCACCAGCAAACAAGTCAAGTTAGAGAAAAAACAGCGAGTTTAGCTTTTAGCGATCACTTTGACTACAGTTTTGCCAAAGTGTTTAGTAAAATCGACTACACCATCAACCATAGCAAAAATTGTGTAGTCTTTACCTAGTTTGGTTCCTGCGCCAGCTTTATATTTAGCACCTTTTTGACGCAGAATAATTTGACCAACTTGGATATTTTCCCCACCAAATTTCTTTAAACCAAAACGACGACCGTGTCTTGCACCCTGCGAATGTTGTGTAACGCTACCTGAACCTTTAACGTGTGCCATATTTCCTTTGTATTACTTAAAATTAAAAAAATAAAGTTCTCGCTGCACTCTGGCTCCACTACGAGCATAGAGTAGAGGCGAAGCTAAAAGATTGTAGCCTTTTGCGCTTAATTTGTCAATTAAATGCTCAAGAGAAAAAACTTGATGCTCAGCCACAACCTTGGGAAAAATAATTGCAATTTTGGCTCCAGGATTAAGAATGTTACTGAAATTATTAAATGCACCTAAATATAATTTTTCTAAACCCTTAAAAATATTAGCTAATTCCTCTTCCCTTGGGGTCTGTCGACCCAAAAAAGGCTCAGTGACTAATAAATCAACTTTCTGACCACCTAATTTTTCTAAATCCAATTGTCCGACATCGGCCAAAAAAATCTGCTTGGCAAAATCTTGACTTTTCACCTGATATTCATCACAAAACCACTGTAAATTTTCTCTAGTACCCCAAACCGCCTGCTCATCTAAATCGGCGCCATAGACCTGACAACCCACGGCTAATCCTTCAATCAGCACCGTCCCCGTTCCACAAAAAGGATCAAATAGTTTAGCTTCTGTCAGGGTGCGTTGTTCATTTTCCCTCAACCAAGTACTGCCAGCAATATTGACCAACATCCGTGCCACTTTTGGTGGCAACATCCCTTTTTTCCGATTAAAGTAGGGTTTAGCACGATCACGCTTCGTCCAGTCATCAATGTTTTGCACCGCAATTAAATGACTCAAAAAAATGCCTTCTTCACTGTGATAAAGAAAAATTTCTTGACTTGCTTCTTCGTGTAAAGAAAAGGCACTCCCATCTAGTGAACCTTTGAAATAGCGGGAGCGAAAACCTCTGTCTTTCAGTAAATCCTTGATTTGAGCGTGATTGATGGCTTTTTGACCTTTACCTTTTTGGTAAATACTAAAATGAGGTTGCTGACTTTTGGCTAGTAAACTAGCTACTATTTCATTTTTTAATTCACCTAAACTAATAGAGAAATTGAGAATTTTTTCCACCTCAAAAATTTTAACCACACCTGCTAAGTGCTGCATAAAATTTGCTTGTTCGAACTCTTGTTTATCCAACTCAACCAAGGCTAAACGTCCTGCCAACTCACCACCAGCAAAATGGTGCACCGTTAAATCTGGATAAACAGTATTGAGCTCCAATAACGACAACTGGGGGGTATTACCAAACAAAAATAAAAACTTGGACATAGGTCCTAATTGATTTGCAAAATTTTAACCACGCTTTGTAATTGACGATGGCCTTGAACTTTGCGATAACGAGATTTAGCCTTATATTTAGCTACTCGGATTTTTTTACCCTTATCATTGCTGATAAGCTCACATTTAACCTCAGCTCCTTTAACAATAGGCTGACCAATTTTTCTCTTGTCCCCGTCAACCACCAACAAAACATCATTAACCGTAAATTGATCACCTTCTGCTTGATCTAAGCGATCGACAATAATTTCGTCACCTTCACTCACCTGAAATTGCTTACCTTGTAATTGAATAATTGCGTATTTCATAACGATCTGTGATTATAACATATCTTAATCTTATTGAAAGATTGAGCTGGGGGGTTTATCACTTTCAAGCAGCATACTTTGGACTAGGGCCAAACAATAAAATAGAGCCAAGATACTGCTACCACCATAAGATAAAAAGGGCAGAGTAATGCCGGTGATCGGTAATAAGGCCAGATTCATCCCAATATTGATAAAAATTTGAGTTATCAACATCATTAAAATACTTAACATATACAGCTTTTTGCCACGATTTTCCTCAACGTACACCAAATATAAAAGAAAAGTTAATAAAGCAAAATATAAGCCCAGAATTAATAAAGAACCCAAAAAGCCCCACTCTTCAACAAAAGAAGCAAAAATAAAATCAGTTTGTCTTTCTGGCAAGAATTTTAAGTGAGATTGAGTGCCCTGGCCCAAGCCTCGACCCCAAAGTTGACCAGCGCCAACAGCAATGACCGCCTGCCGAGCATTATAAGCAGCACTGCTTTCCTGACGAAAATCACTACTAAGGCTCCTTTCTGGGCTATTAAAAACTAAGAAACT
>JAGOOB010000053.1 GCA_017992725.1 Candidatus Woesebacteria bacterium | reverse complement strand
ATGTTGTTATCTCGAATGTTTCTCACAATTTCTATTCCTTCTTGAGCTAAATAAGAAGCGGTCAATCGACTGTAAGCCAGATCATGGAAAGCAACTGATCGATTAATCAAAGTAAGAACACCCGTAAAAGCAACCAAAATAATACCGATGCTTACCATCACTTCAACTAGACTAAATCCTTTGCTGTTTTTAATTTTTTCGTTTTTATTTTTCATTTTGCTTTTTCACTTGCTTACGATAAAGTGAAAAGTAATCATTTTTTATTTATATTCCCCACACTTGACCTAAAGAATTAATAAAAATCTGAAATGCTGGATTGGCTTGATTGACTAGATTAAAATTAATCTCCGCTTGCTCCACTTCAGGCGGATCAAAAAAAACCGCCGGATCAGGTGGCATAAAAAATACCTGAGAAATATTAGCTGAACTTAAAACAAATTGATTAGTCACAGGAATAACCTCTACATCATAAGCTCCTCTTTGATAAAGATGATCAGAAAATGCGCAATTACTGGCAACTTCAGTAAAAATTATATATCGATTGTTGGCTGTATCAAAATAAACACCATAACCGCATGTGTGCTCGCCATTCCAAGATTGAGCTGTGATGGCTAAATTTTTAGCTCGATTGATATCAGCAATCACTTGAGTGCGGGCTCTTAAAATTAAACTCACTTTATCACCTTCACGGGAATATAAAATTAGAAGACCGCTTAATAAAATCACTATTGTTGTGACTACAAGCATTTCAATTAGTGTAAAACCTTGATCGTTTCGCCTCATTCTTTTTATTTTACTCTTTTTTTTAGCGAATAAAAAGGGAGTTCTTATCCACAGCTCATTTGGTTGACTTTTATTTTTGGAGTATAATAAAAAAGAGGTAAGGTCGATTTTAATTTTTATCATTCCTTATAATATTATGGACGAACAAAATCAAAATCCTACTCCACAACCAACGGCCGAAAAACCAAAAAAGAGTAATGCTTGGATTTGGGTCGTAATTGTGATTATTATTATTTTGGCCATCATTCTTTTGGCCTTATAACCATGAACGAAACATCTGTTCAACAACCAAAAAAGGGCGGAAAAGTATGGTATTGGATACTGACGATTGTTTTGATTATCGTTGCCGCTTTGTTAGGCTATACCGCGGGACAGAATGCAGCTGTTCAACCAACTGTTTCGGTGGAAAAAGCAACTACTTTAGAACAAAATTATGGCGATGTACCTCCGGAAATCTTCCCTCAAGATTTTCCGTTTGAAGTTGGTACTTTGCTGGTTCAATCACTTGAAAAAACAAATAAAGAAACGGGGATTACTCAGGCAAGTGTTGCTTATTATTCACAAAAATCCATTCAAGAAAATGCCGATAAATTTATTGCTTATCTTAATCAAAATGGTTGGACGATAGTAAATAATACTAACAGCAACGGTATTTATAATATCTATGCTACTAAAAGCAGAAATTCGATGAGCATTCAAATGTTTTATGAAGAAGGCGGCGGTGGACTCAAAGTACAAGCTACGTACGCGGCAATGAAATAAGTTGAATTTATTAAAACAAAAAGAAAGGACTTAAGTCCTTTCTTTTTGTTTTGCTACTTGACGATTAATTATATGTTATTAAAATAAGTATTTAATAGTATGAATTTCAAAAGTATTAAAATTTCTAAACAAATTGAACTAGCTCTTCGCTGGCTTATTTATTTGGCGCAAACGAACAAATTAAAATTTGTCAGCTTGCGCTCTTTTTGTGATCAAACGAAGACCTCCTTTTATTATCTACAAAAAATCAACCGAGCTTTAATTAAAAATAATTTTGTGGAATCCAAAAGAGGAAAAAACGGAGGCTATCGCTTAAAAAACAATCCAAAAAATATTTCGCTCTTAAGCGTCATTGAAGCGCTTGAAGGGCCTTTATCCTTAATCAACTGCTCTTCTCGTTGTAATTCTTCTCATTGTACGCTTAAAAGTTGCTGGGTTGGTCTTACCGAAGATATAACTTTAAAATTAAGTCGGATAAAAATTTCCCAACTTGTATGAAGCGCTATTATTTTGACTATGCGGCCACAACGCCAACAAGAAAAGAAGTGATTTCAGCCATGAAACCATTTTGGCAAAAACAATTTGGCAATCCTTCATCTTTATACTTGGAAGGTCGTATAGCCAAACAAGCCATCGAATCAGCCCGTAATAAAATTGCAGAGATTCTACAAGTTCAATCAAAAGAAATAATTTTTACCAATGGTGGCACTGAATCTGTTAATTTGGCATTGCAAGGCACGGCCCATTACTATCAAAAAGAATTTTCTCAACCTAAAATTATTATTTCTGCTATCGAACACCCAGCAGGATTAGAAACAGTCAAAGCTTTAAAAGAACAAGGTTTTGAAATTGCCTATCTCTCTGTCCAAAAAAACGGACTTGTTGATTTGGACCAATTAAAAAGTTTGATTGACGATCAAACAATTCTTATTTCAATAATGTATGCTAACAATGAAATTGGCGTCATTGAACCTATTCCCAAAATTGCTCAAATCATCAAAAATTTCCGCACTGAACACAAAACCATATTTCCTCTTTTCCATACTGATGCCTGCCAAGCAGCTGGCTATTTAGATATTCGCCCTCAAAAATTAGGAGTTGATTTAATGAGCCTTAACGGAGGAAAAATTTATGGACCTAAAGCAACGGGCGTATTATATAAAAAAGAGGGCGTAGAGATCAAACCTCTTATTTATGGCGGTGGCCAAGAGAAAAATTATCGCTCTGGAACAGAAAATGTCGCGGGTATTGTTGGATTTGCTACTGCTTTAACATTAGCGCAAAAAGAAAAAAAACAAGAATCGCAAAGATTAAAACTTTTGCGTAATTACCTCATTAAAAATGTTTTAAAAAATATTCCTAAAGTTTTTGTAAATGGTGATTTAAAAAATCGCCTGCCGAATAATGCCCATTTTACTATATTGGATGTTGAAGGCGAGGCATTGATTTTAAAGCTTGATGAATATGGTATTGCCGCCTCAACTGGCTCGGCTTGCCATTCTAAAAGTCTTAGCCCTTCCCATGTTCTTCAAGCTATTGGCTTGCCAGCTGAATTTATTCATGGCAGTTTAAGAATTACGCTGGGTAAAGATACTACCAAAAAAGACATTGACTATCTTATCCAAAAATTAAAAAAGGTCGTTTTGGAATTACGAGAATTATCACCAATCTCATTAAAATTCAATGAAAAAAACAAAGAAAGCACTAACTAAAAAATCAAAAAAACAAAAAAGTAAAAAAGAAGCCGATATCTGGACAAAAGGAAATCCATGGGTTTATAGTCAAACGGTAAAAGAACATTTTCTTCAACCTAAAAATTTTATGAAATTCGGGGAAGAAGAGAAATTTCAGTATAACGGCCTAGGAATGATTGGCAGTCCGGTCTGCGGTGATGTGATGAAATTCTGGATTTTAGTTGATCCGAAAACTGAAAAAATTAAAGATGCTCGCTGGCGCACTTTTGGCTGTGCCTCAGCTATTGCTTCCACGTCTGTTTTGTCAGAGATGATTTTACGCCATGGAGGAATGAAATTAGAACAAGCACGAAAAATTACGCCTAACGATATCATCAAAGAATTAGGTGGATTACCGGATATTAAATATCACTGCTCAGTTTTAGGTGACAAGGCCTTACGTGACGCAATTAATGATTATTATCGTAGAACTGGACAATACGACAAAATTGAACCTGAAGGCAGTCGAGTCATTGATAAAATTCTAAAAATTACGGAAAAAGACATTGAAAAAGCAGTGCTGGATGGAGCTAAAACTTTAGAAGAAGTGCAAGAAAAAACCAAAGTCGGATTGGGCGATCCCAGTTGCATTCCTTTAGTGGAAGAATTGATTCGGTTCTATAAAGAGAAATATAATTTATAAGAGCGTCG
>JAGOOB010000006.1 GCA_017992725.1 Candidatus Woesebacteria bacterium | reverse complement strand
ACAACAATCCGCTAGGGGCTAGTAGTCGTGTTGGTAGTGAAGATAATGTTTAACATTGCTGATCATTATAACACGAAAATTCGCTCTCTTAAAAAATCAACCGGCACCATCACCGCCACCACCACCTCCGCCACCACCACCGCCAGAGAAACCACCACTTGAACCACCACCACTAGCACCATAACTACGAGATGCGCCACTGCTAATCGTGTTAAAAGCACTGCCCAATGAATTTAGTGAATGAGTAATACTGCCCAAATTAAAATTACTCAAGTCTGCTACTGCTGATTGGCTAAGGTTGATGCTCGACATCCCCCAATAGCTGACTAGCAGTTGCCGATCAGTTGGCGACCAATCTTCAAATTTGACCGGTAATTGAGAAAGAGCCTTCATCGATACTCCAAATAAAGTGCCATAAACCAAATATTTTTCCCAAAGAATTATTGAATCAATCGCATAGTTTTTAGTCTTTTTATAATCCTGTAAATGCTTTTTAAAAGACAACCATTGTTCGGCTTCTATATGCCCCTTTTTACTTCTTTTTTTTTGACTTTGCTTTTGCAAAGCTGACATTACCAAGGCAGCACTAAAACCGACTAAAATATTTAAGGTAATAAACACCCACATCAGATTTAACCAACTTTTGGCTTTTAGAGAATTAACTGTATCTGCAAAATGAGTAACATAAAAAAGTGAAAACATGCTAACAAAGGGAATAATAAATAATTTGAAACTGCTAAAACCAGTGGTATAACGATATACACTCTTATCAAAATTACCCTTGGCTAAATTAGCACTATAAGCTATTTTTTCTAAACCTTTGAAAAAGAGATAGCTAGTGCTGGCATATTTTTTGGTATATTTGCCAATATCTCTTAAAGCCAAATTCTGCCGAGTTTGTTTTTTGGCCTTAACTAAATCTTCGTGATAGCCTTTGGGATTGGCCTTGCGCCATAATTGATTGAACTCTTTTTCATAAATCCACTTACCGCTAGCCTGGTGATAATAACGAATATAAGATCCACCAACCACTTTAAATAAAAATTCAAAGACCTTTTCTTCAACTTCTGACAACTTCACTTGCCCTACTTTATCAGTGGGTTCGAGAAAGTAACGATAATCCTTGACAATAAAACCTTCTTTTTGCTCGCTACGGACAATACGGCACACTTTTTTATGCACTAGCGACAAAACAGTGGCAGTAAAAACTGCCGGATTGAGTTTTTTCGTCTTATACAACAGTTGATAAACCAAAGCCGGTTCTAAATCGCTAGGTGGCTCCCACACTCCAGGTAAAGCTGTGAGGCGCTCTTCTTTAGCCAATTTTAAATGCTTGATTAAACTTTGAACAAACCAAACCAGTTCCAAGATACTCAACAATAAAGCACCAGCAAAAAAAACCTTAGCAATTGTTTCTTCTCTCTTTAACTTAGCTGCAGTCTCGGCAATATAGGCTTGTTCTTGTTCAATAATCTTCTCTCTGTTTAATTTGCCAATGGGCAAAGCTTGTGTCTCTAGTAAAGCTTCCAGAGGAAAAATCACTCGACCTTCCAAGAACTGGTTCATCGGCAAGGCAGGTGCTTCAAAGTGAACCCCATATAAACCATTATCACCGGGCAAAGCATCAATCCTGACTGTACCTGCCAAAGGACCATGACCCCAGGCTTGAACATCTCTTAGTTGTGAAGCTAAATAATTAGTTGGTAACCAGACTGTAATATCAATAGCTCCATGCGCTACTTCCCAAGCATCGCCCACAAACTGCCAATACAATTCAGCAACATCGCCTTGTTGAGTCAGTAAATTCTCCACTTCATAGCGCAGTTCAAAAATCTTTTTTTCATTGATAGCCTGATAGTGCCATTGCACAAAATATTCTTTAGCGCGTTGTTCGACATAAAAAGTATTGTCGGGATTGTGGCGTGGTTCAGTCAAATTAACCTGATCCTGCTCTAAAAGCTCGTAGCAATTATATTGATCTGCCCCACTACTTTGATCGACCTCACACAGTGCAAAATTGTTTAATAAATATGGCTCGCTTCGCCCAACAGCAGACAAAGTTTGATCATTTTGATAAAAAATTTTGTGATAAACAAAACGGTAATCTCCTTGAAAATTAAAAACCCGCTGCTCAATCACTTTGGCTGAACCATCATTCTGCAAAAAAATTTCAATAGTTGCTCGATCAATTGCATAACTATTGGCCGAAACTGGCCGACTGAAAATTAAACTCGAAGTTAGGAAACATAACAAAATTACCAGGATTAGAAATTTTTTAACCATTACAATTTGTTTGCTCATCAGGTCGCATTATGACTGATAGTTTATTGCTTGTAAATGCGCCTTGTCAGCCAACTATTCTCTGTTATAATCGCTCTGTTGTCCAAAGACAGTGTGGGCCACCAGGCTTAATCATCACACCGAGGAAGCAAAAGCATCATGTTTTTTCCCTTTCTCCAGTTTTTGGCTAACCACTAGTTTTAATTGTTATTACAAAAAGCGACAAAAAGGATTTATGCCAAGTCAAGACAATATCGAACAAGTCAAAATCATTCAAGACAAAATTGATCGTGCCAAATCTTTGGTAATCGTTGATTATGCTGGGACTAGTGTCAATGATTTAACAACTTTACGCAACGCTCTCAGAAAAGCTGGTGGCGAAATGTTTGTGACTAAAAATACTTTGATTGATATTGCTTTGGGCAAAGGCAAAGTTAGTGAATCATTAACTGGCATGAACGCTATTGTCTTCTCCTATGAAGACGCAATTGCTGGTTTAAAAGTCCTTTTTGATTTTCACAAAAATCAAGACAAATTAAGCATTAAACAAGGCTTCATGGAAGATAAAGTTTTATCTGTTGCTGAAGTCGAAGCTTTAAGCAAATTGCCAAGTAAGAGTGAATTGGTGGTGATGTTGATTCAAAGACTCAAGAGCCCAGGTCAAGGGTTAGTCAACACCTTAACTGCTAAGACTAAAGATTTAGTCTATGTTCTCAAGGCAATTGCCGATAAAAAAGAGTAAAAAAATTAAAAATTATTAATAATTAGTCAAACCACTAATTAACAGAAAGGATCACAATGGCAGAAGAAGCAAAAAAATTGAGCGCCAAAGTGCAGAAACTAGTTGATGCAGTCAAAGAACTTTCCCTAATGGAAGTTTCGGAACTGGTCAGCGCCCTCGAAGAAGAGTTCGGTGTTAGTGCCGCTGCTCCGATGATGATGGCCGCCGGCCCAGCCGCTGCTGCCGCTCCCGCTGTTGAGGAAAAAGACGAATTTGACGTCATTCTCAAAGAAGCTGGCAACAACAAAATTGCTGCTATCAAAGCCGTGCGCACCCTCAAACCAGATCTCGGTTTAGGTGATGCTAAGACCTTCGTGGAATCAGCTCCCAAAACAGTTTTGGAAGGTGCCAAGAAGGAAGACGCTGAGGCCGCTAAAAAAGCTTTAGAAGAAGCTGGCTGTGTAGTTGAGCTCAAATAAGTTAAATAAGTAATTTAACTTACTCAAGTTTAACTTACTCCAGGCAGATTTCTTAATAGAGTAATTAAACAAAAACCCCGCTCGTAGCGGGGTTTTTGTTAGGGTGTGGTTAAAGAATTTTTGACATATTTTGATCTTTTTCAATAAATTATAGGACTAATTTACTAAAGTTAGAAAAGTTATAGGATATTAAATAAACAAAGAAGCTAAGATGCGCTCAAAATAGCTAAAAAAATCAGTAATTTGCCTAACTTTAATCTTGACATAAAAATTGCTTATTGACTTAATTTGTCTTAGTCTGCTATTGTTAAGTATAGATCATAATGGATCGAACAATTACTAAATTTAACAACTTTTATAGGCTTAAAAAATCAAGCCAGAGAAAGGGAAAATGAGCGATAGTGCAGTCATAAATCCAGGCTCCGCCGAGAGCGATGAGAAAAAAACTGGTCGGGCCACTGATGCCGCCAAATTAGATATTAAAAACCTCCCTGATCTACTCACTGTCCGAGAAGTGGCTGATCTGTTGCGTGTTTCCCCACTGACGATTAAGCGTTGGGGTAAACGGGGTAAATTACCCGCCATTCGCATTAACTCTCGTGGTGATCGCCGTTACAAAAAAGAGGCCGTTTTGTGGCTGTTAGGCGTTAATCCAGAGGAATTAAAAGAAAACTAGAGCGTTTTAAAGATAATTAGCTCGGTTTGCGGACAAACTGAGCTTGTGTCATCTTTTGCCACTTTTTGGCTTCTTTGTTCACCAAACCTAAAAATTTGACTAAACGCAATTGCCGTCGCCAACGCCACGGTTGTTGAATTAAGCGCCACAGCCATTCCAAACCTAAGCTACGAAAGAAACCAGGCGCGCGCGCCACGCGCCCAAACAACACGTCAAAAGCACCCCCCACCCCAATGGCCACCGCCACGCCTGCTTGCTCCAAGCGCGCGCGCCAGCGCACCAACCACTCTTCTTGATCCAAGGAACCGAGTGCTAAAAAAACAATTTGTGGTTTAATTTTTTTGAGAATCCGCTCCATCGCTTCATCCTCAATTGGTAAAGGTTCATCTTTGTCTTGATAAGCCTCAGTCCAATACAAATTCTTCTTTAACTTGATCAAACTTTGTTCGTCTTCAAAAATTTCACCTTGATATTCACCACCCTGTTTGCCCCAAAAACTGGCGTAATCACGGCCACCAATAATTAAACTTACGTAGTTTTTTTTGGCTGCTTCGATCAATAATTTATCGGCCAGCTCCACCCCAGCCATTTTTTCTCTAATTTTGGCTGGCATTAGCGGTTGTTTAAATAAAAACAACAACCGTTGTCGCAAACGAATCCAGCGATTAGCCAACAACAGTCCAATCCCATCTGGCAATAAAATATCAGCACTCTCTAGCACTGTTTTTAACTCAGGATTTTCTTCAATCTGCACCAAAATTTCTGGATTGGGCGTAAAAATGAGCAATAAACCTCTTGATTGGGGCGCTTCCAAGTGGTTTTTGAGTAACACCCAGAAATCTGACCAACCAGCCGTATAAATTGGCAAACCAAAAAATAAAGACTTCATTTTTTAATCATAGCACAAAGAATGATTGTGATCGCCCAAAACTAGAGTAAGAATGCTAAAATGGAGGTACTATGTCAGACTTGGCTGGATCGCGGATTATTATTTTAGGACTGGGTCGAGAAGGTTTGTCTAGTTATCGGTTTTTGCGGACCCAATTGCCCGAACAAGAATTGACCTTAGCCGATCAATCACCTAGTGAAATTTTATTTGCTAATTTTCCAGAATGGCAAGCAATTAGTCGCCAGGACCGCAATTTACTCTGGCAACTTGGCGATCAGTATCTGGAAAATTTAGCCAATTTTGATTTAATTATCAAAACGGCAGGTATTCCAGTCACTTTACCCGCTATTCAACAAGCGTTAGAACTCAATCCCGGCCTACAAATTAGTTCAAACATGCAGTTATTTTTCGATCGCTGTCAGGGCACAATTATCGGTGTTACTGGTAGTAAGGGTAAAAGCACCACCAGTCAATTAATTTTTGATATTTTGAGTCAAGCTGGTCAAAAAACTGTCTTGCTGGGTAATATTGGTCGTCCAGCGCTCAATTATCTGTCCGTCATTGATCAAGAAACCCTGGTGGTGGCAGAATTGTCTTCTCATCAACTAGCTGAATTAAAAGCCAGTCCTCAAGTGGCAGTCTTACTCGACGTCACTCCAGAGCATCTAGATTACTTTGCCAATTTTGAACAATACTTGGCTGCAAAAACTGCTATCACGCGCTACCAAAGCCCCAATGACTGGTTAACCTACAACCCAGCCCTTAGTGGAGCTAAAAAATTAGCGCAATTAAGTGCAGTTCGACCTGATCACCAAATTAAACATTCACTTGTTGATCAAAGCGCTAACCTAGATTTTCAAGTATTTATCAAAGATGAGACAATCTATTATCGAGAAAGCAATCAGCCAAACCAACTACGTAAATTAATGGCAGTGAATGAGATTAAACTGCTAGGCAGACACAATCTTTATAATGTCTTAAGTGCTGTGGCCGTCGCCCAAATTTTTCAAGTTAAAGCTGCTAGCCTACGCCAAACTATTAGTAATTTCCAAGGTTTGGCTCATCGTTTAGAATTTGTCGCAGAAGTAGATGGAGTGCAATACTTTGATGACTCAATCGCTACTAACCCGACTGCCAGCAGTGCCGCTCTTCGCAGTTTTCCTCAAGGAAAAATCATTTTGCTAGCTGGTGGTTCAGATAAAAAGTTGGATCTTACTGAATATCTAGAAAGTATTATTGAACAAAAAGTTAAAGCTTTATTACTGTTCCCACCAGTTGGCCCAAAAATTTTAGAACAATTACAAAAACTTTGGGAAGCAAAAGGCTTAACCGCAGATACTTTCCCCCAGTATCGAATCTTTCAGTCAATGGCTGAGGCTGTCCAACAAGCGAGGACTTGGGCCAAAGCTGGGGATGTTGTCTTGCTCAGTCCAGCTTGCGCCAGTTTTGGTTTATTTAAAGATTATCAAGATCGTGGTCAACAATTTCAGTTAGCAGTGAATAATTTAATAACAAACCAGTCAACAAAGTCTAAATCAATTTGAACGAAACTTAATCTAAATTAATTGACATTAAACACGATGAATAATCTTAAAAACAAACTCGCTCCCTTTGTCCTCTCCTACCTGCGGTTTTTTGCTAAATTGCAGTTGAAAAAAAATAGCCAGGCCAAAATTATCGGGATTACTGGGAGTGCTGGCAAAACTAGTTGTCAATCAGCTGTCTTAGCTGCTTTGGGCAAAAATAAAGCTCGGTTCAAAATTAAAGTGAGCCATAAAGCTAATTCTGAATCGGGCATCCCCCTGGATATTTTAGGGCTAAGGGTCAAGAATTACAGCCCTCTTGATTGGCTTCGCTTGCTTTTACTAGCACCATGGCAATTACTCACTAACTGGCATCAATTTGATCTGTATATCATTGAAATGGGCATTGACAGTCCTCTACCCCCCAAGAACATGGACTATTTATTGAGTATTGTCCAACCACAAATTGCCATCATCTTAAATGCCAAAGCTATTCATAGTGCCAATTTTGATCAATTGCTCAACGAAACAGAACAAAAACAACGCGAACAAAACGAAACAGAACAAAAACAACGCGAACAAGCGGTAATCAGACTCATTGCTGCAGAAAAAAGTAAATTAGCTCAAGCTTTGCCCAGTAGTGGTTTGGCCATCATTAATCGTGATGATCCAGCTATTTGGGAATGCAGTCGACAAACTCAAGCTGAAATTTTAACTTTTGGCACGGCTGGTGGTGATGCTGAGCACGAACTTGATCTAAAACTAATCGACTGGCAAGTTAATTTAGCTGGTAGCCATTTTATTTTTGAAATTAGAAATCACCTAAAAAAATACAATTCAGGCAGTCGGCTACTAGAACTTAACCTTAAAAACTTGGTTTTAGGCAAACACTACAGCGCAGCTTTAGCCAGCGCCATTTTATTAGCCTTTAAACTTGGCTTGAAAAAAAACGAAATCAAAAACAATTTGGAAAAATATTGGACTCTGGAACCTGGAAGAAGCAGTTTGCTCGTCGGTAAAAACAATAGTTACCTTCTCGACAGTTCTTACAATGCTTCAGGCATGCTAGAAATGATTGAGCTGACCCAACAGTTAATTAGCAATGACCAACACATTAAAAGAGCACTAGCCATCATTGGCGATATCAGAGAGTTGGGTGCAGAGACACAGGCCATACATCAAGAAGTGGCTCAAGCCCTAGCTGAGAGTTTTAGTGAAGTCTATTTGGTTGGACCACTGATGGAAAACTATGCTTTACCCATTTTGCAAGACAAAATTAAAAATGGAGCAGGTCAAATTAAGCAAGTTAAAACTTATTTAGATAGTCAGTCAGCCGGTAAAGATTTAGCAAAGAATCTAGCAGCAGGTGATTTGGTTTTAGTAAAAGGTTCACAAAACACTATTTTCTTAGAAGAAGCAGTGGCGCTCTTGCTGGCAGAGGAAAAGTCAGCAAAAAAAGTTTTGTGTCGACAAAGTGAATATTGGCTTAAGCTAAAAAAAGCGGAAACTAAACAAAACGGAAACTAAAAAACGCGGCGGCCAAACAAAGCGAAGATCAAACAAAGTAATAACCAAGCACACGGCCAACCCAAAATTAAGCGTAAGCTAAACTAGCTTTAAACAATTCCAAATTCTCCAAAACCGTCAGCGCCCCCGTCGCCACTGCCAAATCAGGATCATCGACTAGCGCTACCGGCATTTTTAGTGCTTGGGCTAAAAACTGATCTAAACCAGGTAATTTGGCTAAATTACCAGACAAAAGCAAACCCCGATCCAAAACATCAGCCAACAAAGCATTGGGCATCTCTTCCATTAAGCGCTCAATTAGAAATATATAATCTTCGATCACTGGTTTAATAGCCATTACCAACTCTTGATTGCTAACCGTAATCGTTTTCGCCTTTTGGCTGATTAAGTCCCTACCAACCAAGGTTATTAAATCTTTCGTTGGTAAATCCTGATCTTGTTTGTTTAGCTCTTTTTTTGCTCGGTTTTGAGCATGATTAGTATCGCCACCATCGCCAACGCCACCATCGTCACTACCATCATCGCCAACGCCATCGGCATTATCGGCATCATCAGCTAGTGCATCACTGGCCCTGAGAATAATGCGTTTTTTGAGACTTTCACTGGCTTCTAAAGTAACTAATAAATGGTATTTTTTGACTAAATAAGCCCTGAGTAATTCATCTAATTCCCAACCAGCTACTGTTCCCGTCCACAGGTTACTTTGAAAACTGACTACCGAACCCAAAGAAAGAGCGGCCGCCTCCACGCCCACCGCCCCCATTTGCATTAACATCACCCCACTGGCATCGGCAATCGGGACGCCGACACCAATGGCGGCCGCTAGTGGTTCCAGCAGTAAATGCACCTCGCTAGCGCCCAAATCATAAAATAAACGACTTAAACAGCGGCATGAAAATTCACTAGTCCCCGCCTTGACGGTGACAACTACCACAGGACTGATGACAAAGGGTAAAATTCTATCGACTCGCAAAGCTCTCTTGAGTAACTCCCTCAGTAACAGCTTAGCTAACTTTTCATCAATAATTCTGCCAGCAATAATGGGAAAAATCACCTCTACTTCGTCCCCCAATCTCTCTCTCATTTCCAAAGCATCCCGACCAATAGCCAAAACTTTAGCTTGACTCGAAGGACTACCTCGTTTGATGGCCACACAGGCTTGATCAATATTCAGCACTTCCATTTGTTTTTTTTGACGAAGATTGGCCCGAAAAATACGAATTTCATTGCTTCCTAAATCAATCGCCAAAGCCTGGCGCCAATCCAATCTCTGCCACAATGAGGGTTTATAACTCTTCTTAGCAGAATCAAGACTTTTAGGCATCTAATTGATATAATAGTCAAAGACCTCAGCAAGAACAAGGCACAAAAATATTAATTAACAGATTCTAATTTAATGGCAAAGAAAAAAAACAACAACATCCTACGGAACTTAATCGATTCGCTTAAAAAAATTTTTAAGGCGATTTTTACTACTCGACTAGGTTACAGCATTTTTTCCTTATTAGTAATCGTGATTGGGAGCATATTTGCCATTCGCTATGCCCGTGGCAGTTGGCGTCTTACTGAAAAAGGTGTAGTGGCCAACACTGGGTTGTTAAACGTTAATTCATTCCCCACCGGTGCGCAAGTGTTTATTAATGATCGGCTAGTTACCGCCACCGATGACACCATTTACATTGATCCAGGTGAATATCAAGTCAAAATTGTTAAAGAAGGTTATTCAGTCTGGCAAAAAAATCTGTTGGTTCAAGAAGAATTAGTGACACAAACTAACGCCACTCTCTTCCCTAACGCACCCAGTCTCTCCCCTTTAACCTTCACTGGGGTGAATAATATCCATCCTTCTCCTGATGGACAAAAAATTCTTTTTCACGTTAGTCAAGCTAATACCCCAGCTAGCAACGGTTTCTATCTTTTAGAACTAACCAGTAATTTTTTATCTCTGCAAAGTGGCCCGCGCCAAATTACTGACGATCTGCCGGCTCTAGAATTAGATAAGGCACACATCATTTGGTCACCAGATAGTCAAGAAGTTATGATTTTAGTTGATGAAAAATTTGGTGGTAGAGAATTTTTGATTCCAATAGATAAAAAAAGTGCTTTAGCCGAACAAGTTGACATTTCTTTCTCAAGAAGTAAAACTCTATCAGCTTGGGAAGAAGAAATTTACCAAAAAGAACGACTATTCTTGGAGAAATTTCCTCCAGAAATTTTGCAAGTTGCCACTCAGTCAGCTAAAAATGTTTACATCTCTCCAGACAAGAAAAGATTACTCTACACGGCTACGGCCGATGTCACCTTACCAGATGAGTTGATTCCTCCCCTGCCTGCTGCCAGCAACCAAGTTGAAGCAAGAGATCTAAAAACTGGTAATATTTATGTTTACGATCGGGAAGAAGATAAAAATTTTTTGGTGTTAAATGAGGCAGTTCGCCCTAATTTCCCCTTACGAAACTTAGGAACTGATGGCGACAATTTAAACAATGAAGAAAATGCGCAAAAGCTTGATCAAACAATGAGTGCAGAAAACAACAATCAGCAAGTTGAGCTTGGTTTTCTTAATAAACAACTACTCAGTGATGATTTATTTGCAACTGAAGCCCGACAATTAGAAGCTTCTCCCGAGGCTTTTTTGCGTTTGCAAGCAGCTTTGGCTGATGATAAAGAAACAACGGCTATTAATTTTAGTAATTATTACTCAGGGGTCAGTTTAAACAGTCTCCAATGGTTTCCTGATTCCAGACATTTACTTTATGTGGCCGATGGTAAGGTTCAAATTATGGAATATGATGGCCATAATAACACAGTCATTTATTCTGGACCCCTTATTGATGAATTTGTTTACCCCTGGCCAGATGGTAGCCAAATTATCATTTACACTCATTTTAGTCCAGATTCGCCCTTTAACTTATATGCCATTAATTTAAAATAAGCCACGGCAAGGCAACAGAGTTCAGTACAAAACGGAGATTAGCTCAGATGGCTAGAGTGCGGCGTTCGGGACGCCGAGGTCGGCGGTTCGAGTCCGCCATCTCCGACTTGGATAGGCCCTGATATAATAATGCGAAATTTGGCCTTGTGAGAAAATGTAGCTTTGTGGGAAAATTTGGCCTTGTGGGGAAATTTAGCCTCCATAGTTCAACGGATAGAACGAAGGTTTCCTAAACCTTAAATCCAAGTTCGATTCTTGGTGGGGGCACCCAATACTAGCTGATATATGATTTTTTCTTTATACTTAACTTAAGTTATGGCTTGGAATGATTTTTTAACTAAACTTTTTGCTAAGAAAAAGCACTCTAGTCAGCAGAAAAAAAGAATATGGACAATTTTATTAATTGTGCTTCCCTTTTTACTGGGATTAGTTCTCTATAGTTTAACTCAAGTTAAAGAAGTTGCAGCGCAGTGGTGGGATGAAACTTGGTTATATCGGCGAGTCATCGAAATCAGCAATAGTAATGCTGAAGAGTTAACAGATTTTCAAGTCAGTTTAACCATAGACACAGCCACTTTGATTGCTGATGGAAAAATGCAAAGCAATTGTGGAGATTTGAGAATAACTGATTGGGATGGCAATCTTCTACCCCATTGGATTGAAGAGGGCAACCCTGGATGTAATAGTACCCATACCAAAGTTTGGGTAAAGGTTCCCACCATTTATCGAGGTAATAATGCCACTGCTATTTTTGTTTATTACGGCAATAGCAACGTTAATAATATAGAAAACGGTCATAATGTTTTTCAATTTTTTGAGGATTTTGCAGATTACTCAGGCTGGATCGGTGAAACTAATAATTTTACCATTGGCACTGATGGCTCAAGACAAGTTTTAAGAGTTAACGGCAGTAATGCCCCAGGAGAAATATTTAAAGCTGCTAACCTTGATAGTAATAATTATATTGTAGAAATTGCCATCAGAACAACCAGTGACGCTGCAAATCAGCCCCACCCAGGATTTATTTTTGCTAGCAATGGCACTACGGCAGATTATTATGGGGTGTATCTTAGAGCGGCCAGCAATCAACTAGTAGAGACACATAATGGTTCTTTTGGATCATTTATCAGTTCTCAATCTATAGATACTAATTGGCATGTTTACAAAGCCCAAGTCCATGCTGGGGTGCTCGAATCGTTATATGCTGATGCTACTCGACAAACTGCATTTGATAACTGGGACATCAGTAATAGTTATTCTCATGTGGGCATCTGGAGTCATGATGCTGGTACTGCATACTATGATAATTTTTTCGTCCGTAGTTATGCTGCCAACGAACCAACCATTGCTCTTTCTGACACGGAAGAAATTTCCCCTGCGCCTATTGCTTATTGGAAATTTGATGAAACTAGTGGTTTGACCGCTTATGACGCAAGTGGCCAAGATAATCACGGGACGGTCAATACCGCAAGCTGGAAAGGTGCAGAATTTTGTATTAGTGGACCATGCTTGGATTTCCCAGGGAATGGATTCGTGAGTGTAGCAGATAGCCAAACTTTAGATTTTGGCACAAAAGATTTTACTATTTCTGCTTGGGCGCTCCATCGCGATTACACTTATCCCAAATCAAATTTGATGATTAAAAAATCTAATCTTTGCTACAGTGATGGAGTGCAAAATGCTGGTTTTGATCTCGGCCATGGTTACAAAAGTACAGGTATAGATGTCTGTCTTCGTGATAATTCCAATAACTATTTGAGAACAACTTTAACTTATGATCCAGGTAGTAGACCAGCTGATTTGCTTAATCAGTGGGTGCACTATAGCTTTGTTTTTGATCGAACTCATGACAAACTATTAGTGTATATCAATGGTAAAAAACAAAGCAGTGAGCTAGATATTTCAGCTATTACAGGTAGTATTAATAGTACACAACCCCTAACCATTGGCACAATGTACGGCTGGAAAACAGATGGTTTAATGGATGAGATTAAAATCTATCCTTACGCCCGCAATGCCGAACAAATTAATGCCGATTATGTTGTCGGCGCCTCAAAAATTGGCTCAAAAGCAGTTATTGGAGAAAAAGCGGGAGCCGTGCCACCAGCCTCACTACCTAGTAAATTGATTGCTCATTGGCAATTTAATGAGGGTAGCGGTGCTACGGTTAACGATACTTCTGGTCAGAACAATCACGGCACAATCATTAGTAACGCCAGTTGGACAAACTCTGGTAAATCAGGGAAAGCCCTTATCTTTGATGGGGCGGCAGCTAGAATTCAAAATATTCCCCCAACACCTTTTGAATATCGGGGTCAAGATTATTCAATTTCGCTTTGGTATAAAAGGGGAAATAGCGATGATCAAAGTAATTTGCTTTCCAAACCATGGAACGGATCGGGACAATACAATTATCGCATTTATCTAAGTTCCACAGATAGTTTATTTTTCTATTTACAAGGTGCCAGCTTTTGGAGTACTCAAATTGATAATTTTTCGACGAGAGAAGAATGGACTCATTTAGGAATTACCCTTAACGCAACCTCTAAAGAAGTCAAAATCTATAGAAATGGAAAGTTAATTCAGACGACAACACATAATATCAGCGACTGGACTCCTACTTCAGGTAACTCCAATCTTAGTTTGTGTATTGGATCTTTATATCCATATGGCAGTAGTTGGACCGGTAACACAACTTTTTCCTTTGAAGGCTCTCTGGATGAAATTAAATTCTATAACTCGACGCTTAGTCCAGAAGAAATGCTTCAAGATTATAACTTTGGCATGTCAACCATTATGGGTCAGTCACCAGAAAGTCCCGCAGGAACCACCGGATCGGCAGCCAGTGAATATTGTGTTCCTGGCGATACTAATCCTTGCGCTCCCCCTGTTGCTGAATGGAATTTTAATGAAAATAGCGGTTTAGTGTTAACAGATAATTCAGGTAATAACCATCATGGTAATTTAATTAACATGACTAATAGTAATTGGATAAAGGGACCAACTAGTTTGGGTTCAGCTCTTCATTTTGATGGTAATAATTATGTTCAGGCGGGCAGTAATATGATTACTGGCTCTTCAGCCTTTACCTTGCAAGGTTGGTTTAAGGCTGGTAGTCATAGTGATTTTGGTTTAGGTGTTTCTATAGGAAATGCCAACACTTCTCAAGCTGCTTGGCTTGGTTGGTGTGGCTCAGCTAACTTGGGGACATCTAATTCGATCGGTGGTGGATTTTATGGAAGAAATTATGGTTCTGGTATCACTGACAACGATTGGCATTTTGTAAGCTTAACTTTTAGTGGAGGAACTAATGGCACTGCCCGTTTATATGTTGATGGTAAGGTTAAAACCACCGATACTTACACCCCCGATCTTCAAGCGACGGCTATTATGTTTGGCAAAGCTAATACAGGAACCAGTTATTGGTATAGCGGTGCAATTGATAACGTAAAAATCTACAACTATGCTCGATCTCCTGCTCAAATTGCTTGGGACTACAACCGCGGAGCACCAGTTGCCCATTGGCGACTTGATGAATGCCAAGGTAATGTGGCTCATGATGCTTCTAGCAATAATCTTCACGGCATCATTAACATTAATAGCAGTGGCAGCCAAAACGCTCTCGGCACCTGCACTTCAGGGAATGCTACAGAAGCTTGGTATAACGGTCGTGAAGGCATATTTGGCAGCTCACTGAGCTTTGATGGAACAGACGATTACATTGATCTGGGAAATGGTAGTGGTATTAGAGATTTTACTGATCAGATTACGGTTTCAGCCTGGGCTAAATATAATGCTTATGGTGGTGGCGGGCAATCTTATTCAGTGATCGCGGTTAAAGGAAGTCCTTGGACCTTTTTATTAGAGAATTACTCAAGAAAAATTCGTTTTCGAGTGACCGTAGGTGGTCTGGATAAAAATGCGACTGATTCACAAGTACATGAACTCAACCGTTGGTATCATTTTGTGGGTACTTATGATGGAGCAAATATTAAAATTTACAAAGACGGAAAATTAGTAGGCACCACTCCTGCCACCGGCAATTTAGCAGTTAGTGATGTAACTGCCAAAATTGGCACTTATCAAGGTACCAATTACAATTTCAATGGACAAATTGATGATGTAAGAATTTATAATTATGCTCTCACCCAGGAACAAATCAAACTTTTATACAATGACAACGCTGCTGTTAGATTCTAAATACTAATCTGATTAAATGGCTTTATTCGTATCGTAAAGCATTAAGCGCGGAAATGCGTGTTGCCCGGTGAGCAGGATAAAATCCAGTTGCCACTCCAATCAAGAAAGAAGCAACGGTAATAATGAGTGCTAAATTTAATGGAATATGTGTAGCTACTATGGGACCAAAACCATTGGATACAGCAATACTAGTCAGCACAATATTTAAAACTTGACCGGTTAAAAAACCAAATATTAAACCAAAAATACCACCTAAAGAACCCATAATGACTGATTCGGCCAAAAACAGCATTTTCACTTCTTGAGATTTCATACCGATTGCTTTCATTAAACCCACTTCCCTGGTTTTTTCCAACAAAGACACAGTTAAAGTATTAAACATACCCAGAGCCGCCACACTGAGCGCGATCAAACCAAAAACCAATAAACCTAATCTCAAATTCTTGAATAAACTATTAATTCTCTCAACTGTATCAACTACTGAACTAGTACGAAAGCCCATCGCCTCAATTTCTTGTCTGCTTTGAGCTAGTTTATCTTGATCTCCAATAATGATTTTGGCTTGAGAATAATTACTAATGCCCGTCCCCTTAACATCACTAAAGGGTAGATAAAAAGCTGGAGTTTTATCGTCAGGTAAAACACCAGCAATTGTCATCATGACTTCATCAGATTCAACTAGCGATTCTGATTGATTAAATAATTTTCCATCAAATACCAATGTGGCATTAAAACTTTCTCCCAAAGCAGCGTTCTCATCAATACCTAACAAATTCAACATCGATTTATTAACTAATACACTTTTTTTAGCATTGCTCTGAAAAGGCATAATAACTTTCTCAATCCGATTGACCGTTTCAATTTGAGAAATAATTTCGACTAAATCTAAATCTTCATCTTCACTAAACTCAGTTAATAAACTTTCAATATCTGCTTTTCCATTAACATCAATTTGATTAAGCGTTGCCGAACTGCTAGCGTTGAGAACGCCTGATATGGAAGCAGTTTTATTTGCTGTATCTTCCTCACCAGCCACAACACTTTCGCCTAAAACTTTTCCTCTGGTTAACCTAGCTGGTAAATTAATTAATTCGACATCTTCGGCTTTGATAAAAGCGCTAATTGTTTTTTGTTGCTGATCATCGTTTCTTTCCGTTAAATAGTATTCTTCACAACCTTCGCCGCAGTCAACTTTACTCCAAACCGGCCACTCTGCTTTTAACCAATAACCTAATTTCTTCCCCGAATTGTTTTCTGCCACCATCCCATATTCACCATAATACATTTCTCCGATCACCAATTCCGCTTCAACAGTAGTTGGCAATTGAATAACCTTGGTAAACTGCAAAAGTAGTTCGCTAGACTTTTTTGGCTGACTATAAAGTTGATACCAATTATCATTATTAATAATTACTTCCACCTTGCCAAAATTTTCCCCTTCAATAAAAACTGGATTATTAACCGAAACAATATTAAATCTTTCCAATGTAACTTGATCCTCGGTGATGTAAGCATTTTCAATTACCTGGCGACCACCATTTTTCAAAATTCGATACTGTCCATCTATACAATCCGCCTCCTGCATTGAACAATTAGTTTTTTCCCATAAAGGAAAATCATCAAAAATCCAGGAACTATATTCTTTACCATTAAGATCCTGGACTAACTCAACGTTTATATCTGCTTCGTAAACTTGCCCCCAAACCTCCTTAGCCTGTTGCTCACCAGCTTGACGTTTGGTATAGCCAATGATCTTCGCTTTGGTTGAAGGACTATCATAAACAGCTTTCCACACTTGAGGGAAAATTGAATATTTTAGCGTGGCATTTTCTTGACCAAAACTAGCAACCGCATTAACTTTTATGCTGGTCCCAGCCACTTCACCGACCATGCTCTCCAGTTCCTTAGCGGCATCAGCTTCTTGATTTTTTCTGATAAATTCTTCTGCTGAGTAAGATTCGTCTTCAAAAATATCACCTTTGCTGGGCTGAATAGCTGATTCAGTTAAAAAGCGTGTGGTCACTCCATAAGCTACAACATCAGAGACTGAGTTTTGGTAACTTACCCTAGCCACAGAAGAAATAATCGGTAAAACTTCTTCAACCCCCTCCACTTGTAAAATCTTTTGCATCGTTTCATCACTAAATGATAAGGAGCTCGCTTGACCAATACTTAGATCAACTTGCTTCATTTCCCCCAAGCTGGTCACTTGAGAAATAACTAGTCTTTCAAAACCATAACCCAATGATAGTAAGAAAATAATTGCACCAAAGCCAATGGTCATCCCGCCCACCGTGATTGCAGTTCTCGCTTTTTTATCTTTTAAATGCTTAGTTGCCAAAAAAATGATGTCCCGACCAGTCATTTCTCCCTCTTTAACTACGTCGATAGCATTTAAAATTTTCTTTCTAAGAGAATTTTTTCTTTTCTTTTTCAAATTTTTCAATCCTGGGATAATTGACACAATGCTAAACAGCAAATCAATTAAAGAAAAAATCGACAAGGTAGCTAAAAGTATAAAAAACTTCAATAAAATTAAAAACTCAACAGCAAAACTTTTGCTAAATTGGGCTATTTGAGCTGGTTGAATTTTTATTTTTTTTAACATTTTATCTAATTATGAATTTCATGCAAATTGACCGAAGAATCAATGTTTCCTCTCTTTGATATGGACAATTTTCTTAAACTTTCCGCATTGGCCTGATGTTCGGCCACCAACTCTCCATCAACAATTTGCATCGAGCGTGAAGCATACTTTAAGTACTCCAGGTCATGAGTAACCATTACCACAGTGTGACCTTGCCGATTAAAATCTCTGAACAAGTTCATGATTTCTTGACTTGATTTCGAATCTAAATTACCTGTTGGCTCATCTGCCACCAATAAACTAGGTTTGGTAATCAGTGCCCTAGCTAAAGATACTCGCTGTTGCTGACCAGCGGATAGCTCAGTAGGAACTTGATCGAGAGCCTGAGCCATTTCCACCAATTTTAGCGCTTCTATAGACAATTCCAGTCGCTTATCCGCATCAATACCCTGCAACATCAAAGGAAAAGCCACATTTTCCACTACCGTTAGTGCCTTCACCCAGTTTGACTGCTGATAGACGGTGCCGATTTCTTTTTTACGCAGTTGGGCACGCTCATCATCAGACATTTTATATAAATCCTTTTTTAAAAAATTTACCTTACCTTGAGTAGGAGGTTCTAATCCTAATAATATATTTAATATCGTGCTTTTACCACATCCAGAGGGACCAAAGATAATGATAAAATCACCTTTTTTTACCTGAAAACTCACTCCTTTGATAATTTCAATTTCATTATTGCCAATGGTAAAGGATTTACGAACCTCACTCATTTCTAAAATCACTTCTTGCTCGTCGTTTTTTTGATGATTTAATAATTGGTTCATGGCTCAAGCTCCGCATCTAAAGGATCATAGGAAATGTGCATAATTTCTGGTACATAAAAGGGATTATCATCCTCATTGTGTAAACTGAGATAAAGACCGGTAGCTGGAATTTCCTCAAGAAGAACAGTATGAATCTTGCTCGGCTCACTACTGGTTTGGTAAGTATTGGTTGTTCGTGAGTATTTTTTTTGACCGGATTTAACATAACCCAAAGATGAATTAGCTGTTTTCCAAAACACTATCGCTTGATGTGGGCTGACAAAAGTGACTTCGACATTTCTTTCAATAGCTCGCATTTGCTTATTATATAAAAACCAAATTAAAACTAAACCAAAAATAAAGGCAAAAATGAGACTGATTTTCCAGATTTTTTTGGCTAAGGTGAATTTGTGTTTTTTCATTTTATTTAAAATTCAAAAATCCAAAAGTAAATTGTAAATTATTGAGTACTAAATCCAGCGCATTTTCGGTTGCCTTCGGTGTCACCACCACTTTATCTAAGGACAACCCAACATTGGCAGCTGCATCTTTGGTCACAGCTCGCAAGTGATAAATTTT
>JAGOOB010000052.1 GCA_017992725.1 Candidatus Woesebacteria bacterium | reverse complement strand
CCCACATTGCCTATGCCATCTGGAGCCAAAATAATGTCGCCATCGCTGCCCGCTTGGGTTTGGATCATGATTGAATCGGCCTCAACCATTAAGCTGCTACCAGTGGCAGTTTTCACCTCTGGGCTATCAGTGCCGAGGACTAATTGACCTTGATCATTAAGCATTAATAAAGTGCTTTGAGTAGCGATCAGGCTAGGACGGATACCCTGCACAGTTTCAGCATTAATGGCGTAGGCCACAGTGCGGATTGGTTGTCGTGGAGTGAGGGTTTCCGAACTAGGGGCGTTACCAACAGTCACCTCTAACCAGACATTACTATTCTCGGTGAAAACGCTGTCATCAATAGTGGCACCACAGTCTTCATCATCACTGCCATCTCCAGCACCAGCGCCCAGATTGGTGTTAAAAATGCCATCTTGATCTGGAGTAATGGTACAAGTATTAGAAGACCAAAGCAGATTACCTCCAGTAACATTGTCATAGAGTTTGTAGACCATATCTGTTTGAGTAGCAATTGGGGTGCGGGCGGTGTTGGTCAAGCGTCCCTGAAAAGAGAGAATCCGATTCGGACTGGTAGGTAGGCTCGGATAGGCAAGTGACAGGACCGCTTGACCGAATTGTTGATAGGCTAGATAGCCTAGGCCGCCAATAAAAAATAATAAGGCAATAATATTCAAGATCAGTGCTAATTTATTTGGCCGATGTTGTGCTTGTCCAACACCTCGCTTGCTTTGGCCAAACCAGCTTCGTCTTTTTTTTGTTTCTTGAGCAAGTTTTGTTGAATCTTCGCCACCGTGGGTTTGAGTCTGCTGAGCTAATAACTGTTGAGCAACTAGTTGTTGGGCTTTTAGTTCTTGTTCGAGGGCTATTCTGGAATCAATGGCTTGCAGATCCTGACTTGGTGCATTTTTGACTTGTTTAGTACTAAGGGGGATTTCTGATTTAAGTAAACCTTCATCTTTTAGCCAATTTTTGAATTGACCGATACTGACGATTTTGCGTTTGATGGAACTATCTTTGAGACCTTTCTCCCTCTGGTATTTCGCAAACGCTAAGAGTTTGGGTTTACTTCCCAAAGCTTCTAAATTATTTTCACCTAAAAAATCTAAAAATTGCTTGATATCACTTTTGTAATTGCGAATGGTGGCAGCTGAGCAGCCGGTATTTTTGACTGCTAATAGGTAGCTGTTTAGATGTTTTTGGATCTCTTTTGCGCTATTGTCGTTGGCGTTTTCTGGTTCAGCGCTGATTTCGCTATTATTTTTGTCTCGATTTTGCAGGAGCTCTAAAAATTTTTTCTCAGCTTTAGCTTGGTCTTCGGTGTCTTGCCACGAGTTTTGCACAAGCGAGTCATTTTTTGGCTTTTTTAGTTGATGCTGGCTAGTGTTTTGCTTTATTTTGGCAGGCATTAATTTTTACTGTTATTTTACTTGTCTAACCCAGATGAATTAGACAGTTTTTTGGTTTCGTATTTTTAATCTTTTTCTAGTCTAGAGAACTAGTTGAGGCGAAGCAAGCAGCAGTTTTTATTCGGGTTTTTGTCGATTTAAATAAATATCCACACCAGGGGAAAGTACTATATATATTGCAGAGTAGTTTCACTCATTTTCATGATATTCAAAATTAATTAAAAGTGATCAAAAATGATCATAGCAGAAATACTGATCCCTAGTTATTCACCAAACTTTGCACAAAATTGCTAGTTGTGGATTTACTTAAAAGTGCTGTATTATGTGTAGTAATATTTAAAAATATGCCTTTTGGCTGGGTCATCACTTGAGTAAATTTATTTTTTATGAAAATTTTTACCCAGCTAAATGACCTTCGGGTTTGAAAAAATGGGGAAAAGTCAAAATTTGAGATTTTTAGCCTACTTTATATTATTGAATTTATTACAATTATGAAAGAAACTACTCGAAAAATTCTATTATTTTTATATCCAACGACGGATGTTGGCCAGACTCAACCAGATCAACGCTTGCTATTAAGTACTGCCCAGTTGCGGTTCTTATTGCCGGACCTGTCCTTGGCTGGTTTTAAGTCTCTATTGTTTTATTTAGAAAAAAATCAATACTTACTTAAGCACCTAATTAATGAAGACCACTATTACAGCTTGACTAATTATGGTCAGGAGCAATTAGAACAGCAATTTCCGGCTCTTTCCATTGCCCGACGCAACTGGCATGGTGATTGGTCAATGATCGTCTTTTTGGAGGCGATCAAAACTGATCAAAATTTCCGCTATTTGCGCCAGTTATTACTTAAACAAGGTTGCTTTGCTCTCAATCGGGGCATATTTTTATATCCAGGAAAATTAAACGATCTAGTGTTAGCCGAGTTGAATGGACGCTATCGTCAAGCAGTGATAGGTTATCAATTGGGCGAGTGTTTAGTGGGTGATGAGCGTATTGTTATAGGCCAAAAAATTGCTTTAAGTGATAGTTTGCAGGTTTACTCTGGAATTAGCAAAGAGCTGGACGAACTGATAAACATAATCGGCCCGACAAAAAAATTAAAAGATCAATCAAAAATAGATTTCTATTCGATATATAATCGGTTTGTCAGTTTTCTAGCAGAAGACAGTGGTTTAATTCAGCACTATTATCCTCAAGTAGAAGGCCCCCTCAGTATCCTCTCTAAGCTGCAAAAATTGCTCTAAATATAGGATTTTTGGGTTTGTTAAGTAGTTATTCAATTTATTCTGTCAAGTCTAAGCCTGGTTGTATAGACTAAAAAACGCTCTGTACGCGCTTTTTTATCCTTTTTTTGCTATTTTTTGGGGTGACCTTTTATAAAGTAAGGCGATTTTGGGTGTCTTTGTTTTTTAATCGACCCAAAACAGTTTGATAGATTAAGTTATATTTATATTACCGAAAATCGATTTTGCGATAATCGAGCTACTAGATCATGCAAGAATAATTCGTTAAAAATGCAGGAAAAAGACTTTGGGCTATTGTTATATTAGTTCGTATTATATTTGCAGAATTTGGTTAATTTTCTATGCTGGTTTTGGGTGTGTTTTTTGTCCTTTACTCGTTGGCTGGGATTTACTGCTTCGGTATTAGTTTGCTTTGCTTTTAATAATTATTGCTTGGCAGTTTTGTCTCATTTTTTCAACTATTATAGGTTTTTCTATTGTTATGCTGTATGCGCTCTTCTCAAAGCTTGCTTTTGCGTTAAAATAGCCTTATGCCAAAAATTTCCTATGATCATCAGTTAGTTGAAGAAAAGTGGCTAAAATATTGGCAAGACATTGCCTTGTTTCAGGATACTGATTTAGACTTATCCGCGAGTGAACGGGCTAAAAAAAGCTATCTTTTATTTGCTTTTGCATACCCCAGTGGTTCAGGTTTGCACGTCGGTCACGTTGAATCAAAGACGGCTCTAGATATCTTGGCCAGGTATCAACGGATGCATGGTCGACGGGTATTTTTCCCGGTTGGTTGGGATGCTTTTGGTTTGCCAGCTGAGAATTATGCTATTAAAACGGGCATTCATCCGAGCCAAACTACTAAGACTGCAATTGACACTTTTCGCCGGCAAGTCAAGCGCTTGGCGATCTCCTATGACTTCAGTAACGAACTAGCCACCAATCATCCAGATTACTACCGCTGGACGCAATGGTTGTTTTTGCAGTTGTATAACAAGGGTTTGGCGTATCAGAAGGAGGGCAAAGTTAATTGGTGCCCAGGTTGCCAAACGGTGTTGGCTAATGAGCAGGTAGTGAGTGGTTTGTGTGAGCGCTGTGAGAACGAGGTCATCCAGAAGGATCTCAAGCAATGGTATTTTAAGATTAAGGATTACCAGGATGAGTTAATTAGTGGTCTTGATGATTTAGATTGGCCGGAAGCAACCAAACAACAACAGCTGAATTGGATTGGTCGGCATGAGGGTATTAATATCACTTATCCAGTGTATGCGGCGGCAACTGGTGGAGGTGAGCTGGTTACCGAGTTAACCTGTTTTACTAGTCGTCCAGATACTAATTTTGGGGCGACTTTTGTCGTCCTGGCGCCCGAGCATGCTTTGGCTCAGCAAGTGGCTGAAGACAATCAGCAGGTGGCGGAGTAT
>JAGOOB010000051.1:2723-4130 GCA_017992725.1 Candidatus Woesebacteria bacterium | reverse complement strand
ATCTTCTCAAGAGTTTAAGGAGCGAGTGGAACGCTTGTATGGTAAAGGTTGGACGCCAGAATATGACACGATGGATACTTTTGTTGACTCCAGTTGGTATTTTTTGCGCTACTGTGATAGTCGCAATCAGCAACTGTTTGCCGATCCTCAGCGTTTAGAGCAATGGTTACCAGTTGATTTGTATCTCATTGGTCCAGAGCATATTGTTTTACACCTGCTTTACGCCCGTTTTTTCACCAAATTTTTGCGCGATCAAGGCTATTTAAAAATTAGCGAGCCCTTTGCTCAAATGCGTCATCAAGGGATGATTTTGGGGCCAGATGGTCGCAAAATGAGTAAGAGTAAAGGTAATGTGATTAATCCAGACGAGATAGTCGAGCAATATGGTGCCGACACTTTGCGGATTTACGAGATGTTTATGGGACCACTGGAGGCGGATAAGCCTTGGGACGATCGAGCGGTGGCGGGGGTGGCTCGCTTTTTGCATAAATTTTATCGTTTAGCAGTGGAGGAGATCGAGTTGATTGCCCAGTTATGGCCAGTGATGGATGAGGCAGCTACCAATGATCAAAACGAAACTGAGCAAAGTCCAGCCAACGAGGGGGCGGGTGTAGCTTTGGTCAGGCGCTCTGCCTTAGTGCAAAAATTACACCAAACTATTAAAAAAGTTACTGAAGATGTGCCTAAATTGAAATTTAATACCGCGATTGCCAGTCTTATGGAACTGACTAATGTCTGGGAAAAAGCTAGTTTATCAAGAAGGACGGCCCCTCAGCCTGAATTATTATTGACTGCCGAGGAATTATTAAAGCTGTTGGCTATTTTGGCACCACTAGCTCCGTTTATGAGTGAGGAATTATATGGTCGAGCGAAGTATGCTTGGCAAAATTTGGCCGATCAAACTCTTGGGGAGATTAAGTGCGAGTTGGCTGAAGCGCGAGCGCGCCGGCAAGCGTTGGAGAGCCTGGAGTTTGCACCATCGATTCATTTGACAACTTGGCCTGATTACGACTCGGCGCTCGCGCAGAGTGAGCAGATAACGCTAGCTGTCCAAGTCAATGGTAAGATCCGGGGGGAATTGATTGTTGATCGGGAGTTGCTTGACGATAAAACGGAGATTTTAGCCAGGGCCAAAGCGTTACCAGCTCTCGAAAAGTGGCTAGCTGGTCAGCAAATTGTGAAAGAAATTTACGTTCCGGGAAAGATAGTCAGCCTGGTGCTTGCCTCTTGAATTTGTCGATAGTCAGCCTGGTGTCCGCCCCTTGAATTTGCCGATAGTTAGCCTGGTGCTTGCCTCTTGAATTTGTCGATAGTCAGCCTGGTGCTTGCCAAGCAATTGGTTGATTTTGGTCTGGGATTACTCCAACCTAGATGAATTTTCCGTATTCTGCTAATTGTCAGCTGTTT
>JAGOOB010000051.1:0-2623 GCA_017992725.1 Candidatus Woesebacteria bacterium | reverse complement strand
AGCCTGGTGCTTGCCTCTTGAATTTGTCGATAGTCAGCCTGGTGCTTGCCAAGCAATTGGTTGATTTTGGTCTGGGATTACTCCAACCTAGATGAATTTTCCGTATTCTGCTAATTGTCAGCTGTTTGTCTTTTTTGCTTTAGATAATGTTGTCAATGCAAATAAAACATTTATCTCAACGTCTTTTTTGGCTGATTTTTCGCTTTTTGCCAGCTAGTCTGATAGTTATTGCTCTGGTCATAGCCAAACCCGCTCTAGAGTCTTTACGCGCGTCAGCCGAGAGTTTGGAATGTTATTGTCCAAGTTGTCCAGAAAACCTTTTACCAGAAGCGGGTATGCAGGCGTTGGGCCAGATCAAAGTAGAAATCGCCGGAGCGGTCAAAAAGCCAGGTATTTACGAGCTAGAACTAGGTCAGCGGCGAGCAGATTTATTAGCAGCGGCTGGGGGTTTAGATCCAGAAGCTTCATTGGTGTTTATGGCCAAAACTTTTAACCTGAGTAGTCCGCTAGAAGATGGAGAAAAAATCTATATTCCTTATGGTTGGGAAGAACAGTGGCAAATAACTACTGTTAAAGAGCAACCAGTGGCAGAGGGCAACAGCAACCAGCCAAATCTGGATCAAAATAGTCAAGCCTTGATTTCGATTAATACTGCGGATAGCAAAAGTTTAGAAGCGTTGCCGGGAATAGGTGAAAAAAGAGCCTCCGATATTATTGCTAATCGACCTTATGGCAGCATTAATGAATTGTTGACAAAAGAGGTGCTGACGCAAACTCTGTTCGATGAGATAAAGGAATTAATTAGCATTTAACAAAAAAGTTATAAGACACTAGCCAACAAAAATAAGCGCAAAAAGTCTAAGCAGAGAATAGCAACGATTGCTAAAAAACAGCAACTTTTTTGAGAAAAACATATTTATGCAAAAATAAACGCTCAACAGCGAAGAACTATAACATTTTGGATCATGAGGGTGTATGACTTATAAGAAAATTAATCAAATAAAAAGAACGTTTTTGATATTGATTTTGATATTAATAATACAGCAAAATTTTACAATAATAAAAAACACCCGAAAGTGGCCATTTTTCTTGATCAGAACCAATAGTGAACAAGAATTTTTTGAAAATAAGTCACAAACCAAAGATATAGCGAAAATGGGCAAAATTGACGTCAAGTTTCACTTAACAAACACTCATTTTTTCTCTGTTTTTACTCAAGAAATGCACTATTTCAAAGAGATACAAAATGCATCAGCTAGCAGCTGGAATAGGCGATTGTCAAATATCAATCAGTTAGTAAAAGGATTGTTAGCAACGTCTAAAAGCATTATTTACTCAAGTTTTTTTTCGTTAAAGTATCGGTTTTTTGACTTACAAAATCAAGCCTTAATTATGCGGGAAAAACTCGCCTGGATACTTGAGGAAAATTTTTCCACTCGAGAAGCTACTCTGGGTAAAGCTTTTGTCTTTGCTGACCTGTCTGGTGCTCCCGAGAGCATTTATCATTCTTTTAAAGTTATAGGGATATTGCATTTAATCGCAGCTTCTAGTGCCAATATTTACTTGATTTTGTCTTTTTTTAAGCCTTTACTCGCTTTTCTTGAGCATTTTTTTGGCCAAAAACTTGTTTTTTTTGCTAAATCTCTGCTAATCATTACCTATTTTTTATTGATAAATGGGCATTTTAATCTAGTTGATTCTAGTCCGTCAATTTTACGCGCTGCTTTGAGCTGTCTGTTAGTTATTTTAGCCAATCATTACCTTAATTTATCCGTTAAACCATTAAATCTATTATTGTCTATAGCTATTTTGTGCCTACTTATCAATCCATTTTATTTACAGTCCTTAGCCTTTCAGTTGAGTTTCCTGGCTAGTTTTATTATTTTGTTCTATTGGCCATTTATTAAAAAAAAGATTGCTAAATCAAGTATTATGTTTAGTATCACTGTCCAATTTTGTATGTGGCCGCTGCTGATTTTCTACTTTGCCAATATAAATTTGATTGCTATACCAGCCAATATTGTTATTGCGCCTTTAGTCGAGTGGCTAACCGTTGGCTATTTTATTTTTATTGCTAGTCAGCTCCTGCATCTTCATTTTTTGGCCGATTTTGTTACGAGAATGATATACTTTGCTAACAATATATTTTTTAATATTTTGGCATATCTGGAAACTTTGCCGGCTAAATCGATAGTAATTGATACTAATAAAAGCTTGATAATTACATCCTTAATCGCTATTCAGTTACTGTTGGTCTTTTGGATTTACCGCCAGCAAAAACATACTAATCGAAAAAACAAATATAGGATATTAGCGAAGTGGCTGCGAGCCTAAAAGTTCAATGAAAAGGGGAGTGTTGGCACTTTTATTAGTCTATTTCTTGTGGGAGTTATTGAGTAAATTCCCTGATAAATCAGTCGAATTAATAGTTTGTGATGTTGGCCAGGGTGATGCCATCTTGCTTCAACAAGGTCAGTTTCAGCTGCTAATTGACACCGGTCCAGACGAAGCCGTGCTGAGTTGTCTCAATCGGCATTTGCCTTTTCTCGATAAAAAGATTGATGTATTAGTCTTAACCCATTATGATGATGATCATATTGGTGGTTTTGCCAGTTTAACTGAA
>JAGOOB010000050.1 GCA_017992725.1 Candidatus Woesebacteria bacterium | reverse complement strand
ATTATTACTTAATGCCAATGATTTTACGATTAAAAATATCAATCTCAGTACGGAAAATGTGTTGAATAGTAGTAGTAGTTCTAATGGCTTTGTTCTCATTCCTAAGGCTGGACCTAACAACTGGACCCAGTTGCAAAATTTTATTCAAGATTCCCTTAACTCAGATAATTAAGAGCGATAAACCTGACTTTTTGCTCATTGCTTGCTTTTCTAATCTAAATGTGACTTAATGAGCTGCTTAAAAAAATGAAAAAACACTATTATTTAGAAAACTTTTTATATTTTGTGGGACGGTCAATCGCTCGTCTTTACACCAAAATTGATTTAAAAAAACAAATTAAATCAAAAAAACAATTTCCCTTGGGAGCAAAAATTTTTGCGGTTAATCACCCGAGCACCCTTGATCCTCTTTATATCATGAGCAGTATCAAAGAACCGGTTCATGCTCTCTTGACCGAAGATGTGTTTAAAATTTTTGGCCTGAACAAATTAATCGCTTGGGCTGGTCATGTAGCTGTTGGCCGAAATTCAGGTTTAATTGCCCTCAATCAAGCCATCACTTTACTTACAAAAAATCGCTCAATTTTAATTTTTCCTGAAGGAATGGTTAGTAAAAATAGTCAACAGGTAGAAAAGTTAAAAACTGGGGCGGTAAGAATGGCTTTAGCTACTGGCGCACCCATTATTCCGATTGGCATTTGTGTTGATCCACAAAAAATTAAAAAATTCACTATTAAAATTAAAAATCAAGAAAACCAATTTTATTGGTACCGACGAGGGGCTTATTTAATCACCTATGGTGCACCAATTTATTTCACGGGAGAACTTAACAATCAAGAATTAGTCAGAAACCATAGTATCATTTTACGCAACAAAATTCAGCAACTTTTAATGCGGGGTTATCGTTTATTAGAACTGGCAACCACCAAATAAAGTTAGCCTATCAACTAAAAAAATTATTTTTTATTGTAACCTAATTAAACTATCACTAAATTATTGCCAATTCTTCACCAACTTCTTTAATGTTTTGCAAAAAGGCTTTTAGATCAGTTTTATTATGACTGGCACTAATTTGGACACGAATTTCGTCTTTACCTTTAGGCACTACTGGATAATTGATGTTGGTGACAATAAAACCACGCTCAAACATTTTTTCAGTCAAGGCTTTGGTTTTAGCTGTATCACCAATTAAAATAGCTTGAATTGGATGAATTGATTCAGCCGCAAACTGGAAACCCAAAGCTGATAATTCTTTTTTAATAAAAGCTAAATTATCAGCTAACTTCTCCAACAATTTGGCTCCGGTTGAAGAGTCAAGTAATTGGACTGCTGCCAATGCTGCAGCAGCCGTTCCTGGAGAAATAGGATTCGAATAAATATATGTAGCAGCAGATTCTCGAAGATAATCAATGACAACTTGTTTAGCTACTACATAACCACCATCTGCACCTAAACCTTTTCCCAAAGTACCGATGAGAACATCGGCTTTAGCACCAGAAACTTCTTCTGTTCCTCGACCAGTTTTACCAAAAGCAGCTACACCGTGACAATCGTCAACCACCAACAAAACCCCCTCGGGATAGAGTTTGTCATAGTGATTAATGACACGGCGTAATTTTTTCAAATCTTGATATTCGCCTAACATTGAAAAGGCCCCATCGGTAACTACTAAAACACGCTTAAATTTCTTCACATTTTTCTGCAAAATTTCTTCCAATGATTGAGAATCCAAGTGTTTAAAAATCGCTTTCTGATTACTAGGTAAATTGGCTACACGAATACCATCAATAATGCTGCGATGATTGAGTTCATCGGAAATAACCAAGGCTTCACTTTGCAACACAGAATCCTTGCTTTGACCTTTGATTAAACTAAATAGAACTGCCAAATTAGTAGCAAAGGCGCTAGAAAAAACCATTGCATCATCTCGCCCATGAAAATTGGCTAGCGCTTTTTCTAAATCACGATGCACTTGAAAGGATCCAGAAATAAAACGCACTGCACCAGGACCAGTACCACAAAGTTCGGTCATTTGGTGTTCGGCTTTTTTTAATTTTCGATGGTGGCGCAAACCTAAATAATCATTGGAATTAAAAATCCGATAAGGTTTACCATCGATTATGGCTTTGGGGGAAGCTTCTTGGGTAAAACCAGCAATTAAATGCTCTTTCCTCTTAGTCACGCTAGCGGCATCAATTCTAGCCACTTCTTTTTGCAAAATTTTAAAAAAATCTTGACGAGGCATAAAGTCCTTTCATTAACCTGATCGTAATATACTACAAAATCCTCAAAAAATTAAGTTAATCTAACAAAAAAATTAAGCTAATCTAATTGGCAATTATTCAGCAATTTTTGCTGAAAAATATTCAATAATGTTAGGGGTACCTATTAAACAATTGCCATCTGTGGTGTAAAGAAAAGGGACACCAATGCGTTGAGTATCTAAACCACAACTTTCAGCTCGCGCTGTTAATTCTTCAGAATTAGCTTGATTGTTGTAAACCTCTTTACTAACAATCTTAACTTTTTCTTCAAAATTGTTTTCTGCCATCCAATCTTTTACATCTTGGCAATGAGGACATCCATCTCCCCAATAAAAAATATCATTATCTACTGGTTCTCCACTTTCGGCTAGCACTTCGCTGGTTTCTTGACCTGCATTATCATTTTTTGGTTGATTTAATTGTCGACCATTGAGCACAAACAGATCAATTGCTAACCAAGCAAAAATTGCCACACTGATCAAAATAATAATTTTATTTAAGCTACTAAGTTTTTTGTTCATAATTTTTCCCTAATTTATATTATTTAATCATTAGCTTTATAGACTAAAACTTTATCATTATTTAGCAAAATAATAAATCAACAAAAATTCTTATATTAATCCGTGAAACAATTGATAGATATACCATTCTTATAAACACCACCAGTAGCTGAAAAATTATCTAACCAAATCCCATTCTTTAAGTTTCGCTACATCACCTGACTGAATCTTAAACAAGCTCGCATATAAACCGTCTTTTGCTAATAATTGTTCGTGGGTGCCTTGTTCTAATAAATGTTGATTTTTAATCACAATAATTTTGTCTGAGCGCTGAACTGTGGATAGGCGGTGAGCAATGATAATTGAGGTACGACCCTTCAATACCTCGGTTAAAGCTTGTTGAATATACATTTCTGATTCTGAATCCAGCGAACTAGTCGCTTCATCCAAAATTATAATTTTTGGATCACGTAAAATAGTTCTCGCTAGCGATAAGCGTTGGCGCTGTCCACCAGAGAGTTTTACCCCTCGCTCACCAATAGTAGTCTTTAAACCTTTATCTAATTTCTCAATAAATTCATCAGCTCGAGCAATTTTACAAGCTCGCCACATTTCCTCTTCCGTAGCATCAGGTTTGGCATAGCGCAAATTTTCCTCAATTGAGCTAGCAAACAGATAGGCGCTTTGACTAACTAAGCCCATTTGTGCTCGCAAGTCTTGTTGACGAAATTTTTTAATATCAATTCCGTCTAAATAAATTGTTCCCTCGTCAGGATCAAAAAAACGCATTAATAAACTGGCGATAGTACTCTTACCAGCCCCAGATGGACCAACAAAAGCGGTCATTTGACCAGGTTCAATAGTAAAAGATACATGATCAAGAACTTTTAATCTTTTGGGATTGTGGTGTGACTGTTCTTTCACTAGGCTTTTTAATTCGTCTTCATCTTCATCATTTTTATCAAAATACCGATACATATTTTTGGAATAAGCAAACGACACATTATCAAAAACAATTTTTCCCTGCAAATTATTAATAGCTACTGGCTTAACTGGATCAATGACTTCTGGTTTTACGTTCATAATTTTAAAAAAATCTCGAGCTCCAATTTGAGCTCGCTTGACTTCCCAAAAAATCCAGTTAATTTGCCACAAGGGTTGACGAATCATTTGAATTAAGCCAACTAATAAAATTAAAGTACCGATAGTAATCTGCCCCTGCCAAGTAATATAAACAATATATGCATACATCGCCCAACTTAGTGATTCTAAAATAATGTCACCAATGGCCGAACGATTGGTATTTTTTTCCATTTCTTGGCGGAGGTTAATAACTTTTTGGAAAAAATCTTTTAATTGGCGTTTCTCAAATTCTTCTGCTCGAAATGATTTAATTAATTCCATCGAACTCAATACCTCCCAGAAATGAGCGTACTGCTTATCATATAGGTGATATT
>JAGOOB010000049.1 GCA_017992725.1 Candidatus Woesebacteria bacterium | reverse complement strand
GAAATGGAGAGTTGTTAAAATCTGAAAAAAACAAGTTTTATATTAGTAAAATAATAAATTAAAGTTTGTTAGCGCCACCATAACGATGACGCTCACAAGGAAACTACAAACTAACTTTTATCGCTTCTTCTAAAACCAGCTCCATTGTTATTTTTCCACTCTTCTGCTAATTTTACAATTTCTTCAAACTTCATTTTTTGACGATCAGGAATACTATGAAAGTAATTTGAGAATCTTTTTTTTCTTGTGGGCTTAATTTTGCTCCCCTTTCACCGCATGCTGCATTAAATCTCGGATTTTCTGATTGATTGGGTTCGTGACCACGTTTCTGCCGTCTTTCTTTACAAGTTTTGCAAAAATTTGGTGGATGATCCCAATCGGCGTGATATTTAATTATATTGCCACAGCCACCAGCACAAGGTTTTTCTTTCCATTTTGCAGCATCAGCTTTTTTCTTCTTTTCATTGCATTCAAAACAAAATGAAAAGCTTTTACCAGGTGGAGACCAAACTAAATTGTTGCAAAAAGTTCCTTGACAAATTGATGCCTTATAACCCTTATCTCTTTTATTACGACATGATCCACAGTAATTAGAAACATTGTTCCATCCTATTTTATAACGGATGATATTGTTGCAACCCATTTGTGCACATTTCTTACTTAGTTCGATATTGCTGCATTCTTTACAAAAGCGCGGTCGATCAGTATTTGCTTTATATACAATCTCCTTTCTACATCTTTCACAATTAGTTGACCAAAGATTACGATTGATACCCGAACCTCCACAGGCACGACAGTCAAAAGTCTTTCCAGACTTTCGGTCGTAAAAACGACCCGATCCGTTACAGTTTCTACAAGATACAGTACCCATTACAACCTCCATGAAAAAAGATTTGTTTTGTGACGCTCATTAAATCCAATCTATTTAGATTTAAAAAACGTCACAAAACTAAAAGTTGTTTGTAGTTTTTAAAGAACTATTAAATCAAGATAATTCTTTGAGCATTTCAAAGACTATCTTGATTTAAAACAGCATATTATAGCAAAAATTAAAAATTTAAAAAAAATATTCTGAAAGTAAAAGAGTTAGACTAATCAATTTCGTGAAAAAAGACTATTTGACAATTATCTGTTTGTTTGGCTAGTGTAATTTCCTTTTCCTCAATACCAGAAATAGAAATAAAACCAAAGCGATTGGGTTAAACATTTATGACGCTTTGATCTTTAAACATAATTGATACAGCTTTGGCTGTTTTATTAAATCTAAATTCAGACATAAATAAATAATCACTGCTATCGTAATTCCAAATACCATCTATTTCGCCACAATCTAAAAGTTCTGATAGACCAGTCTAATATTATTCAATTGCTTATTAGGGCTTGCAACAATGGCTGATAATTGTGTTAAAAATGATTTATAATTGTGTTGGTTTTCAAATTATTTATTTTATTGAGTCTACATAAGTCTACATATGAAAAAAACACTAGTAGTTTTTTTAGGAATTATTTTATTACTTGGCGGAGCTTGGTTTTTATTTGGCAAAGAGCAGCAAAACCAATTAAGTAGTGAAGAAATAGTTTTACAAGAAACATATGCTTTATCAAGGGAATATTTAAATTTAAGATATAAAACAGAAAATGTTTTGGAAAAAGCTGAAGAATTTGCTAACTATGATGCTTGGAATAAAGAAATGGATTCGGTGATTGGAAGCTGGGAAGATTTTGAAAAAAGGGTTGATGAATTGGAAAAAATGGCTAGTAAAATGTCAGAAGAAAATGTGGGTTTTAACATTATTACCCCAGTATTTGCCTATGATAAACATGAAATAAGTGAAATTGTTGATGGGGCTCCAGTTGGGAAAAAGATAGCGACTTTAGCCAACTTTCTAGGGGTAGATGCTAAACATGCTCAATTAATTCTTAACCAAAGCCAAGATGAGATTTCTAGAGAAGCTTTTGGAGAAGAGGGCGATGTCTTTGAAAAATGTGAACAAAATTCGCTGAGAATTAAAAATGGCTGCAAGATAACCGGTTATGTAGGCGGGGTGGTTTTAACAGGTGGGACTTCGGCTGTGGTAGCTTCGGGAGCTTTAGCCACCACAACCACAGTCGTGGTAGGAGCAGATTTGGTTTTGGAAGTAACAGACGACGAAGCAAAAATTGCCCTAGGAGATAAAAACAAAGTGTCAGAAATGGTTAGTAGTATTAGAACCGTAACTGAACCAACAGCAGCGATTTTAACAATTAGTAATATTCCAGGAAATTTGAGTAAAGGAATTGATAAATTATCGGTTCTTAGTTTTGGAGCTGATCAATTAAGATCGGTAATTCAAGATGAAAAAGTGCTAGGAATCAGTATTAAAGTAAATGAAGCAGGAGAATTAAAATCAGCAACTTCTGCCTTAACTGAGGAAGAATTAGTTGAATGGAGAAAAGACAATCAGGCGCCAAAAAGCCAAGAGTCATTTGAAGAAATCATTGTCAATGCTGAGAATGTTGCTGAAAATTTAGCGGTCGAAGAAGAGGAAAATCTGACTACTGAAAACAATAACGAACAAGATGCCACCAACATTGCCGGCTCAGGTTGGGAAGGCACACTCAGTAGTATGTCGGGTGGAGATAATGAAAAGCGCAGCCTAGATTTTGATTTTATTTTGAATAAAGATGGCAGTGTTAATGGCGGTTCGTTTAAAAAATGGGAACAAGCAGGAGATAGAATTAAGTTGTATGCTGAAGATAAGTCCACAGATTATTATGAATTCAAAGTGAGTGAAAATGGTCTGTTGTTAACTAAAATAGTGATAGGTGACGAAGTGATCCAACCTGGGCAAAAATATATGGGAGGAATTGCTCCGGCTGGTTATTTGGCTAAAAAAACAAGTTCAACCAAGGAAGGTTCTCAATCCAACCCAGAAGCTATGCCTATAAGTGAGTATAACGAACTGGATGATAAAGGTTTATTAGATAATATTTCCAATGTTACTAAAAATTTAGGAGAACCTGATGTTAAAACAACTGATGATAATGGATATATTATTTACATTTATTATGATTTAGTTAAATATGACAATGGCAATCTAGGCAGTGTCAAAATGGCATTTTATAATGAGGAAGCCTACAAATCCTACATTGAAGGTGTGGGAGCGAGTTGGGAATCAGGTAAAGAAATTTGGGATAAATCGGGCGGTGGGATTAGGGCCAATAGCCAGATAAAACCAGCTGATACTTTTAAGCAAATATATGGAGAATAAAAGAACCCTTGATGGGGTGGTAGTTTAAAACAAGTCAAATAATCCTCTGAAGGGCGAGTCTAGTTTTAAGGTTCTAGCTTAATTAAACTGAAAAGTAGAAAGAATTTGCTCAGTAATACTTTTATTATCTTCAGTTGGTGGTAAGGTTGAAATAGAAAAAAGTTTATCATCTTTCAAGATAATAGTAATATGACGAGTTTTAGGTCCAGTAATTAATCCCTCTATTCCTTTGTAGCCACCAACATTTACTTCTTTGATAGTAGTCGGATCCATTTCAGTTTTGGCTCGTTCTAGATCATCTTTAGTTGCATTTCTATAATTTTCGTATAGACCATACATTTGGTATTCAGGATTTTGTTCAGAACCTTTGGTTAAGAAAAAACCTACAGTACGAATATTACCATCGTTATCTGCTATTTCTTTGCGATATAGTAAATCTGTGGGATATTGAAAACTTAATCCAATCTCCTCAATTGTCTCTTGTTGAAGATTTTGTTGATTGGGAATCTGCCTAGTGAAACTTTCCCCATTTGGAGTACGACATTGCTCAGGATAGCTCTCAAGAACTGGATAACCTGCCCGAGCACACTCCTCAAAAGAACTGATTTGTTCAACTGCACTTTTTTGTTGATATTTCCAGATTACCAAACTAACAATCAAAAGAACAATGAGAAAAACAACTATTTTTCTGTTCTTTGGCATCATCATGTCTTTATTATAACAACGTGTTACTATTAGTAATAGGATATTATTTATGCTAAAACTTTTTGTGTTTGTCCCCGATAAAAAAGAATTAATCAAAAAGATTATGACTGCAGCGACCAATGCGGGAGCTGGCGTTATAGGTAATTACACTGGTTGCGGTTTTATCACGAAAGGAATTGGCAATTGGAAATCTGAAGAGGGATCGAATCCTACTATTGGAAAGGTGGGAGTTTACTCTCATGAGCCTGAAGTTAGAATTGAAATGATTTGTCCTGAAGCCAAGGCTTCAAGCGTAAAAAAAGCAATTTTAAAGGTTCATCCTTATGAAGAACCAGAAATTGATTTT
>JAGOOB010000005.1:6391-21562 GCA_017992725.1 Candidatus Woesebacteria bacterium | reverse complement strand
AGCGACCAGTGTTGATAAAGGCCGTGGTTGAGATTTTTTGTTTTTCATCCCCAAAAAGTAAAATTTCTTCATATAAACTAATATTACTAATTTCACTTTTTACTTTGATTCGTCCAGAAAAATCACTAGCGAATAGCGCTTGGGCAATTTTTACTCCATGTTCAGGATTAACCACATTTAAACCCTCCACTCTTTCTAATCGGCGCCGCAACCCAGCTTGATTGGCAGTCTGAATATACAAACCAGGTGCCGCGTTCAACTCGACCACCATGGGGCCTTTAATTTTATGTAAGAAAATGTCGATTCCAGAGTAAGTTAAATCGGCTATCTCACTAGCTCGAACCGCTGTCAAAAGCACTTTTTGCCAGTTAGGAATGACAATGCCATTTAATTTTTTCTTAGTTCCTGGTAAATAATGAATTTTCTGCTTTTTATGAGCAATAGCATGAGTAGTGATGCCCGTAGCAATATCGATCCCGACAGCAATTGCTCCCTGACTGACATTCGCTCTACCGCCAGATTCTTCGGTGGGGAGACGTAACTCGGCCATGACTGGTACCCGATTAAAAACAATGACTCTGACATCTGGCGTCCCTTTGTAAGAATATTTAAGTAGTTTGGGGTGAATAGGAATGCGTTCTTCAATAATGACATTATGGTTCGAGCCATGAATACTATATTGACCTGCCAGAATGTCTCGGCAATGCAGTTTAATATCGTCAACACTCCATTTTTCTCCCAGTACATCAAGCCAATGTTCATCATTAATTTTGTTTCTAAAGGCAATGACACCAGTGCCCGCGTGTCCGTTGGTTGGTTTGATAACAAAATTTCCCTCAAGTTTTTGCCACGCAAAATCGTTGACATCTTCATCAGTGCCCAAAATACCGTAGATTTCGGCGCAGGGAATATTATTTTCATTTAATAAAATTTTCGTAGCATACTTGGAATGGGCAATCGCCTTGGCTTTGCGCGAATTCCGACTAACATAGAGACTATTGCGCGCATTGATGCCGAGGATATCCTTAGGATTGGCTTTGTTAGGCATAAACGGCCTTTATTCTTCTAGTCCTGGAGAATTATCATTGATAATTTTTTTATATTTCGCTGATTTACTTTTATTTCTTAGCAAATCCTTGAAGCGGAAATATTCAAGAATGCGCAAACCAGTGTAGTGAGCAATGGCAAAATTAATCACCACTACCAAAAGAATGGTTAATTCAGGCTTTAAGATGACAAACCTTTGAATCGCTTCATTATCAATCAGCAGTGTTCCCACCACTGCCAAAATTAATGTCTCAAAAGTCACATTTAAAGCTTCACCACGACTAGCAAACATTTGGCTAGTCATAAAATTTTCCGTCAACAAGATGATAATTAATAGTGGGAAAATACTAACATTCAGTACCAGGTCAATTTTGAAGAACGAACCAACGGTTAATAACAGCAGCATAGCAATTGACACAATTAACAAAAGCATGGCGGTTTTTGGCAAAAGTGGCATTTTCAAAAATTGTACGAGATATCTTGCCAACATGGCAGAGAGTAGGACTGCAATAAATAAAATAATACCAGTGACTAAGCCGGTTGAAACAAAAGCGACTGATAAAACAGCTGGAATATAAATACCAAAACCTTTAAAACCAACCACATGTCTAGCAAAGGCAACCAATGAAGCAATCACTGGAAAAATTAAGATAATCACTACTAAACTGGCTGGTAAACCTTGAGCAATAGCTTGACGAATAGCCTTTTGTAAGAAATTTGTAGGATTTAGTGGTCCAATGGGATGTTCATCGAGATAAGCTGCCAAAACACTTTTTTGACGACCAGTAGTCTCAGTAATATCCTCATCAGCTTTTTGTTGGATCTTTTCCACAATTTCGGCAGATGGTGAGGCCAAACTGGTACTGTCAGTTGCTGCAGCCGCAGGGGTCGATTCCTCGATAGCCTCTAAGCTTTCTAAATCGGTACCTTCAAATCGAACAGGATTAGCGGTTTGCGCCCTGACGTTGGTTAAACCAATGGGGTTTCCATTCGGTAAAAACTGGTTTTTTATTAAATAAAGGCTGAATAATAGCAAAAAACTAACTAGAATTTTTTTAAAATACATAAGGCCTTAATATATTATTTTATAAAATAAAGTTGATGATTCTTTGACAAAAGCCAATTAAGGCTGAAACAAAAAGGAGAGTAAAAAATTGGTTTAAAGGAAGACCAAAAATAATCATTGGTTCGATGTTGAAGCCTGGAACAAAATAGGTAACTAACCACAAGATAAAGACGTTAATGATAATAGAAAAGAAGCCTAGAGTAACAATATTAATTGGTAAAAATAAAAATTTCAAAATCGGTTTAATAGTTTTTTCCAATAATGTCATCACTACTCCAGCCAAAATTAGGGTTAGATAATCGCTGTAGCCAACATTGGGTAATGCCCAGGCTAAGATAGCAATAGTGACAATCAAGACAATAATTGGTTTAAGTAATTTCATAAATGGCCTTATAGTTCAATCCAGTCTCTGCTATTGTAAAAGATTTTGTTCTCTTAGTCTAGTATGTTGTTTTTTAGCAAAGCGATGAGCCTCATCGCGCAATTGACTAATTAGCTGTAAGGTTGGATGGTTTTTTGCTAAGTGAATGATGTGGGTTTGCCATGATTCTTGATTGGTTGAGTCAAGTTTTGGGGTAATTAAGACCAAACGATCTGGATTTTTTACTATTGAGATTACTGGACAATTAAAAAATTGACTTTGTCGCCAGACCCGATTAACACTCCGCAATTGTCCTTTGCCGCCATCAATCACAATTAAGTCTGGTCTACCCCACTCTGGATGTCGTTGTCTGCGCGCAATGGCTTCTTGCAACATGGCATAGTCATTGGGTTGATTTAATTGACGAATTTTAAAGAATTTATATTCGCTTGGCTCTGGATAACCATCAATAAAGCAGACCATTGAGACTGTTGCCTGATTTCCTTGAGTATTGCTCACATCGTAAGCTTCAATACGTTGAAAACGGTATTTTAAATCGACCAAGCCTCGTTCATGCATGATGTGGCGTAAGTTAATCAGGGCTTCCTCTTGTTTTTTTCTGGTCAAATCTGGCAAAATTAATTCTGGTTGGAGTTGATATTGTTCCTCAGTGACTTCTTTAATCAGCTCAATTTTGTTTTTGATTTTTTGGGCTTCTTCAAATTGCTCGGTCTGGGCAAGTTCTTGCATTTTATGAGTTAGCTCTTTGACTAGTGCCTGATTTTTACCTCGAAGTAATTTAATCAGTTGTTTAATGTTTTCTTGATAAGCTTGTGGGCTAATTTTGTTACAGCAAGCTCCTGGGCAGAGTTCCAAATGGTAGTAGAGACATGCTTGGTGATTACTTTTATTTTGCTTATTACACCAAGGAAAGATTGGTCTAACAATCTTTAATAATTCATCGACTTTATAACTGCTAGCAAAAGGACCAAGAACAGCAAGTGCTTGCTGATAGCGTTGTTTTTTTAGATCAGTTTTTCTGAGTCGTAAAACTCTGGGGTAATCTTCTTTGGTGAAAAGAAGATACAACTTGGATTTATCATCTTTAAGCAGGCTATTATAAAAGGGTTGATGGGCTCTAATTAATTCAGCCTCAATCAGTAGGGCTTGAAGTTCGCTTTTGAGGACTTTGACTCGTACGATCTTGGCTCTCTTGACTAATTGTTTGATCTTCGCTGAGAGCTGCTGATAGTGAGTGTAACTCTTGATTCTTTTTTTCAGATTTTTGGCCTTGCCGACGTAAAGCACCTGTGAGTGTTCGTCCAAGAAGGAATAAACTCCCGGCTGTGAGGGTAAGGAGGATAAATCCTCCGACCACAAAAAGGATTCTTTGGGGGTTGCTGATGCCGATTTCGCCCAGGCCTCTGACTGTGAATTCATAGTTAAAATTTTCTCCTTCGCTTAATTGAATTTCAGCATTAATCTGTGTTTGCTGACCAATTAAACCATCCCTATTATAAACGCTCAAGGGAATAATCAATTCTTGGAAGGGAGCAATGAGTAGCGGCCAGTCAGCTTCTGGAATAAGATCAACTGTTTCCCCCTCAAGACTCAGCTTGGTAAAATACCAAGTCTGACCAGTTTTATTGCTGATTATTAATGAATATTTTCCGGGGATGGCCAAATTGAACAGTTGCTTTTCTTTTAACTGCAAATTAATTTCTGGTTCAATGTCAGGAAATTCGTTTTGGCTGAATTCCACAAAAATCTTTTTTTCTTGGGCTTGGAGATCGGTTTGATAAGAACCGGCTGGATAAGGCAACACACTGGAAACACCATTGATGGCGAAAGTGATGTGGTTAAGATCAAATTTTGAAAAATAATCGATACCACCAGTAGTTTCTTGCCAGGTCGGATCAATTTCCTGCCAACTGTTAGTTACTTGATTATAAAATGCTGGCCAAGCATGCAACACATCGCCAACCACACTAATTGGTCGTAGTTCCTCGTTATTACTGTAAGCATAGCCCACAATTCTTTTTGCTGGAATTTGTTTGATACGGGCTAAAGTAACGAATAAATCGGTAAACTCTTGACAGGTGGCCAAGTTTCTATTTTCTGGCAAAAAACTATTGGCCGCTCCCAAACGATAAAATTCCCCATCTAAACTTTTTTCAGTATAGTCTAGCGTATCAACCACAAATTGATTAATGTCACTAACACTAGTTAATCCACTAGCGGCTTCTTGTAATTGTGGGTTATCGGTTTCCCAATATTTTTGAGGAAGTAAGTGAGCTGGCAGAGCAGGTGGGGTTTGAATATGGGGATCAGCTTGCAGGGTAAGCAGTACTTGAGCTAAAAGTTCAACTTTGACTGAATTATTAGCCGGCACCTCATATGTAGCAATAAAATTGCCGTCAGCATCAACTTTAATTGACTCGGGCAATGGATCAAGTAGATGATAATGAACTTGTTGATTGGGGGTTTCTGGCGGGAGAGTAATTTGACTTAAGGCATTTTGATTATTGGGGTTGTTTAAGTAGTAACTTAGTTTTAAATCAAAAATTTGTCTGTCGCCAAAAATGGCACTCACTGCCTGACCGTCCAGATTGTCGTAATGAAAATTATCAAAATCACCAGCTTTTATGACCGTAAAATTACTAGGACTAATGCGACTTACTGGACCAAAGATACTTGGGATTAATAAATTTAACTGATACTGTTCGTATTGTTCAATGTCGGCTAAAGCAGGAATATTAACTTCCAAAATTTTGCCACTAATATTGGCAATATCACCATCTAAATAGCTAATGATTAATTCTCTAGTTTTACCTTCCCCTAGAATTTCTTCTTCGAAAGTGACCCCAATGCTAGTTTGACCAGTCAGTTTTGTGACTTGGGGTTCTAGAGTTGTGCCGTTATCTGTTGCTTTGATATTTTCCAAATTGGTAGAACTAACAATAATGCCATAACGATTAATAAAATACTCCGGACTAAGATTGCGAATAGTGAATTTTTGCGTAACTAAAGTTTTGCCATTGGCATTAACTTGATAATTACTTTCCAAATTGATGCTAAATTTTTTTGCTTCTTCTTCAGCAATGACGGGTGTTGTTGCAGAAAAAAGACTGATCAAAATGAAGAGCAAAGAAAAAATTTTTAATAAAAAATTCTTTTTCGCAAAAAATTTGACTTGAAATCTCACCATTAACATCACTTCAATTGTAGCGGAAAAGCTAACTTTCAGCCAATTCGGCTTTTAAGTATTTTCCAGTTAAGGAATTGGGGTTTTGGCTTAAGCTTTCGGGAGTGCCAGTGGCCACTACCTGCCCACCTGCTTCTCCACCCCCAGGACCCAAGTCGATAATCCAATCGGCGTTCTTAATTACGTCTAAATTGTGTTCAATCACGATCACTGTATTATCTTGTTTAACTAATTTGTGCAAGACATTAAGTAACTTTTGAATGTCGGCAAAATGCAGGCCTGTTGTCGGTTCGTCTAACAAATAAACCGTATGATCATGACTTTTGATACTCAATTCTTTAGCGAGTTTAACCCGTTGCGCTTCGCCCCCACTTAAAGTGGGAGCACTTTGCCCAAGTTTTAAATAGCCCAAACCGACAGCTTGTAAAGTTGCTAATTTATGACGAATTAAAGATTGATGCTTAAAGAAATCATAAGCCTCATCAATTGTTAGATCTAAGACCTCTGCGATATTTTTCTCTTGATAGTAAACTTCTAACGTCTCTTTGTTGTAACGTTTGCCATGACAGACATCACACTCGACATAAACGTCAGGCAAAAATTGCATTTCAATTTTAATTTGGCCCTCTCCTTGACAAGTTTCACAACGTCCGCCTTTGACATTGAAACTGAAACGGCCGGTTTTGTAGGCGCGAATTTGTGCATCTCTAGTATTAGCGAAAACTTGCCGAATAAGATCAAAGGTTTTAGTGTAGGTGGCGGGATTTGAGCGTGGGGTTTTACCAATTGGACTTTGATCAATTAAACTCAAGCGTTTAACTTGTTCTGGAACAATTAATTGTTCAATTTTGGCTAGCTTGCCGTCAAAGCTCTTACCCAAATATTTAGCTAAGTGGTTATGCAACACGTTGTCCAAAAGAGTTGATTTGCCTGAGCCAGAAACACCGGTAATACAGGTTAAAGTATTGAGCGGAAAATCTACATCAATTGCTTTTAAATTGTGGTGTTTGGCCCCTCGAAAGGAAATCTTGGAGCGCTGAAAAACATTGGCCACCGTCTCGTTGGGATCTATCAGTTGTCGTTGCGCCTTTTTTTCTTGACGGGTAACTTGTTTTTTTCGAGACAAATATTGAGCAGTAAGAGTGTTTTGTTGAAGTAGTTCTTGATAACTGCCCGTAAAAACGATTTTGCCCCCTTCCTGACCAGCCAGCGGTCCAAAATCAACAATGAAGTCAGCGGCTTGCATAATATCGCGATCATGTTCAACCACAATAACAGTGTTGCCCTTATCTCGCAGTTCCTGGAGAGTTTTAATCAGCTGGTGATTGTCTCGTTGATGTAAACCAATGGTTGGCTCGTCCAAAATATAAAGCACACCAGTTAAGCCAGTGCCAATTTGAGAAGCCAAGCGAATTCGTTGCGCTTCTCCACCAGCCAGACTACCCGCTTCACGAGAAATGGTTAAATAATTGAGACCGACAGCATTCAAAAAATGCAACCGACTATGAATTTCTTTTAAGATTGATTGGGCAATATTCTGTTCTTTTTGATTGAGAATAGTTGTTTGAGGATCTTGTAAAAAATCGATCCAAGTTAATGATTGTGCGATAGTTAGTTGAGTAACTTCAGCAATGTTTTTTCCATCAACGTGCACCGCCAAGGCTTCTTTTTTTAACCGATCGCCATGACAAGTTGGACAAGTTTCTTTGTGCATGAATTGGCCAATCTCTCGCCGAATAAAGTCGCTGTTGGTTTCACGATAACGGCGTTCCAGATTATTAACAAAACCCTCAAATTCAGTTTCAAAACTAGTTACTTTACCGAAGCGATTTTCTCCAACTACTTCATATTTTTTATCACTACCATATAACAACAATTGTTGAAAATTTGCGTCCATGTTTTGCCAAGCTGTTTGTCGGAAATCATAATGCTCTGCCTCTACTACTTGTTTAACTAAACGGGAAAACCAAGAGTCGTTACTCATCATTCGAGCAAAGGGAATGACCGCTCCTTCGCTCAGTGTCAAAGCTGGCGCAATAATTTTTTGGGGATTAATTTTTAAAATTGAACCAATGCCATTACAGGTTGCGCAAGCCCCTTCAGGAGCATTAAACGAAAACAAACGAGGTTCTAACTCATCCAAAGAAATACCACAGTCGGTACAGGCCAAATTTTCGCTGAACAATTGCTCACTAAACTTTTTGGGCTTCTCTGGAAAATCAAAACCAGGATCATCAACCCACGCCACGATAACTAGACCATTACTGAGGTGTAAAGCATCTTCGATGGATTGATTGAGGCGCGAGCGAAGCGAGCGCTGTTCTTGCTCATCATTCAATTGTTTTTTATCTAAAACAAAGCGATCAATCACCACGTCAATACTGTGTTTATTGGTTTTAATTAGAGTTAGCGGTTCTTCTAGGTTATAGATATCTTTATCAATTCTAGCTCGGGAGTAACCCTTTTTTACTAGATTTTGTAGCAAACCCTCAAACTCTCCTTTACGATTTCTGACTATAGGTGAAAGCAACAACATCTTTTGTGGCGCGCCGGCATTAAGCTTAATGCGCTGCTCAATGTCTTGTAAAATTTGTTCAATGATTTGATCAATGCTTTGGGTGGCGATTTCTTTGCCACAGTTGGGACAATGGGGGTGGCCGACTCTGGCAAATAAGAGTCGCAAGTAGTCATAAATTTCGGTAATGGTGCCAACAGTTGAGCGTGGGTTATGAGAAGTGGTTTTTTGGTCAATAGCAATTGCTGGCGATAAACCATCAATTTGGTCCACATCGGGTTTGTGCATGACTCCCAAAAATTGACGAGCATACGAACTCAGTGATTCCACATAGCGACGTTGACCTTCGGCATAAAGGGTGTCAAAAGCTAAGGAACTTTTACCTGATCCAGAAAGACCAGTAAAAACAATTAGTTTGTTTTTGGGCAAAGACAAACTAACATTTTTTAAGTTATGTTCACGAGCGCCGGTAATGGTAATTTCAGTTTGGGTCATTTTTAATTTGTTTTTTTGTTTATGTTTTTTGTGTTGTTAATGAGTGGGCATGAGCGGACATGAGTGAGCATGAGTGGGCATTATAACAGTTTTAGTTCAGCAATTTTGTCTCTAATGATCGCGGCCAGTTCAAAATCTAAATCAGCCGCTGCTTTATTCATTTGCAAACGCAGTTGTTTGATGAGAGTGGCTCGCTCAGCGGGTGTCAAATCTTGTCCATTGATGGCCATCAGGTTAAGTTTAGAATGTTTATTTAATTGTAAATAAATAGCTTTTTGTTTCTGGTTTTTTTGTGTTCGATTTAGTTCATTTTGCCATTCATCTCCATCTTTTTCTCTTTGCAGTAATTTTTCTCTAATCGGTTTATTAATGCTGGTGGCGTCAATGTGGTGTTCTTGATTGTATTGAAGCTGTTTCTGGCGGCGGCGCGCCGTTTCATCAATAGCTTTTCGCATTGATTGAGTTATTTGATCAGCATATAAAATAGCAAGACCATTAAGGTGGCGCGCCGCCCGACCAATGGTTTGAATGAGGGCAATATCATTTCTTAAGAAACCCTCTTTGTCAGCATCCAAAATGCCAATTAAACTAACTTCCGGAAGATCTAAACCTTCTCTTAATAAGTTAATGCCCACCAATACGTCATAAGTCCCAGCACGTAAATCGTCCAAAATATCATTACGATCTAAGGTGTCAATGTCTGAATGTAGGTAAGCCACTTTAGGTAATTTTTTTGGTTTTTGCTTGAGTAATTTATTAATTTTTTGCGGATCATTGAGATAATCAGTCAGGGCCTCAGCCATTTTTTTGGTGAGGGTGGTGACTAAAGTTCTTTCACCTAGTTCTACTCTTTTAATAATTTCGCGAATTAAATCTTCAATTTGATGATGACTTGACCTGACTTCAACTTGGGGATCGACTAAACCAGTTGGTCTAATCAATTGTTCGACGATTTCTCCTTGACTTTGGTTGATTTCCCAAGGTTTTGGGGTGGCCGATAAATAAATAATTTGCTGTTGGCGCTCTAAGAATTCGTTGAAATTAAGTGGTCGGTTATCCATGGCGCTCGGTAAACGGAAACCATATTCAATCAAAGTTTCCTTACGCGATCGATCACCAAAAAACATTCCCTTAATTTGAGGAATAGTCATATGACTTTCATCAATTACGGTTAGAAATGAGTCTTTTTTAAATTTTTTCTGATTAAAAATTAAATAGTCAATCAAAGTGTAAGGGGGCTCTCCAGCCTGACGTCCATCAAAATAACGAGAATAATTTTCAATGCCGTTAACAAAACCAAATTCCTCAATTCTTTCCAAATCATAATTAACTTTTTGTTGTAAACGATAAGCTTCTAAAGTTTTTCCCAAATGATTCAATTCTGCCACTCGTTGGGCTGTGTCTTGGCGGATTTCTTGCAAAGCCTGTTGTTGGCTTTGGGGATCTAGCAAATAATGTTTAGCTGGGTAAACTACATAATGTTTAGGTTTGTTTTCACCAGCTGTCACAGGAATTTTTTGTCCAGATATTGGATCGATTTCATCAATTTGCGTTATTTGATTATTCAGCGTGTCAATGCGGATGGCTGTGTCGCTGTAAGCTGGCCATAATTGAATACTATCGCCTCTGAGACGATAACTACCCCTTTGTAAATCGTTAGTAGTTCTTTCGTATTGAAGATTGCTTAATTGCAACAACAGAGTTTTACGCTCAATCAGTTCACCCTCGACAATTTCTAAAATGAATTTTCCATATTCTGCTGGTGAACCCAAATTATAAATACACGACACTGAGGCCACTACAATGTTATCTGACCTGGTTAGAAGATTAGTAGTAGTTGCTAAACGCAATTTATCAATTTCGTCATTAATCATTGCCTCTTTTTCGATGTAAGTGTCACTGCTAGGTAAGTAGGCTTCAGGCTGATAATAGTCATAATAAGAAACAAAATAAGAGACCGCATTTTTGGGAAAAAAGTCCCGCAGTTCTTGATAAAGTTGGGCAGCTAAAGTTTTATTATGGGCAATGACCAGGGTTGGCCGTTGAGTGCGGGCGATCACATTAGCGATGGTAAAAGTTTTTCCTGAACCAGTGACACCCAATAAAACTTGATTTTTTTTACCTGCCTCAACACCAGCAGTTAATTGCTCAATAGCTTGAGGTTGATCACCAGTTGGTTGGTATTTAGCTTGAAGTTCAAATTTCATTTTTAGTTAAGCATCACTTTTTTAAGCAATTTTTTATTAAATTCAAAAAGTAAGGCAACCCTTCATTATACCCCATTTGAGAAGGGTTTTAATGCCTCGGGGTTAAGTTACTTGCGAATTCTAGTTTGTCTAATATTGGGGCTTTTAGTATAATGCGATATTAATTAACCAGAAGTAATGTAATTACTGTTGCGCGTCGGTAGCTCAGCTGGATAGAGCGACTGCCTTCTAAGCAGTAGGTCGAGGGTCCGAATCCCTCCCGACGTACACTTTGTTATCATACAAAGTTTAAAATGGTGGCTGTAGCTCAGTTGGTTAGAGCGCCGCTCTGTGAAAGCGGAGGTCGCGGGTTCGAGCCTCGTCAGCCACCCCAATATTCTTTTATTTTGAAAACTGCTACAATTTTTATTGATGCTTTCTCAAATTGAACAAAACCAAGAAAAGAAAGATGAGCGTGGCAATCAGCTGACAACTAGTTTGCAAAACAAATTTAGTCAATATCCTGAGCTGATGGAAGTAGCGAGTGGTAGTTCTACTTCTCGTTGTGAAGCTTTCATCAATCGGCCAACTGGTAAAGTTTTACTGGAAGCACTAGACTTTGCTCAGCTTCAATTCAGCAAAGACTTTGAGGCTTTTTTGCTTGGTAATCAACAATTCAATTTTAATGATCGAATGGGTGGCGCTTACACGCAAATTAGTCGAATGTTAGCTAAAATTTTGTGGTCTGGTGAAATGCAAAAAATCAGTGCCATTTTTCTTAATCAAGACAATGAAACTCCTAATTTTTCCGAACTAAAATTGCTAGCAGAATATCCAAATCAAGATGAAGCTTTTTGTGCGCTGCAAAACATTTTAATACAGTTGTTAAACAAGGATCAAAATGATAATCAGCCCAGTGATATTGTGGCTAGTAAAGACGCTATTAGTATTAATGAAGGAGCTTGTTTTGATGTCGCCACTTACTACTGTCAGGCTTATGAATACGGAAGGCTGTACTTAAAAATAATTAATGGCCAAAGATTTTTAGAAAAAACTCATGGTAGTCACACTTTGATCAATCTCTCCCCAATCTATTTCAATGGCATTCAATTGCCCAAAGGTAGTTTATTTACGACTGTTAATAATGATGAATTTGCTTTTTTACGCCTAACACCTTTGATGTTTGATAATCGTCAAGATATGGTCTCCGCCTTTGGCGCTGAAATAATTAAGGCTGAGGATCTGGGTGGAGATCTGTTAAAAATCATTAATCACGATTGGTATGGTTATTAATTTTAATTTTTTCTTGACTGATTATTTCTCGACTGTGTTAAACTAGCGTCATTATTAATTTCAAAGAAATATGAAAAACAAAATTAATAAAATGGATGTTTTAGTTGCTTTATACATGACCTGTCTAGCTCTGGCAGAAATTATGAGCATGAAGACTATTCCCCTGATGAGGATTTTTAGTTATCAGTTAAATGTGAGTGTGGGGATTTTTGTTTTTCCAATTTTATTTGCGATTAACGATGTGATTGCTGAAGTTAAAGGTCGGGCTCGGGCTAAACAATTGGTCTATATCAGTTTAATCATGATAGCCATAATTATGCTTTATTCAATCTTCGTGACTTGGTTACCAGAGTCTGCAAGATTTGCTGATGGTGAGGCTTATAATTTAATCTTTGCTCGGGCTGCTAGAATTTCTCTCGCCAGTTTGCTTGCTTTTATTATCTCCGGGTTGTTAGATGTGGCCATTTTTCACAAAATCAAAGTTAAAACGAAAGGCAAGATGTTGTGGTTGCGTAGCAACCTATCCAATTTTATTTCTCAATTTTTAGATACTTTTATTTTTACTACCATTGCTTTTTATTCTTTTCAGGAGGGTTTGAGTGCCAACTTTAGTTTCATTATGAGCATCGTTATTCCCTATTGGTCGCTAAAGTGTTTGATGTCAGTGGTAGAAACACCGTTAACTTATTGGGGAGTGAAGTGGTTGGCTAAAAAATAGGAAAATTGTTTAAGAAATTGACAAGTAATATAATAAATCCTTATGAATAATAAGCCGGTAAAAGTTGGTTTTGATTTGGACGGTGTTTTACTTTATAACCCAGCGCGAGTTGTGCGGCCGATTATTGCCCTGATGAAGCAAAAAAAAGTCATTGTCCATCGTGAACAATTAGAATTTTATGTTCCACAGCCAGGATTGGGTCAATTTTTTTGGGAACTTTTACATAAATCCAGTGTGTGGCTGGCGCCTGGTTTTGCCCAAATTAATGAATTAAAGCAACAGGGTTTAATTGAACCCTATTTAATTACTGGACGTTTTGCTCATCTAAAAGATGATTATTTAAAATGGAAAACTAAAATGAATGCTGATCAGATTTTTGTGAAATGCTTGGTTAATGACGGGGACGAGCAACCCCATCTTTTCAAAGAGAGATTAATCAGAGAATTAAAACTTGATTATTTTATCGAAGATAATTGGGACATTGTTCAATACTTGGATCAAAGTTTCAACAATTCTCATCAACGCGAATCAAGCACGAAAATTATTTGGCTAACTAATATTTTGGATTTTCGCATTGATTACCATGCCAAAGTTCATAGTTTAAAGCAAGCGATATCTATTATTAATTCAGAGCAACAGCGATCATGAAAAAAATCACTATTGTGAGTGATTTCTATCCTCCTCATTGGACTGGTATTGCCAAATCTATTTTTTATCTGGCCGATTCGATTAAAGAAGAATTTTTTACTACAGTTTTGACTGTGCAATTTAAGCAGCAATTGCCAGTTTCAGAAAAAAAAGAGGGAATAATTATTAAACGTTTTCCGGTTTCTTTTACCCTGAGTAGAGCCAAATTTTCTGGGGCTTTAATTTTTCATTTTCTGAGAAACATCAAACACAGTGATGTTATTTTAATCAACTCTCCTTCTATTCACATTTTGCCTATCTCAGTAATTGCTAAAATTTTTCAAAAAAAATTATTAATCTTTCATCAAGGCGATTTAATTTTACCTAAGGGAATGATTAATTATTTCATTCAGCAAATTTTTGATTTGGCCAGTCTGATTAGTTTTGCTTTGGCTGATCAATTAGCCACTTATACTCAAGACTATGCCCATAATTCACGATTACTGAAAAAATTTCCGCAAAAAACTCAAGCTTTTATTCCGCCATTGCCCTATTTTGCGCCTACTCAGCTAGCTGGGCAAGTTGATCAACAATTAAAAAGGAAGTTAAGTACGCTTAAAAAAAAGAAAACTTTTTTAATTGGTTGCGCTGGACGATTTGTTGAAGAGAAAGGCTTTGATGTTTTATCAGCGGCAATCATTAAACTTAAAGAACAAAGAGATGATTTTTTCCTAGTTTTTGCTGGTGAAACCAATATTAGTTATGAAAAAACTTTTTTTAAAAATCAAGGATTAGTAAACCAACTAAAAGACAACTTAATTTTCCTTGGTTTATTGAACGACATCCAATTAAATTCCTTTTATCAAGCAATAGATTTGTTTATTTTACCTTCTCGGTCTGAATGCTTTGGTTTAGTCCAAGCTGAAGCAATGGCCAAAAAAACTCCAGTGATTGTGTCCGATATTCCTGGGGCTAGAGATCCAGTTGTAATCACTGGCTATGGATTACTTTTTGAAAAGAATAACCCCACAGCCTTAATGTTAGCCATTAAAGAAATGCTTAATCACTTAAAATCTTTCGATAAAAATTATAAGAAAGTCGTGCAATATTTTGATCAAAATAAGGCTCAACGAGACTTACTGAATTTTTTGAAAAATTAAGACCTGTGGATGATCATAAACGGTGAAAGCCTCATCGGCCCAGCTATCATTAATAGAAAAATTTATCCCCAAATATTCTAAACTTGGAAAAGAATTAAATTGGGCAATTAATTTATAGTTACTGCGACCAGCCAATAAATCTTGATAAAATTGACTCATTTGCGGATATTTTTCAGGCACTCTTATAATACTCCCCCAGGCTCGGTTAGAAGATAAAATATAGTAATCGGCTCTGTTCAAAGCGGCAATGATTTCAGCCCACTTTTGTTGATTATCAGGATCAAACACTGGCAATTGATAATTTTGATATGGCTCATTAAAAGTGGCCAAGCTAACGGGTAGTGGGTCATCCCAATGCTCACTTAAAATAGTGCTACCACTGGGAATATGTTGATAAATCCACGCAGAAGCTTGAATCCGGGAGTGATCTTTAATATATACCGAAATAAACATCAGCGGCCAGATGGCTATCGATAGCAGTAGTGCTATTGTTAGTTT
>JAGOOB010000005.1:0-6291 GCA_017992725.1 Candidatus Woesebacteria bacterium | reverse complement strand
TGCTACCACTGGGAATATGTTGATAAATCCACGCAGAAGCTTGAATCCGGGAGTGATCTTTAATATATACCGAAATAAACATCAGCGGCCAGATGGCTATCGATAGCAGTAGTGCTATTGTTAGTTTTAATCGGCTTTTTTTATTTTTTAAAAGTACGCTACAGGCAATGCCAGCAAAGATGGCTAAAAATGGATAAATCAATAAATAATATCTAATTGATTGGACAAATTGCTGAGAATAATAAATGAGAAAAGAGCCAAGCCAAAAAATAATTAAAGCTAAGACTAATAAATATTTCTGTACGTTAACTTTTTTAAATAATGAAAAAATCCGCTTGATGATGATAGCAATTCCCCAAATACTTAGTAATGAACTAATTAGACCAACACCGTACACAATCAAGTTCTTTAAGCCAAAGAAATTCGATCGATTCATCCACTGAATGGCTGGCGGGTACCAGGTATCATCGTTGCTGAAACTTTTTAACTCTGTTAAATCTGCCAGAAACTCACGATTAAGATTGATATCCAACAAAGAAGCAGTTTGGAACATATAGGGCGAGGTCAGTCTTAACACCAAATAGGCAGTACTTACAAATAACAAGATAAGTAGCAATATTTTTTGGCAATTTTTTATGATTTTTTTCTTGGCCAATTGTTTTTTGAGTGGCCAAACATCTGGCAAAATTAATAAACTCATATTTAAGGGTAAGATTGAAATGGCAGTGATTTTGCTAGCCAAAGCTAGCCCAAAAAAAAGCCCAGCGCTAATGATATATAACTCTTTTTTTTCGAAAAAATATTTGAGACTAAAATAAAAACTAGCAAAAACAAATAAATTTAAGAAAGTATCAGTTGTAAAAAAATGAGACTGCTGAATTGGTAGCACCATTAGCGCATAAATTAGAGCAGCCCAAAACTTACTCCTGGGATCAATAGCAAGTCTTTTATCTTTAAGATTTTTTTCTAATAAAAAAACTGTTACATAAATTAAAAGAACAACCATTAGGTCGGCAGCAGCCGATAAGACTCTACCAGTGATGGTAATTGCGGTTAACGATTTGTTGTTGAGGAATTCATTAGTTAATTTACTAAAAGTGATCGGAAAATTCCCATAAACATAAAAGTTTCGCCCAATGTGACGAGGATTAAGGGTTGATTGTTGTGGATCAAAATATTCTAAGAGGTTTTTTGGTAATTGTAGCTCTTGAATAGTCATATTTAAAAAGCGTTCATCTGGATGAAAAAATTGTCCTTGATCCCAATTGAGCCCAATCAACCTGAAAAAGCTAGCAATCAGCAAAACCAAAATTAAAACAGTACTATTTTTTACTTTATTCACGGCTAAATTATATAATAATTCAGATAGATTTGTGATACACTAAACCTATGACAGAACAAGAACTTTCCCCTAAAACCACTACCGTTGATCAGCGCTCCTGGTTTCAGCGTTTGGGAACTTCGTTGCGCGGTGTTTTGACTGGTTTATTGCTGTTTATTATTGCTTTTCCCATTCTAATTTGGAATGAAGGCCAGGCTATTCAAACACATCGAGACTTAGAAGCAGGGGCTAGTATTGTTGAAAATAGCGACTCAACAGTAATTGATCCTGCTCAGGATGGCAAGTTAATCTATTTTACTGGAGAAACCAGGACTCCGAGTATTTTAACTGACAGCACTTTTCCAATTAGTGAAAATGCTATCAAGTTAAAAAGGATAGTAGAAGTTTATCAATGGTCAGAAATTACACAAACCGAAACTGTGGAAAAAAATGGTGGCGGTACTGAAACCACCACTACTTATTCTTATCAAAAAGTGTGGGATGACCAATTAATTGATTCAACCAGTTTTCAAGAACAAGCTAATTATCGCAATCCTCAAAGTAAACCTCTGGAAAATGAGGAGCAAGTGGCTAATCCAGTTAGTGTTGGCGCCTATATTATCCCTGATCGTTTGCTTAGTTCACTGTCCGATTATGAACGACTCAATTTGAGTAGTGATCTATTAACAACTTTGCCTAATGCTCAACAAGAACAATGGCAAGTTTTCAATAATTATATTTTTCGCAGTGCTGATCCTAGCAACCCCGAAATTGGCGATGCACGTATCTGGTATCAAATTATTAGACCAGGTACAGTGAGTGTAGTCGCTCAACAAAATGGTGACAATCTTGAACCCTATCGAACCAAAGATGGCAAGAGTATCGAAATGATTAGGACAGGTGCAGTCCCTGCAGAAGAAATGTCTGAAGGGATTATTCAAGTCAATCCATTCAGTACTTGGTTGTTTAGAATTTTAGCTGTAATTTTTATGTATATTGGACTTAATACTCTTTTGGTACCAATCTCTACGCTGTTGCACGTTATTCCCCTATTTGCCAAAGTGTTTCTTTTTGCCAACAAGTTGCTAACTCTAGTGATTACCTTGGTACTTTCATTAATCACCATTGGTATTATGTGGCTGATTTATCAACCATTGATTGGTTTAGCGATTCTGTTAGTGGCGGTAGCAGTGGTGTTTTTGTTTAGTAAATTAAGAAAAAAACAGCACCAACAACTAGAGAAAAAAAGCTGATATGAGTAAATTTTGTACTTGTTTTTTTGGTTTTTTCCTGTTATTATCAAGATAATGAAAAATTACCAGTGATAGCATTTGCACTGGTTTTTTTGTCACTATTGAGGGAATGTTGAGTAGTGGGATTAATTAATTTTGGAGGTAAATATGACTGAACAAGAGAAACAACGGATTTTAAGTCGACATTGGTTTTCAACTAAAAAAAACTTATTTAAAAAAGTCCCTCAATTGTTGAGCAATAGCAAACTAGCTAAAAGAAGAGCTAAGGCTGGTCCAATTGAAACTTGTATTAGTCAAAGTGATAATCCAGAAAAGTGTAAAGACATCCACTAGCTAGTTGAAAATTCTTCTTGATTATCTGCGGTGTTCAATAGATAATATCTTGTTCTAGTTAATAGAGTAATTACAAAGAAGCTAAAATATTAGAATAAAAAGGAACTAAATGCCTAAACTAACAAAAGTAATTGCCACCATTGGTCCTGCTACCGAGACGGAAGAGATCATGAAAGAATTAATTTTAGCAGGAATGGATGTTGCACGTTTTAATACCAAACACGGCACGCCTGAATGGCACTTGGAGCGTATCCATCGCATAAAGGCAGTGGCTAAAGAATTGAATAGAGCCGTCGGTGTTTTATTGGATTTACAGGGGCCAGAAATCAGAATTAATTTAAAAGATGAAAAAAGTTTTGAAGCAAAAAAGAACGATGAAGTGAAATTTGTGTCAACTGATCCTGGCGAAAGGGAAATGAATATTCCCCAAATTGTGATTGACGCCATTCAAGTGGGAGATTTGGTTTCGATTGATGATGGTATTTGTGAATTTGAAATTGTCAAGAAAACCGAAAAGAGTTTGACAGCCAAAACACTCAATCCTTGCGTCATTAAACATCGCAAAACCATGAATACACCTGGAATTGTCATCAACATGCCATCCTTAATTGATAACGATTTAGTGCAATTGGATAACATGACTGACAAAGATATTGATTTTGTTGGTCTATCCTTCGTCAGAAACAAAAAGGACATTGCGATTTTGCGAGATGAACTTAAGAAACGCAACTTACACGCCGACGTGATTTCCAAAATTGAAAATCAAGCAGCTTTAGATAATTTAGATGAAATTATCGAGGCTTCAGATGGCGTTATGGTTGCCCGAGGTGATTTGGCAGTTGAAGTGCCTTTTGAACAATTGGCTTATTGGCAAAAATTAATTATTGAAAAGTCTAGAACTGCTGGCAAACCAGTGATTACCGCTACTCAAATGTTGGAGAGTATGACTTTTAATCCACGACCCACTCGTGCTGAAGTCAGTGATGTAGCCAATGCAATTTACGATGGCACTGACGCGGTGATGCTGTCTGGAGAAACTACTCTTGGCAAATACCCAGTGAAGTGTGTGGAAACTCAAAGCAAGATTGCCCTATTCAACGAGCCTTACGCAGAAAATTATCTTTGGGAATTTACCGGTCAAGATTGTGTGAGTGCAATCACTTGTGCCGCTTTCAATTTATTGGCCAATCGGCCAGATAGTGTTGATAAAATAGTTCTTTTAACTAGGACTGGCAGAACGGCCAAGACTTTCTCCCGTTTTCGACCTGGAATTCCAGTAAAGGCGTTAACAGCCAATGAACATGCTTTCAATAAATTATCTCTAGCTTTTGCTATTGATCCAATTCTTGTTGAACCTGAATTTTTTCATTATGGTACAGAGGACGAGTTAGTTAATAATTTAAAAGAACATGGAATAGTCAAAAAGGGTGAAAAAATCTTAATCATCGCTTCATTTGCTAAGGACATTAATAATCGCAGAACAGATTCTCTTGCCTTGGTTCAAATTGAATAATGCACCATTTGAGTCTTTGTTGAAAAAGAGTTAAGCTAAACTAATTAATTAAAAGTAAAAAAAGGAACAATTATGGCAAATAAAAAAAAGGGTTTACTTCCATTAGTTATTGGAGCAATCGCTGGAGCGGTAGCTGTGATTCTCTCAGATGAGAAAAATCGAGCTAAAGCTAAAAAAACGATTGATGAAGCCAAGAAAGATCCTCAAGCTTTTTCTCAAAAAACGGTAAAAAAAGCTGAACAAACTGCTAAAGAAATAGCAGCAAAAGCTAAAGCAGCCGCTGCAAAGGCAAAAATGGCAGCGGAAAAAGAGGCGAAGATAGTGGCTAAAAAGGCGAAAACAGCCGGCAAAAAAGCGATCGAGCAACACCAAACTCAAACCACCTCCAAGGTTAAGGGAAAAGCTAAATAGTCCATCGATTAAGTTTAAACAGCGTGTTTTTAAGCTATAGTGATTGGATTAGTTGTTCGGCAAATTTTTTGATATTTTCTTGGTTGCTTTGGTCTTCAATGTAACCATCAATTTTTAAACTGTCGCCAATTTTTTGTCCACCTTTAGCTGTGAATTTTTCTTCCAAAATATCCACTGCATGGCAAAATTGGATATAATTGCTATCACCGCAACCAAAGAAAGCCAGTTTTTTACCAGTCAAATCTGGAAGATTGGCTTCATTTTCTTCCAAAAAATCGGCCATATCACTACACGGTAAACCATCATCCCAGGTTGAGGAAGCAACAATTAATAAATTTTCTACTTGAGCGATGTCTTCAACGTTGGTTTGGTTGATGTTTTTGATTTCTAATTCTTTGCCAGCTTCTTCAACTATTTTTTTGATTTGTTTGGCGACGGCTTCAGTGTTGCCAGTCAGAGTCCCGTAAATTAATAAATTTTTCATTGTGACCTTTCTATCAGTTGCTACTAGTCAAACAACATCATTTTAACAGATTATTTTTAATCTTTGATTGACCAATTTTACTATTACTTCTACAATGCGGATGTATGGAAAAAATTCAGTTAAATTGGAAAATTGCAGGCAAGGCTGGTGATGGGGTGATGCTAGCAGCCAAATTTTTCGCCAAACTTTGTCAGCATCACGGCTTACAAGTTTTTAATTATTATGAATACCCTTCTTTAATCAAGGGTGGCCACCAAACTGGTCAAGTTTATGCCAGTAGTGAAAGCGCGTCTTGTCAGCGTCGTCATTTAGATCTTTTAGTGCTCTTTCATCCAAAATTCTTAGCTTTTCACTTAGATGCTTTGGATGAAAAGTCGGTAGTGTTAATTAATGCTAAAAGTTTTGATAGTAGTCAGTATCCTCAATTAAAGGCCAGAGTTATTACTATTCCTTTCAGTCAAATAGCTAAGCAGGAAGTCGGTGATGCGCTGATGGCCAATATGATGATGATTGCTGCTAGTGCTAAATTTTTTGATTTTGCTAGCGACCAGTTGCTCGAACTAGTGAAAAAAGAATTCGCCGGCAATAGACGTATTATTGAGCAAAACCAACAAGCCATTAATTTGGCTTACCAAGAGTTGGGAAAATCAATCCAAGAGGCTCAGCTCGATTGCTCAGATCAAACACTGGAAGCGAAAGCAGCAGCAGATAAAAATCTTTTGTTAACTGGTAATGAGGCAGTCGGTTTGGGGGCGATTGCGGCTGGACTGCAGTTTTATAGTGCTTACCCAATGACTCCTGCGACTGGTTTATTGCATTATTTAGCGGCTCAACAGGAAAATTATCCCCTAGTGGTGAAACACACTGAAGATGAAATTGGTGCGATTAATCAAGCTTTAGGCGCTGCTTATGCTGGTGTGCGGGCAATGACTGGTGCATCTGGAGGGGGTTATGCGCTAATGGTTGAGGCCACATC
>JAGOOB010000048.1 GCA_017992725.1 Candidatus Woesebacteria bacterium | reverse complement strand
ACTTTCAATACTGCCGAAACTGGTGTTGACGAAGCCCTTAATCAAATCTATCAATTTGAAACTGGCCTTGATTCTTCCTTAAATACGGGTGTAGTTTTTGAAGATGATTATAATCAGGTATCAATTGCTACTAGTCAAAGTTTTGAGGGTTATCTCAATCAAGGAGAGAGTCTGCGAGTCGACTTAAACAACCAGGCAGGTAGTATTACCCTTAATTGGTCAAAAACACCTTGTTCTGCTAGTCAAAAAGTCGGTTTGCTATTAACCTTTTTGCACCGAAGTGGTGATGAATACCAAAGCCATTACTACCTGATTGGTCATAGTGATTGCCAATATAGTAGCTATCAAAATTTCATCCCTGCTACTTACAATGCAGCCAGTGCCTTAAAATATAGTTATACTTTAGCCTTACCCGCTGCTAGCAATGCTTCTTTATATATCCAAACTGTTGGTACTGGCACCGATTTACAAATTGGCGGTGGTGTTGGTTTAATCAGTAGTGCTCAATATGAAATTGAATCTTTAGCCAGAAGCGAAGGTGATACTAGTAATAAAACTATTGAAGTCAGCAAAAGCTTGCCTAGCGCCCCCGGCTTCATGAGTTTTGCTTTATTTAGTGGAGGTAATATCCTAAAATAGAAAATACATAAAATAAATGTAAGTTATGTCAATTACTGCCCTAGACATCGGTACTCATACCATCAAAGCTATCTCCGCCAAAAACGGTAAACAAATCCAAGTGCTTAAAGCGGTTGATATTCCCAATAGTCTGGGTTTAGTCATTCCCCAAAGCGACCAAGAAACCACTCAGTTTAGTGAAATGATTGCTAATTTGCTTAATGATTACAAACTTGATGCCAGTGATGTCCGTCTGAGCTTGCCCGAATCAATCATTGCCAACAAGGTGATCGAAGTCCCTGTTTTAACTGACGCCGAACTAGCTAGTGCTGTTGGCTGGCAAGCTGAACAGTATATTCCCATTCCCAAAGACGACTTGTCCCTTGAATATCAAGTCTTATTCCGTCCAGACAAAAAAATGCCTGATGCCAAAATGAAGGTACTGTTAGTTGCTTCTCGAAAATCTTTTGTTCGAAAGTTAAATGATATTTTTCTTAATTTAGGTATCGAACCCACGGTCATGGAAACGCAAATGTTTTCGGTCATTAGAGCCTTAAATCTACGTAGCGATGACCCAGAAACCCTGATTGTCCACATGGGAGCAAGTAATCTTGATTTAGCAGTCGTTGCTAATGGCATGTTTGATTTTATTTTTAGCACCAAAAATGGGGCGCAACTTTTAACCAATGCTATTGCCCAAAGTTTTGCTTTAGATCTAAAACAAGCTGAAGAATATAAAATCACCTACGGTTTAAATCCTGAACAATTGGATGGTAAGTTGATACAAGTAATTTTACCCATCGTCAATAATGTGGTCGTGGAAATTCAAAAAGCGTTGCGCTACTTTAGCCAATTACACCCAGGACAAACCATTAAGAGAGTAGTTTTATCAGGCGGACCAGCTGAAATGATTGGTTTTAGTCAATATTTAGCACAACAAATTAATACTGAAGTATTTTTAATGGCGCCATTTGCCGAAGCTAAAGGCCAAATTCCTGAAACTAAACATTTGCACTTTACTGTCTGTATGGGGTTAGTGATGAGAAAATTATCATGACCGAAATTAATTTTTTGTCTAGCAGAACTAGACAAAAACAAAAACAACAAGAAAAGGATAAAAAACTCTTTAAAATAGCCAGCATTGTGCTCGGAGTAGTAGTTTTAATACTTGTCTCAATTATCGCCTTAAAACTGGTGATTAATCTACGTATTAAAGACAAGACAGAAACCATAGCTGAACTAAAAAAAACGATCGTTAGTAAAGAAGAGGTTGAGTTATCCTATTTAATCTTTGTCAACAAATTAAATGCTATTGAAGAAATTTATGCAGCCCGCAGTGACAAGCAAACTGCCATGAATTATTTTGCCGATCTGATGGCCGATGTCGCTACCATCACCGGTATGACTTATGATGAAGAAAGTGGTGGTTTAATTTTGCAACTCGATCACCAAAATGTGTTCTTTTTAGAAAAAAGTATGAACATCATTGATTCTCCTTTAGTCACCGACGTTTATAAAAATGTGAAAAAGGGTTCACTATCAAGAGAAGATCAGGGCAATTACCTGCTTAGACTGACAATTCAACTTAAAACAATTGAAGATCTCGGCTTGTTGGAAAACAATGAGGTTGATGGTGAGGTAATTGATACAGAAACCGGTGCAGAGAATGCCATCAATGATCAAATGGAACTTGATATGGAACTTGATACAGAGGAATTTAATTAAATGCCAATAGAAAAAAAAGAAGAAGTCAATTTCAAGTTGATTTGGAACACTCGTAAAGAGTATGTCTTGGCTATATTATGTTTTGTTTTAGCTTTTTTAATTTTTTTCATGGTGATTTTACGCCAAATCGAACCAGTCAAAGATGTTTTTGCTGAACTCGATACTACTAATCAAGAACTAGAGAAATTCCAAACCAAAGCTGATGAATTAGACAATATTTCTGTAAATGGAGAGTTTGACAAAATGACCGAAATTAATGATGTACTTCCATCCTACAAACCACTTTTAGAACTTCTGAACAATCTGAACAGTGTCGCAGTTGAAAGTGAAACAATAATCAATAATTTTTCGCTATCTCCAGGGGAAATTGCCACTGATAGCACTATTACAACCAGAACTAGAAGACAAAAATATTATGATGAGTTGGTTCTAGAGTTTTCTGTCACAGGATCTCTAGGCAACGTCCAAAATTTTATGACCCTGATCGAACAAGTTACTCCGATTAGCACCATTACCAATATTGCCCTCAGTCAACAAGTCAATGAAAATAGTGCGATAGAAACTACCGCTAATTTAAAATTAAAAACTTTTTATTTTACTCAGCCAATCACCGTCACTTTAACTGAACCCCTACCACCAATTGACGATGAACAATTAATCCTTCTGGAAGAAATTAAAAAACTAATCCCCAACAATTTACCAACTCAAGAAGAAGTCATCACCAATGATCGAGGCAATCTCTTTGGTTTAGAAGGCATGACCGTCGAAGAATTAGAGACCCAACTGCAAGCTAGTGAATTGGAAATGGGAGATGTACAGTGGCAAACTGTTGATGAAACTGGTCAGCCCATTGAGCAAAATCAAGCACCCATCGAACAAAATCAAGCACCTATCATTGAAAATCAAGCACCTATCGAGCAAAATCAAACGCCTATTATTGAAAACTAACAGAGACAATCAATCAACACCATTGCGTAATCAGCAACCATTATTTATCTTCAACCAGTTCAATCCGTACGCGGAATTGTTCCTTGATAGCTCTCACTTGAGCTAATTTGCGGATAGCTCGAATCACTTTGCCACCCTTACCAATTACCCGACCATAATCTTCTTCGTTGAGCTGAATTAAATACTTGCGATAGCCAGCTTCTTCTACTTCCTCAATTTTTAAATCTTCGGGAAATTTAATTAATCGCAGTAAAACAAATTCCAATAAAGTTTTCATTTTAGTTTTAGTTTTTAGCTTCAGCTTGCTCGGTTACTTGGTCGGCTGGTTTTGCTGGGGCTTCTTGCTCAGCTACTTGGTCGGCTGGTTTAGCTTCAGCTTGCTCTGCTACTTGGTCGCCAGTTTCTTTAACTGGTTTTTCGGCTTTTTTCTCAACCTTTTCCTCTTTAGCAGCTTTTAATTTGGCCTGAGCTTTTTTAGATAACCTAGCTTTTTTCTCAGGAAATAATTTACCAGATTTAACTCTTTGATAAAGAGCGGCTACGGTGGCGGTGGGCTGAGCCCCTTTAGCCACCCAGTTCTCATAGGCTTTGAGATCGAGTTCAAGCACTTTAGGCTGATAACTAGGGGAGTAGTTACCCAGTAGGGCTATGTACTTACCATCACGTTTATCACGAGCTTCATTTACTACAATTCGATAATGAGGTTGATTTCTTTTGCCAAAGCGAGCTAATTTAATTTTCAACATACCGGAGGATTCTACTAGAAAAAGACGAATATCTCAAGGGCGAGTTTCATCATTGCTTGCCTTCAGCAATCTTTTTCAGAGCCATGCTGGCGGCTGCTTGTTGCGCTCGTTGTTTACTGTTACCTTGACCAACTCCCCAAACTTCTTGATTAATCAAGACTTCTACGGTAAAGGTCTTGTTGTGATCTGGGCCTTCCTCTTTAATGACGCGATAGGCTGGTGTCGGTAGTGAGCGAGCTTGAACTGCTTCTTGCAATAAACTTTTTTGATCACGATAAGCTTTGCTAGCTAAAATTTCACTAAATTTGGGAAACAACACTTGACCTAAAAAATCTTGCACCACCCTGAAGCCTTGATCTAAATACAAAGCGCCGATCACTGCTTCCAGTAAGTCAGCAAGCAATCCCGGATTGTCTCGACCCCCACCAGCTTCTTCACCTTTACTTAGATACATGCGTTGATCCAGACCTAGCTCTTTGGCC
>JAGOOB010000047.1 GCA_017992725.1 Candidatus Woesebacteria bacterium | reverse complement strand
CCCTGTTTTGCATCAGCAGCCAAATCAACTGGTGGCAACTGGGAAACATGGTCACCATAAACCGGTTGAATATTTAAATCTTGAGTAATTTGATTGATGGTTCTTTGTAAATCAGGATCAACTTGAACATCACCATTTTCGACTTGGTTCTGTTGTGACTTGTCAGGTTCAGCCACAGACTGACCCTGACCCACTTCATCTGACTGATTATTTTGGGCAGTTAACATAATCGCTTATACCTTTTATAATGCCATAAAATGCCAAACTTTTACATAAGCGAAATTTTGTTTTTGACTAAATTTGCTGAACAAAAGCCAACAAATAATCTTAAATTCGCTGAAATCAAAGATTTGGTTGTGGATTATCTGCAGAAAAAATATCCTCGAGAACTAGTCTCCAACAATAATGTTTTTTGGTATAACAGCGACCTGCAAAGTTTTAAAATTGCCTTAGCCAGAGAAATTATTCAAGAGGCACAATACAGTAATTGGGACCAAGAGCGAATTCGCATTTTAGTTTTACTCAATTTTGAAACTGCCAGTGTAGCAGCGCAAAATGCTTTGCTCAAATTGATTGAGGAACCACCAGCCAACACCTTGATTGTGTTACCAGTGATTAATTCTCATCGTTTATTAGCCACCATTAGTTCACGCTGTTCCCTCTGCCAAATTAATCAAGAAAATGTAGAAACTGACAAAAAAACCAAAACTAATGATTTTACTTGGCCAAGTAATCTAGCTGAGGTTTTTAATACTATCGATAGATATAAAGATCGGGACAGCGCCAAAAATTTTGTCAGAAACTTACTTGAGCAAAAACAGCTAGGATATAAAGAAAAAAAAGCCCTAGCTCAAGCCTATTTCGATTTAGAAAGCAATCTCAATGTTCGTTTAGCGCTGGAACACTGTTTTTTTAGTTTTTTCCAATAATTGATAATAATGAGTACTACCAGATAGTTTAGCCTGGAGTTTTTTAAAATCGAGCGTCTCAAACGCCCAAAATCGGCTTTTTTTCAAGCTCCGTGAGCTTTTTTGGTCTTTCTTTTATATAATAAATATGCTACAAATGTAGTTCTTATGGCAAGTCAGAGTGATATTAATAACTATCAAGCAGAGCAAATTAAGATCTTAGAAGGCCTGGAACCGGTGCGAAAACGGCCAGGCATGTATATCGGTTCTACCGATGCTAATGGTCTGCATCATCTAGTTAAAGAAATTTTGGACAACGCAGTTGATGAAGCGATTGCTGGCTTTGGTGATACTATCCAATTATTCCGCGACCCAATTAGTGATTTGCATCGGGAATTATTCTTGAAACACCAAGCTAATAAAAAACTCAAGGCTGAAGAAAAAGAATTAGCTGATCAAGTCATTACCGTCGTTGATAACGGCCGGGGCATTCCGGTCGAAAAGCATGCTTCAGGTGTGTCTGCCATGGAAGTCGTGATGACTAAACTCCATGCTGGAGGCAAATTTGAAAGTAAAGCTTACAAAGTATCCGGTGGTTTGCACGGTATTGGTTCTAGTGCTGTCAACGCCTTGTCTTGTCTAATGCAAGTGGCTGTTAAACGTAATAATAAATATTACTATCAATATCATTCGCGAGGAATTCCGGCGGCGCCAGTAACAGAAATCAGCGAAACAGAATTAATTGCCAAATTTCCTCAACAAAGCCAGGATTTTGTCAACTATGAAAGTGGCACCATAGTGCAATTCATTGCCGATCCACTGATATTTAAACAAATTAGCCATAACCCAAAAACTATCATTGATATTGTTAAAGATCGTGCTTATCTGATGGCCGGTATTTACTTCCAACTTTTCGATCGCGTTACCAACATTGAACAGCATTTTTATTTTGAGGGGGGAATCCGGTCCTTGGTCGAGCACATTAATATGTCCAAAAAATCTCTACACCGAGTTTTTTATCTCAATGACCAATGGACCGATGAAGAAACGAAAAAAGAAATTGGGATTGAGATTGCCCTGCAATACAATGACTCTTACAAAGAACGGGTGGAGAGTTATGTCAATGTGATTAACACTCCAGATGGTGGTACTCATGTTCAGGGATTTCGCCTAGCTTTGGGACGGGTCATTCGTGACTATGCAGAAAAGAATGGCATGATTAAGGAAAAAGAGAACTTCGTCGCTGATGATTTAAGAGAAGGCCTGACGGCGGTGGTTTTTGTCAAAATGCCTTCCAATGATCTACAATTTGAATCTCAAACCAAGGCTAAATTAAATAACGCTGAAGCGCAAACTGCGGTTTATCGTGTCTTTAAAAAACATTTTGCTACTTATTTAGAAGAACATCCAAAAGTTGCTAGAACCATTGTAGAAAAGGTGTTAATTTCTGCTCGCGCTCGCCTAGCGGCTCGCGCCGCCAAAGACGCCGTCATCCGCAAAGGATTACTAGAAGGCCTGTCGCTGCCAGGCAAACTAGCCGACTGCCAATCTAATAAACCAGAAGAAAGCGAAATTTATATCGTTGAAGGCGATAGTGCAGGTGGGAGTGCCAAACAGGGTCGTGACCGCCATTTTCAGGCTATTTTCCCTTTGCGCGGTAAAATTTTAAACACTGAGCGGGCTCGCCTTGATCGGATCGTGGCTAGTGATGAACTCAAAAATTTAGTGATTGCGCTTGGTTGTGGGATTGGCGATAGTTTTGATGAGACAAAATTACGTTATCATCGCATTATTTTAATGAATGATGCTGATGTTGATGGTGAACATATTACTACTCTGGGACTGACTTTTTTCTTTCGCCATTTACCAGAGGTCATCGAAAAGGGTTATCTGTACGTGGCAATGCCACCTCTTTTTAAAATTACTTTTAACAAAGAGGAGTTTTATGCTTACAGTGAAGAAGAGCGTGAGATGCAGATTAAGAAAATTTTGGCAACAAACCCTAATGCCAAAATTGGCATCCAGCGCTACAAGGGTTTGGGGGAAATGAACCCTGAGCAACTCTGGAGCACTACCATGAATCCAGCAAGTCGCGTGCTGAAAAAAATTGATATTGAAGATGCTAATAAAGCTGACACTACATTTGATGTGTTAATGGGGAGCGAAGTGGCCCCTCGTAAAAAATTTATTCAAAGCCGAGCCAAAATGGCAGAGCTTGATGTATAAAGGAAATTTATGAAAACTTACGTCATCGGTCATCTTAAACCAGATACAGATTCAGTGGTAGCAGCCCTGGCGTTGGCTGAGTTCTATCGACACACTCCCTCTTTCAACCGGCCCAATGCTGAGGCGGTGATTGCTGAACCAATTAATAATGAGACAGCTTTTTTACTCAACAAGTTTGCTGTCGCTAGTCCCAAAATCATTACCGCCAAAGATATTCAGCCAGAAGATCAAATTGTTTTGGTTGATCACAATGAAGCCTATCAACGACTTGTAGGGATTAACGACGAACAAATTGTGGAAATTATTGACCACCATAAACCCAACTTAACATTGAATCAACCGCTTTTTATGACTTTTAAGAGCTGGGGATCATCCTCAACCGTGGTCTATTATTTGTTGAAAGAAAATGACTTTACTCCAGATAAAAAACTCGCCAGTCTGTTGCTGTCGGCTATTTTGTCTGACACCGTTGGTTTTAAATCGAGCACTTGCACTGATCAAGATATTAAAACTGCCCAAAAATTAGCCAAGTTGGCGGGCATTGATGATTTAGAAGCCTTAACTTTAGAAATTTTTAAAGCTAAATCTGATCTGAATCAGTTAAGTTGTCAGCAAATGGTCAAAAATGATTATAAAATTTTTGATTTTGCCGGGAAAAAAGTGATGATTGATCAGCTTGAGACAGTTGAACAAGAACAATTAATTACTGAAAAAAAAGAGTGTTTGCTCGAAGCGATGCAAGAGGTAAAAGAAGAGCTTGGAGTAGCCCTGATTTTTGTGGTAATTTCCGACATTCTCCAGGTCAATAGTAAAATTCTCGTGCTAGGTGACCACGAACAAGCCATTGCCGAATCAGCTTTTGCGACCAAAGTCACCGATCACGTCATTGACATTGGCGCTAAATTATCCAGAAAGAAAGATATTGCTCCAGCCATTGAACGAGCTATAACAAAATAATAATTAAGATATCAAAAGATTAAGTAACATGTCAGAAGAAACCAAGCCAAGCAACACCGAAGAAACCAAAGCCAATATCAGTAACGATGATCCCAGTGCCAAATTTGGCACTACTGAAGAGAGTAAATACGGCACCCTCAAACACACCGATATTGTTGATGAAATGGAAAAATCCTATTTGGATTATGCTATGAGCGTCATTGTTTCCCGCGCTTTACCCGATGTGAGAGATGGTTTAAAACCGGTGCATCGCCGAATTTTGTATTCCATGTATAAATCTGGTATCCATCACAATGGTCCCTACAAAAAATCGGCCAGAATTGTCGGTGACGTGTTAGGTAAATATCATCCCCACGGTGACAGTGCTGTTTATATGGCTCTGGTCCGTTTAGCTCAAGACTTTAACATGCGTTATCCTTTAGTTGATGGTCAAGGTAACTTTGGCTCAATTGATGGGGATAGCCCAGCAGCCATGCGTTACACGGAAGCCAGAAGTGCCAAAATTACTCAAGAATTGTTAGCCGATATCAATAAAGA
>JAGOOB010000046.1 GCA_017992725.1 Candidatus Woesebacteria bacterium | reverse complement strand
GGTGCTGCTCAATTACGCACTCAATTAGTAAAAACTAATAGCGCCAGCGAGGTAGAACAAATTTGAGGAAATTATCAAACTAAAGATGACTAACCAACCTATTCACAAATCACCAGCTAAAAAACTATCAGCAATAAGGTCGTCAACAAAAAAACCGTTTGCAAAAAAACCGTCGGCTTTTCAAAAAGCCTATCAGAAATTAAACCCATTACAAAAGCAGGCCGTTGATCATATCGATCAGGGACCTCTGTTGGTCATAGCTGGTCCAGGAACTGGTAAAACTCAAGTTTTGGCTCTGCGGATCGCCAATATTTTATTAAAGACCGATGCTAAACCTGACAACATTTTAGCTTTAACTTTTACTGATGTAGCAGCTAAAAACATGAGGGAGCGTCTATTAAAAATCATCGGCAAAGAAGCCTACTATTTACAAATTCATACTTTTCATTCCTACTGTAGCCAAGTGATGACTAATTATCCCGAATATTTTCCACTCAAAAACAATAGTGAAGCTTTAGAAGACTTGGAGCGCTACCAAATTTTTGAAAATTTAATTGATCAGCTCAAACCCAAACACCTGAGACCATTAAATGACCATTACCATTACCTAAAAGATATTATTAAAGCAATTTCTGATTTAAAAAGAGAAGGCATTTCCCTTTTAGAATTTGAAGAAATAATTGAGGCGGAAAAAAAACGCTTAGTTAATTTGCAACAGGAAAGCAAAAGCAAAACTAAAATTAAGCAAGCCAGCAAAGAATTAGCTAAAAACAAAGAGCTATTATTAATTTATCAAGCCTATCAGCAAGAATTAGTCGAGAGTAATCGTTACGATTTTGACGATATGATTAATTTTGTCATTGAGGCATTTGAAAAATATCCAGAATTATTATTAGAACAACAAGAACAACTTCAACATTTTTTGGTAGATGAATATCAGGATAGTAATAATAGTCAGACGCGCCTGTTAAATTTATTAGCTTCCTATTGGCCACAGCAGGGTTTAGAGCCAGACGTATTTGCGGTTGGCGATCCTAACCAGGCCATTTATCGTTTTCAGGGAGCTTCGGTAGAAAACGTTTTAGCTTTTACTCGCCAGTACCCAACAGCCACAGTCATTACCCTTAATACTGCTTACCGATGTCCGCAAAATCTTTATGACGTAGCTAGTGAGTTAATCAAAAATAATCAATTATCCAAGTTTTCTGGTCAAGAAATCAAAATTGATTTAACTGGTAAGTTATATTCACCAAAAGGTCCAGGAGAAAAAATTGTTCTACACGTTGCTCCAACAGCCACTTTAGAAGTAATTTATATCGTCGAAGAAATCAAAAAATTATTAGCCAAAGGAGTCAAGGCTCAAGAAATTGTGGTCTTGTATAGAACTCACCAGGAGGCTAAAGAGTTAATCGAGGTGCTAAACAAATGGCAAATTGCTTATCAATTAAATAAGGGTGACGATATTTTACAAAGTGAGTTGATCAATCAATTGCTTTTGGTAATGGGGTTAATTGACCAACTACAACAGGGTTTGGAGTTAGCTGATTTGTATCAGGTGATGTTATTGCCCTTTGTGGGTTTAGATCCAATGTTGGTTATGAAATTAGCCAGAGTCGCTGGTCAATTAAGTCGGATTCAGCGGGCTAATGTTTCTATTTACCAAGTTTATAATATGGGTTTGGCTAAAGTTAATCAGCAACTTGAGCAGCAAACAATCACTGAAGAACAATGGTCAACTATTCAAGAATTCTTTGCGAAATTAACTAGCTTAGCTGTATATAGCCAACAAATTACCCTAACAGCCTGGTTTGAAAAATTAATTGGCAATGAAGGTTTTAAACTATTGCCATATTTAAAAAAACAGCCCGACAAAATCAAAAGCCTTTTGGAACTAAATACTTTATTTAAACAAATTAAAAATTTAAGCGCCCGCGACCATCAATTAAGATTAAATAAATTTTTAGAGTATTTTGCTACTTATAGAGAGCATCAATTAAGCATTCGTTTACAAAATCCTTTGCCAGTTGAAAACGCGGTACAACTATCCACCGCTCATGGAGCTAAAGGTATGGAGTGGGACTATGTTTTTGTGTTGGATTTTGTGGATGGCAAATGGGGAAATTTGCGCAATAAAAATAAAGTAAAATTGCCAGAAGGTATCTTAAAACACACTGATTTATCAATTAAAGAACGTAACGAAGATGAAAGACGCCTGTTTTATGTGGTCTTAACTAGGGCCAAAAAACGGCTGTATTTGAGTTATCCAGAATCAGTAGAAAGTAATGCCACGGTGAGCAATAAGGTGCCGAGTATTTTTCTGACTGAATTAGCTGAGCAAGAGTTAGAAAAAAGTGAAATTGATCTCAGTAAAGATGTGGAAGCTTATTTAACTGCTTTGCTAACGGCGCCAGTAAGAACGACCATTAGTGTTCAGGAAAAAGATTTTTTCACATATTTGCTGAAAGATTTTTCTCTATCGGTGACAGCCCTTAATAACTATTTGCGGGATCCGCAAAGTTTTGTGATTAATAATCTTTTAAAGTTGCCGGCAGCCAAAGAAGTGTCTATGTGTTTTGGCACTGCAGTCCATAGTGCTTTGGAAAGGTTCTATCGTTTTTATCAACAACAAAATCAATATCCAAGTTTGGATAGTTTTTTGGCTGATTTTGCCCAAGCGCTTGATCAGGAAATACTGAGTGCATCGGATTTTCAAGATCGTTTAACTTATGGTCAAGAAGTATTGACTAAATATTATCAATTCATTACTCAAGAAAAACCACAAGTGTTGGGGGTGGAGCGCAGTTTTGGTAATAAGGGTCATCGCATTGTTTTAGGTGACAATTTTTTAACCGGAAAAATTGACCGCATTGACTGGTTAGATCAAAAACAGGGTTTAGTCAAAGTGATTGATTACAAAACTGGTCGCAGTAAGAGTCTTAATCATATTTTAGTCAAAACAACCACCGCTGCCAAAGATTTATCTGAGCGAGAAGCAGAATTGCCAGCAACAATCCGCGGTAGTTACCAACGGCAATTAGTTTTTTATAAATTGTTAATGCAACTTGATCGCCAACTCAGTCCTAAAATTGAGGTAGCTGAAGCAGCCTTTAATTTTGTCGAGCCAACAGAAAAAGGTGGAGATAAATTTGTCAGTCGCAGTTTGGTGATCAGTGATGAGGCTATTGTAGATTTGAAACAATTAATCAAAGAAGTCATGGCTGAAATTCGCTCGCTCAAGTTTTTAGAAAATATCGACTTCTAACTTTCGGGTTTTCAACAAGAGAAATTTGTTTATAATAGCAAAGCTTGTAAAGAGCAAGATTGATGAAAAAATGAAAAAAGAAGTATCTCCTTATCAACCACCAGCCAAGATTTTAAAAAAGTATGCACAAGTTTTAGTTAACTATGCGCTGAATTCTGGTGCAGGTGTTCATCCTGGGGAGATTGTGCAATGTGCGGTACCTGACGTGGCTAAACCTTTGGCTTTGGAACTCCAAAACGAAATTTTGCGTGCTGGTGCTCATCCTCTGCTTAATTTAATACCGACTGGTTTTGAAAAAGATTTTTATAATTTAGCTAATCAAGAACAATTAGAGTTTTTTCCAAGACGCTTCTGGCGAGCTCGGGCTGATTTGATTGATCACCAAATCAATATTATCGCTGAACCAGATCCATTTATTTTGAAAGACATTGATCCGAGTAAAATTTTACGAGCGCGTAATAGCAAAAAAGCTTATCGTGATTGGTTAAATTTTAAAGAAAATGCTAATCAATTTACTTGGACGGTAGCTCTGTGGGGGACAGAAGCTAAAGCCAAAATAGTTGGCTTGAGCTTAAAAGATTATTGGCAGCAAATTATTCAAGCTTGTTTTTTGGATGAGGCAGAGCCAATTGCCAAATGGCGAGCAATTCAGACTCTACAATTAGCCATCAAAGAAAAGATCAACAATTTAAAAATTAATTATCTGCAAGTAGTTGGTCCAGATGTTAATTTAAAAATTGGTATCGGTGGAGATCGCATCTGGAAAGGAGGTGGTGGTCGTAATATCCCCAGTTTTGAGATTTTTACTTCACCAGATTGGCGGACAATTGCTGGTTGGATCCATTTTAATCAGCCCCTTTATCGTTATGGGAATCTAATTGAGGAGGTGGAGCTAGAAATTAAAGCTGGTCGGGTAATTAAAGCCAGAGCTAAAACCGGCGAGCGTTTATTATTGGAAATGCTCAAGACTAAAAATGCTGACAAAATTGGCGAGTTTTCTTTAACAGACAAGCGTATGTCACGCATTAGTCACGTGATGGCAGAGACTCTTTTTGATGAAAATATCGGTGGTCCTTATGGCAATATGCATTTAGCGCTCGGTATGGCTTATCAGGACTGTTTCCGTGGTGATCCGACCCAATTAAAAAAACGTGATTGGGCCGCTAAAGGTTTTAATGATAGTAGTGAACATACTGATATTGTTTCGACTACTGATCGCACGGTGACGGCTTTTTTAACTAATGGCCAGAGTCAAGTGATTTATCGCCAAGGTCAATTTCTTCTTTAATTAGCTATTCTTGAATTGGCTTTTTGGCTATAAAAGTTAACCCTACTCAACTTGGTGTTACAATAAGATTATGATTATTCACTCTACACAAGAATTAAAACGCTATCAGCAAGCTGCTGATAAGTCGGTGAAAATTCTCAAAAAATTATTTGAGGCTACTATTGAAGGGG
>JAGOOB010000045.1 GCA_017992725.1 Candidatus Woesebacteria bacterium | reverse complement strand
GGCTAAACGTTTGAAATTATTATCTCAAGAAAGTAAGGTTCCAGTTTACACCGTTACAAAACGTCAGTTTTATCCTTCTTATAATAAGGGGCAAGAACTCTTAAAAGCTGGAACAATTGGCACACCGTACATGTATAGCGTTAGACATTTTATTGCTCACGGCAATCTATATGAAGGTTGGAGAAGCAAACTGGAAACTGCTGGTGGCGGGGTTTTCATGGATATGGGCTACCATTTGCTTGACGTTATTGTTAGATATTTTGGTAGTATAGAAAAATTATCAATGGCAGGCTCAAGTGTGGCTAAACCTGGATTTGCTTATGAAGTTGAAGATGCGGCTACTCTGCATTTTGTACACAATCAGCAGCTGCATGGTCTTTTTGAAATTGGAGCATTAACCGGACCAAAAGAAGAAAGAATTGAAGTTCGAGGAAGTGACGGCCAACTTATCATCAACGAGAAGTCGGTTATTCATTCTGATAACTATGGAAAAGTGCTAAAAAAATATGATTTGCCAGCTGATGGATTAAAAGCCAACATTCAAGCGCTTAACGCTTTTTTAAGTGGCGAGCAATCGATTATTCGCCAAAACCTGGAACACAATTTAGAATTAATGAAAATTATGGACAAGGTTTATCACTAGGAAAACAAATATGAAAAAAGCAATTGTTACTGGAGCTTCAGGAGGATTAGGCATTGAAATCTGCAAAAAGCTGGTCGCTAACAATTTTAAACTGATCGTCATTGATTTGGCTGATAAGGAAACTATTGAAAATTCATTAAGTGAAGTGAATGATGGTATTGAGCTAATTTTAGACAAAGTGGACTTTTCAAAAACAGATGAGCTTCAGTCAAGCCTAGATAGTTGTTTACCTGATGAGAATTTAACCGTCCTAGTAAATAATGCCGGACTCAGCATCGGCGGTGGAATTAGTGATGCAACTTTGGCCGAATGGGAATTAATGATTAAGGTAAATTTGACAGCTCCTTTTATTTTAAGTCAGGCCTTTATTAATAATGCAAAAAAATTCAATATTCAGGGTTCAATCATTAACATCTCTTCGATGGTCGGTATTATTGGGGCAAAAAAACCAGGTTATGCTGCCTCAAAAGCTGGATTACTAGGTTTAACCAAATCAATTGCCATGCAATCAGGACCAAAAATTAGATGTAATGCTATTTATCCAGGAGCAATGGATACGCCAATGACTGCTGATTGGGATGAACATACTAGACACAAGATTATAAAGAACACGCCTCTCCAGCGAATTGCTCAACCAGCTGAAATAGCCAACATCGTTGGTTTTTTGGCTGATGACAATGAGTCTAGTTTTATAACTGGGGCAGTAATTAATGCCACTGGAGGTCAATACTTGGGCCAATAAGATGTTGCTAAATTCTTATCATCATATTTGGTTTTGTGGGCTGGCAGCATCTGGGAAGACTACGGCTTTAAAAACTATTAGCGATCTTGATTTAGGGGCAAATTTTTATAATGATTCGTCTGAGATTTTAGATTTTATTAAATTAGACACTCAAGAAAAATTTCATGTCAAACCAACGCCTACTAGTTTTATCCTAACTAGTTCTAAACCCGTAAAATACTCTATCGAGCAATTGATAAAAAAGGTTTCAACTAATTCTGGAAAAAACATAATCGAATTATCTCGAGGAATTGACCTTGAAGCAGTGATAGACTTTACTTATAAAGATTTTTTTTCTCAATTACCTGAAAATATTAAAAACGAATCCTTAATCGTTTATTTACACAGTTCATTTGAAGAAAGAATCAGTAGAAATAATAAAAGATCGGCTCCAAGTGAAAATCATACTGTTTTTGAATCGTTTCATTGCCCTCAAGAAGCAATGAAAAGATTTTTCTCAAAAGATGACTTTTTTGACGAGATCAACTCAGTTGACCTTGATGCCTTAATAATTGCAAACACTAAATCGATTGACGAATTAAAGAAAAAAATAATTTCACTCTTTAAGGAACAATAATCATGATTGGCAAAAAAGAGCTATTAAATTTTTTGAAATCATATAAAACTGATTTCCCCAATGAAAAAAATGATGTTGCTAAATTTATAGACTTAATAAATGCTCATCAAGATATTTTTTTTAGAGAATGCGAGGTTGCACATATCACAGGATCAGCTTTAGTAATTAATCTAACAACAAGAAGAATTTTGCTTCATAAGCATAAAAAACTAAATCGTTGGTTGCAGTTTGGCGGTCATGCCGATGGAGAATTGGATATCAAAAAAGTGGCTCTCAAAGAGGCAACGGAAGAGTCCGGTTTAAGTGATTTGAATTTTTTATTTGCTGATCCCATCGATCTTGATCTACAACTAATACCGGCTAGGAATGAGGAACCAGAGCATTACCACCTAGATTTTAGATATCTAATGGAAACTTCAGCGACAAGTGTGCCAAAAATTGAAGCAAACGAATCTCAGGAATTAAATTTTTTTTCAATTGATGACCATTCTCTAGAAAATATTAAAATAGATCCTTCTTTGCACAGGCTAATCAGCAAAACCCAGAAATTAATCAATAATATTAATTAAAACAGTATCGTTTCACTTAGTTTGAAATTACAGTTCCTACAAATTCTTCAGATTTGAAAAGTTTTTCTAGATTTTCTAGATTAGTTCCTTCAACGATCAACACTGTTATATTTTTTTCCTTAGCCAACTTAGATGCAATTGGATCAAAAGGAGTATTTAGTCCTGGCTCCCAAGTATCGCCAACAATCTTGCAAAAATCGACCCATTTGATGTTGTCAATCGGCTTAACGTTTGGATTCTTTTTCGGATCCTCGGTGTATGCTTGCTTAATATTGGATAAATTAATAACGTAAGGAGCATTAATTCTGGCCGCAACCGCAGTAGATACATAATCTGTAGACCAACCTGGCTCGGAGCCGCCACCAATTACGATAGCTTTTTCTGGATCTATAAAATCTTTTTCAGGATCAGTAATAATCACTGGTTGAGCAATTTTTCGAAAAATCGTTCTCATCAAATGAGCGTTAAATCGTGTTGCATGAATGCCCAACCAATCCATGTCATTTTTATCAATTTCTTTTCCCATGATGGCAGAGGCGCCCTCTATATACTGACGTGCAGGAGCACCACCTCCAGTGATAACTATGAATTGCCACCCCTCAGCCACTCTTTTTTCAATAAAAACTTTGAATTTTTTTAAAAAATCGACCGCTATTTCTCCTGGATTGATAAGCGAACCTCCCAGTGAAATAACCGCTTTTTTATTGTCTTCACGCAGTTCATATTGTGGCATACATGGAACTTTCTTGTTAATTGATATAAGAATTCTATCACACTTACTGGTTAAACCAGAAATAAAAAAAGAAATTTTGCTGAAATTTTTATTTGGTATATCAATTAACAAGAAAATATTAAATTAATTAAACCTGTCTCTTTGTCGCCAACTGCCCGCAAGCAGCATCGATATCTTCACCCATATTCACACCCAAATGGTATGGTGGATTCACGTCTGTTTTAAAACCGGAGCCTCACGGCTTAACAGGTTCGAATCATGTCAGTTATGCAACAATTATGAGATGTTTATTGCTTTAACCAATTTTTCGTTTTTTTGTACACTATATTGTAACTAGCTATCAGTAAGGATATTATAATAATCTTCATGAACAATGAGAGTGATTACAAAAAAGTAACAGTGCCAACTGCAATTTCAGCCATCGTTCCGGTATTTAACGAAGAACAAACTGTTGCCCTAGTTATCGAAGCTTTGCTACACAGTAATGTGATCGACGAGGTTATTTGTGTAAATGATGGTTCAACAGATCACAGTCTAGCTATTTTAAAAAAATATCAGGATCAAATCAAACTAATTAATTTGAAAAAAAATCAAGGAAAAGGTTATGCCTTAGCCGAAGGAATAAAAAGTGCTAAAAATGAAATAGTTGCTTTTATTGATGCTGATTTAACCAATCTTGCTGATGAACACATCAAAGCTCTTGTTAAACCAATCTTAACGGGTAAATTTAAAGCTGTCTTAGGATTGTCAGCTTAGTCAATGTGCTTAACTTCAAAGAACTAAATCGAAAAATTAACCACATCAAAAATATGCAAGTTAAGCAATTTCTCGAGAAATATGTTTTAAGTTACGTTAAAAAACTCTAGAGCTAACGTCGTTTATGATGTTCAACATCAGCTTTTTGGGATAGAATGACTTTAGGTATTAATCATAGTAAAAAATCTGACTTACTTATGCCAAAAGCCAAAAACAAAAAAGCCACTAAAAAAGCCAAATCCACCCCACAATCAGAATCACTTTTGAAGAAAGAAATCTTTTCAGAACAACAGGCTGCATTTTATAAAAAGCATCCACATGCCAAAACCCTCATCAGTATCCTAATTCTTTTATTCTTAGTTTTAATGAGTTTGTATCTTAATGAATATGGCAATGCTTGGATCAGTGAATTAAGGTTGTTTTTCGTGTCACAGGGAGCCACTCAAGCTGCATTTTAATTAAATAAAGAGTTGTCAAAGAATTAATTGCTGAATCATCAAGCAACTGTTTAGAGTTTTCTGACCTTTTTTCTCAGCAATTCAAATGTTTTAACCAAAAAGTAATCACTAGAAAATGGGAAATCTTGGGCAGACAAATAAGCCACTTCTTCACCTCCAAATCCACGCTTAAATAAACTAACACCAGCGAAACGATGCTGAGATTTATTGGCGGGCGAAATTCCCCAAAAATTATAAGTACTTAAACCCCTGGCCTTGGCTTCTCTGATAGCTGCCCACTGACACGCATAGCTTCCAGGTAATTTAAGGTTAGCCAAAGTCGAAATACCATA
>JAGOOB010000044.1 GCA_017992725.1 Candidatus Woesebacteria bacterium | reverse complement strand
TGGTAGCAGATCAGATGCTGAGCAATTAATTTCTGCTATTGATCGTTACTATGCCATGACCGGTTATTATCCATGGAATGCGGCTGTGGGAGATGTTCCAACACTAGCTTGGCAAGAAGTAACTACTACTTTGGCTGGTGACTCCACCATGTGTCCGGTCTTGTACAGATTGAGTGATATGGCTGGTGCCCCTGAAGTATGTGCTGATGAAGTGGGAACTCAAGAATTAAAGGTTACATATGTTAATAAAGTTGACGACGATACTTATAATACTCTATTTATATATCATGGTCCTAATTCTTATGATTCTACTTATGTCTGTTTTGCACCTCAATCTAACGCTTTTCAACAAGAAGCAGCTGAACGAGCATCGGGTGAGTTACCAACTGATTTTCCAGAAGCTAAGGCAGTTGGCAACACAACTGACTGTGGTCCAGAGGGTAATTGTATCTGTCTTCCCTAATCGGTTTAGTTAAAAAAGTAAAACCCGAGCCCCAAGGCTCGGGTTTTTTTGTTATTATTGAGTGGTGACAATAACTTATTTTATCTTTTATTTGCTCTTTGTTTTACTATTTTTCTTCTTTGGAGCGGCTCTAGCGAGTTTTTTGAATGTAGTGATCTATCGTACGGCGGCTAATTGCGGTTTGCTTGAAAATAGCAAAGGGCAAGTGCTCAAATTACCCCCTTTTTGGCAAGGTAGATCGCTAACCGATTGTTGTCAGCAGCCCATCAAAGCGGTGCATAATATTCCGGTAATTTCTTTTGTTCTACTGAGGGGAAAATGCCCTTATTGTCAAGCTAAAATTGCTAAAAAACATCTGCTAACGGAATTGGTGGCTGGACTTTACACATTAGTTTTTGTTTGTTTAACCTACCTGCAAATCAACAATGGACAGGCGGTGGATCCTCTCATGGTTGCGGCTCAATATTTATTCTTTTTGCTGTTAATTTTTGTGGTGATTGCCGATTTTCAGTACCTCATTATTCCTGATTTTTTTATCATCTTATTAAGTATTTTTGCGCTCTTTTTAGCTGGAGCCAACTGGCCAAACGGTTTCATTGCCATTTTAGCCTCTAGTCTTTTCTTTACTCTACTCTATTTGGGGGCGTCATTTATTTTCAAAAAAGAAGCTTTAGGTTTGGGTGATATTAAATTGATGTTGCCACTGAGTTTTGTGCTAGGGTGGCCGAAGGTATTACTAGCAATTTTTCTTAGCTTTATTGTTGGTGGATTTTTTGCTACACTTTTATTGCTACTTAAACAGAAAAAGATTGGTCAAACGCTGCCTTTTGGACCTTTCTTGGTGGTGGGCTTTGTACTAAGTTATTTTTGGGCAGAAACAATTTGGGCTTGGTACATGGCTCTAATTATATGAGAATCATACGTTTTCTCTCCTCATCTTTGATATTTATCATTTTTTTTCTGCTCATCGGCATTTTTTTTGGTCGAGAAATTTTACTGATTATGGCCACTAGTGATTTGAAAAGAGCAGCTAATGCTTTGTTGTCGGCTAGTCATTTGGTGAATTGTTATGACGGTTTTTCCCGTTCTCCATCTGCTTGGGGGCAGCTTCGTTTTGTGGATGACAGCAATTACGTGTTGGAAACTGTGTGCAGTGATTTTCCTAAACGACCAATTTTGATCGAAAGTAAAAAACTGCCCATTTTCGTTAAAAAGGTTAATGGTGCCTCTGGTTTTATTTTTAATTCTCAAAAACCTATTGCTAGTCAGATTACCATTCGTAGCTTGGGGAAAGATCAGTTAATCTATAAGGAAATTAATGATTTAGAAAGCGGACAACCACCTGCCGTTTTGGATTATGTGGCGGGTCCAGCCAGTACCTGTCAGGCTTTTAATTTTCAATGTTGTCAAGAAGATATAGAACTGGGAGTGGGCGTTAGTCAAACATTGGCTACTGATTGTCCTAAGGATTGTTATCAAAGTTGTCAGCCACGACCATTAGTACTCTCGTTCAATGCCATGCCAGCTAGTTTAGAAAACCGCAGAATTATTAGTGTCAAATCTGGACAAACCGTCACTTTTGCTTATGTAGTTAGTGAAGGCAACCAGGAGCTATTTAGTGGTCAAGTGATGGTTGGTGATACCAAGGATAGCTCGTTTTTGCAATGGAAAAGTCGTTGGCAAACCTTGGTGCAATTAATTAACAATCTTGAAGATAACCCCGTTAAACAAGTGCAATTACCTATCACCAGCACTATTTTCTTTGGTGATGGCCAAAGTCAAACTTCGCAAAGTTTGCAAGGAGTGATTGATCATGTGTATACTTGTAGTGAAGCAGTTTGCTATTTTAACGCTTGGATAGAAGCCCAGGATGCGCGCTTGACCAAGTCGGCGGATAATGAATTAACTAGATTGCAAATCATAGTAAGTAATTAGGAAATTTATGAAACACAATAAACTAAAAGCGTTTACTCTTCTTGAATTGTTAGTGGTGATTGCCATCATTGGTATTTTAATTTCACTGGGTGTGGCTAGTTTTGGTAATGCTCAGCGCAAATCTCGAGATAGTCGTCGGCGTGAAGATATGAAAGCAGTACAAAATGGTTTAGAACAGTATTACGCAGATCATGGTGGGGTGTATCCAACTGGTTCAACTATGGCAGCTGTAATTAATGCTGCTGGTACATCCTATTTTCCCGCTGGAGCGCCTACTGATCCAAAAATTACTCAGAGTTATGGAATCAGATCCAGTGCAAACGGTTTTTGTGCCTGTGCTTTTTTAGAAACTCCTGGCGCCGGGAATGCTACAGCTATGCCAACTAGCATCAGTTGTACTTTTGGTACTGGCAATTATTTTTGTGTCAGCAACTTACAATAACAATAGCAAAAAAGTACATTATGCAAAAAAATAAGATAAAAAATCGGGCATTCACCCTGATTGAAGTACTAGTGGTAGCAACAATTATTGGGGTTTTAGTGACTGTGACAGCAGTTAGTTTTGCCAATTCGCAAAAAAGATCTAGAGATGCTAGACGCAAGGCAGATCTGGAAACAGTGCGCCAAGCTTTGGTTCTATATAGGCAAGATCACGGCAGTTATGGTAATGTTTCTGGGGGATTTGCCACGGTTGTTAGTAATTTATATACAGGTGGATATTTGACAGCAAACACTATTGCTGACCCCAAAACTGGCAATCCAGCATATAGTTTGAGTTGTGTCAACGGTGCTGCTACCAATTGTAATAAAGTACAGTTAAATGCTAGTTTAGAAAATGAAGTACCTGCCGCTTATGCCGTTCTCACGCCATAAATCCTCTGCTTTTTCTTTGTTAGAGCTACTAGTGTCAGTGACGATAATGATGTTGATGGTGGGCGGAGCTTTGGCTGGATACACCAGTTATACAGAAAAACAGCGTTTGGTTGCAGCAGCTGAAAAACTTGAGTCTGGTCTGAGAGAAGCCCAAAATATGGCAAGAACTGGCTATTTGGGGACTTGTGACGAATTAGGATATGTCGATTTTTCCATGTATATTGATGCCACAGATGGTTTAATTTATCGGATCCGCTTGCACTGCGCCGAGGATGCGACCGATACTTATCGATCGGCAAATACTAAATATGAAACTGTTGGTCAAGATTTTATACTCAGCGGGGATTTGTTGAGTCTAAAATTTTATCCTTATGGGAATCTAAGTAGTGATGTTTCTCGAACACTCAGCTCTACTCGGACTAATTATCAAGCTGTTTTCGAAATTGATCAAGGAGGCGGGATCAAAGTGACTTACAACTAAAATTTATCTCTATGTTAAAGAAAAGAACTAATCAGCACCAGAAACAAAGAGCTTTTACTTTTGTAGAGGTGCTAGTAGCTACCATGTTAGTGGCTCTGGTAATGACCGCTTTGGGCTCGATGATGGCGCTCTCAATGAGAGTGGCAGAAGCCAACGAAATGGAGCAATTAGCCCAACTCAAAGCCCAACAAACAATGGAATTTTTTCGTCGAGAACGACTGATTCGAGGTTGGAGTGATTTCTATAACAGTTTGCAAGACAATGCCACATATTGTTTGAACACTTTACCTGCCAATATCACTACTATTTCTCCTGGTAGCTGTTCCACATATAAAAGTGATTTCAACTTCTTTTACTATAGTGTGGAAGCTAATATTGATAAAACTAATCTACCTGGTCGACAAAGTGTCATTGTAGAAGTCAATATCTATCGCTACGACATGTCTGGGAATCTAATTGGCGATCCAGGTGTAGCTTTTTTTACCGTCAATCAAACTTTTAAACAATATTAATTGCGCAAAGCAACTCCAGATTTAAAGTCTAGTTGACTATGAGTGGGGCTATTGGCAATAGCGGTGCTACTAGCTAGCGTAAAACTAATTTCAATATATTTGGCGGCTTCCGTGTTGTAGCAGGTGAAGCCCAAATTTTTAAGTTGATTGCTATTGCTAGTTAGAAAGTAATCGGAACCACCGGTGTTTAATTTAATGCGATTACTTGAAGCAGCTAAGGTGCTAGTTATATCATCAGCATTAACAAAAGATAAACTAGAATATGCGGTGCTACCATTGCACTGGGCTGCCGATAAATTGATGGCTTTGGCATTGCGTAATTCTTCGATCATTCTCTGCATGGCCATCGTCCCATTTTCTCTAACACTTTGACTGATGCGACTTTTTCCAGCAGATGACATAAAACTAATAAATAAGCTAGTAATGCCTAGCATAATGACCGAAGTCAGTGTGACAGTGACTAAGATTTCAACCAAAGTAAAAGCAGCTAAAGATTGATGCTGGGCTGTTTTTTTTAACATTACAATCAATTTGCTTAGTTATTCATTAAAACTTCTTGGCGCGACTTCTCGCCAATTAATAACACTAGATTTCAATTCTTTGGGGAAATTAACTAATAAATCAGCTCGATAGATAAAGTTTTCTAAAGCCTGATAACTATTT
>JAGOOB010000043.1 GCA_017992725.1 Candidatus Woesebacteria bacterium | reverse complement strand
GTTTGATCTTGGCTTTTTTGATTTTGCTCTGTTTGATTTGACGCAGTCTGATCATTCTCGGTAAGATCGTGCTCGGTGTGGCGTAAAACAAAAATTTGCCAGGATTTATTGACTTGAGGTGCAGCTAAACCCACGCCTTCAGGATCTTTTTCCAGTAACAGTTGTTTTTTGAGACGCTCAACAAACTTGGCCAATCTTTTATCAAATTTAGTGACGGGATGAGCCACTTGGCGCAGGGTAGGATGAGGAGCGCTAATAATTTTCATCTGGGCTATTATACCTCAAAAAGCTTGCTTTATTAATCTTTATTCCAAATTTTGCTTAGCTAAAGCTTGTTGAGCTAAATCATTATCTGGATCAATATTTTCCAATATATATCGATAATTATTGGCTGCTTCGGCGGTTTTGCCCTGTAAATCTAAGATTTGACCAAGAGCAAAGTAAGCTTGCCAATAATTAGCTTTTAACTCAATTGTTTTTTGAAGCAGTTCAATGGCTTGTTCTTGGTTGCCCATTTCTTCTTCCACCAAAGCTAAGTTGTAATAAAGTTTGGCTTCAGTGGGTGACAGCTCGATGGCCTTTAATAAGGTTTCTTTGGCAGCCTGATAAAACCCGGCATTGAGTTGGGCTAATCTGATAAAAATTCTTGCTCGACTCTTATAAAAATTAAGATGCACCGGATTAAGTTTTTGTACATAATTACTGGTTTCAATGGCCGCTTCAGCGAATTGGGCACTATTGGTGGCTTGACCCTCTTGGGCAAAAGCAACGGCTAAATTGCTATATTGAGTAGCTAATTCATCATAAAAGACTGCTTCCTTGGGAGATTTTTCAATAGCTTCTTGCATCAGGCTGAGGCCTGCTTGCCATTTGCCATCTTGAATATAAGTATTGGCATTATAAAAGAGATTATCCGCTCGCCAAATTTGCCAAATACTTTTGTTGACCACCGTTAAAATTAGTAAAATCGCGACTGCTATCAGATATTCTGGCCAGCCCAACTTGGCTGTGGTAATTTTTGGCCAAGTCACTGTTTCTTTAACTATGGCAGCAGCAAAAATACTAAATAATAAATTGGTCGTCACCGTAGAAAAACCAAAGAAATTGCTGATAAACATCGCCAACAAGGCCACACTTAAGGCAATTTTTTGGCTTGATAGTTGTTGAGTTCGCCAAAGTTTAATTAAATAAATCAATAACGCTACAAACAAAGCCAAATAGGTAGCTAAGCCCACCACCCCGGTGGTGGCCAAGAAATTAAGTAGTTCATTATGAGCTTTGTTATATAAAAAATCCCATTCTGACAGCAGATTGTGTTCAACTGGCCGATCCCGATAATAACTATAAGCAAAGGTTTCTACACCTGAACCAAAGATGGGATAGCGTTGCCAAACTTTTAAGGCTCCTTGCCAAACCACTTTACGAATATCGCTCGATTTAGAGCCTCCTTCTGTCATCATCGGTGCACTGATTTCCTCACCATTGCCATTGTTTACTTCTAAACCTTCGGTCAAAAAGCTGAAAATTGATTGATTGGGTCGGCTTAAACTCAATTCTCGGCCAAAGAGGAGAAAAACTATAACCACTACAACTAGCGGTGAGATCAATTGGGGGAGGCTGAGTTTTTTATCCTTTTTTTTATTTTGCAAAAATTTCTCAGCGATGATTTGCACCAATAAAGCAACGCCCAGAGCCAAAAGACCAGATCTGGATTTGGTGAAAAAGAGAGCAGTCACTAATAAAAATAGCAATAGTAGATTAAAAATAATTGGCCAGCGGGTTTTCTTTTTGCCTTGGTTGTGCATAGTTTCCCAGATTTGCCAAATGGCTAGGGGAATAGTCATCAACAAGAAACCAGCCAACCAGTTGGGTTGGCCAAAAGTGGCAAAAACGCGATTTTGCACATCTTGAACCCAGCAAGCCACGTTATATTTGCCAGTGACTATTAAACAGCTTAGTGAGTGCCCAAAATGTTCGGGAATGGCATACAAACTAATTAGAAGAGCGGCAAAAAGTAAATTTTTTAAGATTAAATTTAGTTGTTTTTTACTAAGGTTATATTGAGCAGCAAAAAATAAGGCAAGATAAGCAATAATTGATAACAAACCGCCATTAAAACGCGTGTAATAACCAAAAATTGAGGTCCGCTGATGCATGGAAAAAATAGTTGACAGTAACTGAGAAAAGAAAAACAAAGCAACAAGGTAATTATGGGTTCTATTTTTCCATAAGAGTTGTTTCCTAATTAATGAGCGCCCAGCCCAAATCGCTAGAATCAAACTGGTGAACAGATAAACCACGATCATTTTATTAAATTCAAACAATTCTTGATTAAACCAAGTGAAAACAAAGGGGGTAGCAAAGACCAAAATATTAAAAAGAGCAAAAATTAACTTTTGCAAAAAATCGTCAATTTTTTGTCTTTGACTAGTCATTATGGGCATAGTATAGCGGATTTTCTGCTTCTTTTTACTCTTAATTTGTGTTAAATTAAAGGAGTAAATAAGAAAGCCTGCCTATGACCAATATTCAAGACGATCAAAACGTACAAAAACAGCCAACTAAAGCGGATGTTGATGAATTACTTAATCAACTTGAAGCTCTTAGTCAAGAAATTGCGGCTAAAACTGTTGTTGATCAGCCTCAATTAGAAGCTGCTCCAACGCCTCCAGCTTTGGCAGGTAGTGATGAGCCTCAATTACCAGCAAGCCAGCAAACGGATGGCCAAAAAAAAGATTTAGATTTGGATAAGTTTATCAGTGAATTAGAAACCAAAATTGCCGAAAAAGATGAGGGTACTACTCCTGGAGAAGCAGCGCCTCAAAGTCAAACCCAACCAATCGAACCGTGGCCAGAGCCAGCTGAACCGCAATCGGAGCCAGCTGAACCGCAACTAGAGCCAGCCGAATCACCAGTCCAGCCAGTCACAGAACCCGCTATAAAAGAAGAACAGTCCAATTTCCCAGATAATTTTTCTCGTCAACGACCCTCTTTGGATTTATCAGAAGTCGAGGAAAAAGAAGCACCCAGTCTGACATTAAATAATGGACGATTAGAGCCAACTCCAGAGCCAACGGCTGAACCAAGTGCGGAGCCAACTCTAGAGCCAACTCCAAAGCCAACGGCTGAACCAAGTGCAGAGCCAACTCCTGAGCCAGTTAACGAAGAAGATTTAGAGAAACAAAATATCTTTGCCATGTTGGGTCTAAAAAATCTGGAAGAATCAGAAAAAGAAGCTTTTTTAGCTGATTTAGAACAATTGATTTGGGATAATTTTGTAGAAGTAGAATTACCATTACTTTTAAACAGCGAGCAAAAAGCCCAAGCTGATCAAATTTTAGCTGATCAAAGTAAGGCAGAAAATGAGCGTAGAGAAGCTCTTTTGGCCTATGTTGAACCTTTTATACCCAATCTTGATGAAGTAATGTATAAAAAGGCTTTATCGTTGAAAAAAGAGATGTTTGAAGAGAGAGTAAAAAAGATGAGAGATCAGGCCACTGAAGAAAATAATTTAAGCCTCATGGCTGATTTAGACCAGATCCAAGAGTTAATAGCAGCCGGTCGCTACAAGACCGCCACGGAACTTTTGAATAAAGCCTAAGTTTCTGTTAAGCTTTGATATATGGAGAAAGGGATTGAGCTAATTGATCTTAGCTACCAACCTTGGGTTTTTTTGTGGGATGCCAATCAAGAACAAATTATTAATTTTGGTCAGGAAGCCTTGGATTGGTGGCAATTGTATCGACGGGACGCTGGCAATGAACATTGGCAGTTGGTTTATCCCTTGAAGTCGGGCATTTTACAATCGCAGTGGGCACTGGAACAAGTTTTACAGCATGATTTTGTACTAAATCGTGAACACTTAAAAAAAGCTAAACGTTTACAAATAGTTGTAACGGGGGCGAATACCAATTTAGAACAAGAGACGATTAGACGTAGTTTTGCTCAGAATTTTCTAAAACCAGTAGTTATAGTTGAGCGAGCCGCCTTTTTGAACCAATATTTACGCGCTAAACAAGATTTTTCAAAATTAAAATTAATTATTGATTTGAATTTAGACTTTGCGGAATTATCTCTGTTTTTATTAGATAAAAACTTAAAAAGTAAGCACCTGCCATTAAGTGAAAATCTTGATGAAGCAATGTTAATTAAACGTCTGAAAGCCGCAATAGATAGTTTTATTCTTAATGTGCCCAGCAAACTTTTTCAAGAAAAATGGCAATATTTTTACCTTTTTGTTCATCCCCAGCTCAAAAGTTCCTCAATTTTGGATGAATTAAGTCGTCACTTAAAGATGGAGGGTATTTTGAATCAGGAACAGCTCACTGCCTATGTTTAATTATCAAAAAGTTGGTCGCTATTTTCTTATTATTGTTGTGTTGGTATTTATCTTTTTGCTGGATTTTTTAGGATTATTGGCTTTGCCAAATTTGCGTCGACTGGCAATTAATTGGCAAGCGGCCAATTATCGAGCTATTTCTACTTTAGTGCGACCAGTAACTCAATTAAAAGAGTTCTGGCAATTGAGGCAAAGATTAGAAGACCTCGAATATCGTTATCGAGAAGCTTCAGTGCAATTAACTGAATTGGCTGCGCTACGCGAAGAGAATCAAGCTTTGCGAGCACTTTTAGAAAATAGTGATCGTGCTTTAAGTAAAAATTTAATTACCAAGCCGATTAGCTCCTTTGCTAAACCAGTATTGGCTATTGGTAGTGATAGCGGTTTGCAAGTAGGATCGCTGGTCCTGGGGCAGGGTAATCTCTTAGGTGTAGTCGAAGAAGTCAGTCAACAGCAAGCTCGAGTCTTGTTGCTGAAAAATATGCTTGAACAAGGCATAGTGGCCAAAACAGAGTCTGGGGTGATGGGTATTGTTAAAGGAGATGGCAGAAATATTTTGTTAACTGAAGTTGCCAGTGAAGAAACTTTAAATTTACGAGAACGAGTAGTGACAGTTGGGCAGGAGGGGATTCCTCCTGAC
>JAGOOB010000042.1 GCA_017992725.1 Candidatus Woesebacteria bacterium | reverse complement strand
GTCATGGTTTTATTATAGACAGAAATTTAAGGAGTGACTAGGCAAAAAAAATCAAAGATAGTATAATTTGCACTATGGATATGAATATTAACAGTGGTTTTTCACCAGAAAAGGGATTTTTTAGAGAAGCTGATAAAGGCAAGAGCGGAGGTGTGGGTGAAGGCAACAATGATGATCCACAGCCAACTCCCGAAGAAGAGAGTGAAAAAAGTAAAGAGAATCATGAGAATGGAGAGAACCATGAGAATGGAGAAGGACAGTCAGCAGGCGCTTCCGTAGGTGATAGTGAAACTGTTGATAACGAAAAAAAAGATCGGGAGCCTTTGAATATTTTTGACCAGTTGAGAGCTAATTTAAAAGAGATTGCCGCACTAATTAGCGACAATAGACCTAAAGCTGCCACTGATTTATTAAGGGGATCCCGAGAGTTAATAAAAAATTATCAGCCTGATTCTGAAGATGAAAAGAATGCTTTGCTTTTTTTTCTGGATAGATTGAAATTAAAAGCAAAAGCTTTGTATTCTGATCCTGATATAGATAGTTTGGATGAGCTTGCAAAAAAAATTAAAGAGCAAAAAAAGAATTCTGCTGGGCCAACTGAATCGGCTGCACAAACGGGGCAAGATGAAGGAACTGGAGAAACAGAGGAAACAGGACAGATTGTAGGAAAGAAAAAAACTCAAAAGGTTGGTAGTGGTAATAAAAGTAGTGTCGATGTGGATCCAAAAAACGTCCTGGTCGATCGTTTGTTATTAAGTTTTGATAATGAATTAAAAAATTTAGAAGCGCAATCTTTTGTTTTTGCAGACGATAGGGATTGGGTAGATGAAGCTTTTGCAACAATAAAACAAACTCTTTCTAAACTAAAGGAATCTGCAGATGCAAGCCCAACAATGCTAAAAGAAAAAGAGGTTAAAATGTTGCATTTGGAGTACAAAAAGAGAAGAGAAGCAATGTTTAATACTTTATCTGATATGGAAAAAGCAGAGTCTTTGACGGAGGGATTTTTTGCAAGAGCCCTTGAGGGTCCTGGTTTAAAGCGTATGAAAAATATTATTGTTGAACTTAAGCAATTGGGCGATGGTGAAAGCGGTAAATACGAGAAAGACTTAAAAGGGGTGGAAAAACATTACAAATCAAGGAAATGGTTACTTATTACTTGGCTCTATGTTAGTCCTAAAGTATTTGAAGGTTCTGGTCCAGAGGGGGAAAGAAGTTCTTTTGGTCAAGTAGGTGATAATCAATTTCCCATCAAGGGTGAAGATTTTCAAGAATTAATATTAGGTGGTTTAGATTTTGATCAAGAGTTTGGAAAAATACTAAATCAAAAATTAGGCACTGAAACAGTTTCTGTTGATAAGTTTGGCGAGCAATTAGATGCAGATAAAGAACCCACAAAAGAAACAAAAAAAATTGACGTCACTCTTTTTACTTTTTGTATGAGAGAGTTTGACAGGATTTATAAAAATAAGGAAGGTACTGGAAACAAAGATCCTTATGGAGAACCAATTACTCCTGTGACTACTCAAAATTTAAGAGAAAACAAGGCAGTCTTGATTGATTATGTATATAAAAAGGCAAAAAAATATTTAGAAGATCACGAAGAAAAGGACACTGAGCAACTAGAATTAGGCACTGATGAGATCATCGGTCAACCAAAATTAGACGCTAGTGATAAAACTAAGAAGGACGCCAGTAATGGTACTAGTAAGGATGATGAAAGGCAAAAGCATGCGGTTGAGATCGCTTTTCGAACCCATTTACTTTTAACCATGCATCATTGCCGTTACGCGGGGGGTAGTCCTAGTTTAAAAGACGACTGGTATTATGTTTTTAATTGGCCACAATACGTTCTTAGTTATCGTGGAAAAGGAGTAGATAAATTTGATTGGAGAGCCACAATGCTCCAATTTGGACTTAGGCCGGGTTTTCAGGGAGAAGAGGTAAGTGATGATAATATTTTAGCAAAAATGTTTAGCGAATCTAGCGTCAGGGCGGTAAAAAGAAAATTAGAAAAAAGGGGAATGCTAGATGAGGATGTCAGGGGCTTGAGATCATTGAAAGGTTTAATTAATGGATATTCAATTCTTTTAGAAGACGTATCGCCCGAAGTGACAGATGATGCTCCTGAAGAAAATAAAAAACCGGAATACTCATTCCTTGCTCCTCCGCTCAGGTATTTGTTTCAGAAAGATGAAAAAGGAAACTATGTTACTCATCCGGCACATAAAGGATCTGTGGGTCTGCCATATTTTTTGGATGAGATTACTGATGAAAAAGGGAATCTTGTATATGAATTGTTCAATTATAAAGGTATTGGTAGTGATTTGATGGAATATTATAATTGCATGAATCAACATGGTATTGATAATTTTTTGAATCAATTTGTTAAAGCCGAACGTTTTGAATTTATGGATAATGCCACCAATCCTAAGTTTTTAAAGAATTGGAAAAATGAAGCGCGATATGCGGCCCCCCTTTTACCTAGGGTTGGAAGATTTGCTAGATTAAAAATGAAGGATTTTGGGGATCCGGTAAGATTAAATCCTGATAGGTATCCCACAGAGGATTCGGAAAAAAATGCAAAACCGTCCGGTGTTGATGAGGCTATTATGGATAGGATTTTATATCAGATTATTTTTATTAACTGCATACTCCGCACTAGTTATACTCTTGAAAAGAAATATGCTTGGTCAGATATCGAATTGAAATCTTATCTATTAAATCTTAGTAGCGAAAAAATTCTATCTCCGGCTGAGGCAGATGCAATGTTTGACGCTGTTATAACTTATCGTGGGCAAATTAAGATGTTTGCTCATGGATTGTTAGATGAAACTATAGACCAAGTTACAAAGCGCAATATCTTTAAGTAATTTTTTTCGATTTTTTTTAAACCCAGTGATAAAGATAAAGCTTTTTAAGCTTAATTTTTTTTACCTAAATTCAACGGAAATTAGTTATGTTTATGGACCAACGATTAGGTTGGCTTTTTCTTTTGCTGATAAAGTATTACTAATGGATTTATCAGTAGATTTGTCTTCTTGGTCTTTGTTGTCTTTTTCTAATTGTTGTTGCTGTTGAGCTAAAATTTCTTCTTCAGTAACACTTTCTTCTATTATTTCTTTTTGCTGTCGTTTGTTTAGTAAACTGTCACTGACCCTTTTATTAACAGTATCACTGAGTTGACCTAAAAAAACTTCCTTAATTTTTTTCATAAATCTATCATAAATCTCTTGGAGCTTTTGTTTTATCAAATCTTATTTGGCCATTTTCCTCTTTCGCTTGTTCTGAATTAAACTCCGTGATGGGTTCTTGAGGAACTTTGCTTACTGGTATGGGTCGGGGAACACCTTGACCTCCTCTTCCCGGGGGTTTTTGTTCAATAATATTTTGTTGTTCGCCAAGCATGGTTTCTTCAATTCCTCTCTCATGTGCTGTTTCTCGCTTTTTTAGCGCTTCAGAAACAACACTCATTCCTCGCTTACTCAACGCCTCTTGTCCTTGAGAAACAGCAGTGTTAATGGTCCCTTTTATTAATTTTGGAGAGTTAACTAGTACTGCTGGTGCTGCCACGCCCAAACCCCCACCCTTGATTGCACCTTGACCTGCTTGTTTTAGCCTGTCTTCAATTGATGCTCCCTTACCAGCACCAAAGAAGCCAATCCCCCCGCCTAAGGCGGCACCGCCAACTCCAGCAGCTCCTGATGCGCCAATTCCTAGGGCAGTTTTCCCAATCTTCAAACCTTGTTGCAATTGTTTTCCTGCCGCTCCAACCAAATTACCAATTATTCCACTTTCAACTCCCAACTTTTTCTTTGCCTCTTTCATAATTTCGGGAATAACCAGCAAGATACCTATACCAACTAAGATGGGCATGGTTTCTGCTTGGCCAGCACCGATTAAAAATGGGGGTATGAAACCACCAGAAGTATATGTTCCTTGAGTAAGCATGCGATTAATTAATAAACAAATCATGACCAATGGCCACATCACCAAATTGCTTGCTAAATTTCTTATCCAAGACATAAAAGAATTTTGTCCGGGAATGGCGCCGACCATTAAAATTACTGGTGCTAAAACAATCTGTAAAATAATGGAAATATAAGACTTTAATAATTCGAAGAAAATTTTAAAGGTGCCAATTAGAATTGCCAAGCCGACAATGACAGTGGCACTAAGAGTCGATAACCAATCTAATGCTTCCTTGAGAAAAGACTCTTGGCCGAGTAAACCAGACATAAGATCCTCAACTGCTGTTGACATATTATCCCAGAAATCAGTGAACATCACCCCAACTAGCGTAAAGAAATTTCCGGTAATTAATTCTTGCCCTCCATCAAATAGGGCAGCCAACATGTACATAATTACGTACATCAGATCAATTAAGAGTCCAGCAATAGCATAAGAAAAAGTTACGGCTAGTAGCGCCACAATAACGCTGGGTATTGCTTGTTGGACTGTTACCGCAGCTTGACCAATTTTGGCGCGAAACATAATCATAAAGCCAATGACTAAAAAAAGTACAACAAAAAATAGGTAAGCTATATTGCGAAATGATTTCCAAGTTTCAAGTACTGGATCTAGTGAAGAAAAACCCAATCCTTGGGCTTGGGCTTCAGGGATAATCTTAGCGTTTTGTAATAAATCAGCCATATATGTTCTTGAACTGGCTGGCGGTTCGTACATAGCAACAATGCCAGAATTAACGACACTGATGAGTCCTGGTCCAACACTTTCACGAAGCATGCTACTAGCTGTGGCATCTTCACTGGTTGGCGCTCCCAACACATGCAAATTAATTACATTCAATAAATTAGAACTGGTTTCAGTAACGTGTTTTTCACTACTAACTCCTTCTTGAGTAATGCTTGTGGTCATGTTGTCACTAGCTTCTTTAGATTGAAATTGGGCTGCTATCCAATCCCAGATGCTAGCTTGAGCTGGTTTGGTTACCAGAGACCACGACACAAGGAAAGTAATGACAAATATCAAAAAGTGAGAAAATTTTCTTCTCATACAAGCTATATTTTAATTGATTTTTGTC
>JAGOOB010000041.1 GCA_017992725.1 Candidatus Woesebacteria bacterium | reverse complement strand
GATTTAAATAATTTATATTTAAAAGAAAAGACATTGGATGTGGCTTTTGTTAACGGGGCCTGGTTTGATACCGGTACTTTTGAATCAATGTATGCAGCAACTGAATTTGCTAGAGCGAGGCGATTAGCAAATCAGAGCTGAATTTATAAAATGAAAAAAAATCTAACACAGTCAAAATCTTGGCTATTTCATGGTTTACAAGTGTTTTTATTTTTGGGTGCCATTTTATTGCTTGGCGCAACTTTAGTTAATGCTCAAGAACCCGCAGCTAAAACAGATCTTATTTGGCAAAAGGAAAGATTACAAGAAGAAATTAGTCAAGCTCGCCAAGCATACAGTCAAAATTTGGAAGATTACCGTAATAAAGAAAGGCTGTACACCATTGCTTATGATCAATATGCTTCATTAAAAACTTTGGCTAGTTTGGAGGATTTAGTAATCAAAACGAAAGCAGTAGCTCTCAGTCGAGATCAAGTTTTAATCAAGTATTTAGAATTATTAAGGTTAAATCTTTATGCGAGTGAAGGAGTAGAACTATCAGTCAAAAATCAATATCTCCAATTATTAGAAGAAAATATTGATGCTTTAACAACACATAGTCAGGCCTTAGAGGCTAAACATAGTCAGAGTGAGGTGCAAGCCAGTTTAGATGAATTTACAGCATTTACTGATCTAAATAAAATGAGTGAGCAGGTTTTAGCCTTGTTAGCGATTTCACGACTACAACGCATTTATGATTTAGCTTTACCACTTAAAAAAGATGTTGATCAATTTTTGGGAGTGGCTGAAAGTAGCGCTCTGAGCGCTTTATTAAGAGCTTCAGAAGAAACCGACAAGACTCTGACTCAGGCCAAAAATAACCTCGATCTGTTGTGGGGAAAAGCCAAAAAACCCAATGCGTTAGAAGGTATTTATCGCAACTTAACTAAAGAATTGAATCCAGTTTATATTAACTTATCTCAATCTTTGGCTTATTTGGACGAATTAATGAACTTTAAATAGATTATGGCTAAAAAAAAGTATCAATACAACCAAGACCAAACCATTTTTGTTGATCAAGCTCCCTTGTGGCAAAAAGCCTCTCAAGACAAAATTGATCTGAAGAAAAATTTGACTGGTAATAAAAATTTAAAACCGTTTTATTTTATGATGGCTGGAGTATTTTTGCTTTTTGCTTTCTATATTATTGTAGTTTTCTTGCCAAAAAGAGAGGCACAAGTCATAAGTGAAGAACCGCAAGAACAAGAAGAGATGCTTGAAGCTGATCCACTAGAACAGCGGATTCAATCTTTAAAAGATGATTTGAGAGCTGCAGATCCGACCCGGCAGACCCTGGCTTTTCCCAATATTAATTTCAAGATCAGTTTTCCTTAAAATTTGTTACAATTTACTTATTATGTCAATTGATTTAGCAAGCTACCGTCCTCGATTTATTAAGGCTCTCGACCATTTGCAGAAGGAGCTTGATGCTTTGCGTACAGGCAGAGCTTCAGCACAGATTTTAGATTCGGTTAGGGTGGAAGCCTATGGCAGTTTAATGTCTTTGGCTGAAGTAGCGTCTGTGGCGGTACCAGATCCTCAGTTGATTGTAATCAAGCCTTGGGATAAGAGCTTGTTGCCGGCGATTGAAAAAGCTATTCAATTGGCTCAACTCAACCTGAATCCGATTGTTGATAAGGATTTAATTCGGGTTCCAGTACCTACCTTAACTACTGAGCGTCGTCAAGAAATGGTAAAAATTTTGCATCAACGCGCTGAGGAAGGTAGAGTAATGCTGAGACAAATCAGGGCCGACATTCGCAAAGATATTGAAAAACAAGAGGGTGAAGCTGGAATTAGTGAAGATGATCTTAAGGCTAATTTTACCGAGCTCGATGATTTAGTTAAAGAATATATGGAAAAAATTGAGGAGTTAGTCAAGAGTAAAGAAAAGGATTTGTTAACTATCTAATTATGTACGAAATTATAGTGTTTATTTTAGTTTTGTCTTTTTTGGTGCTGATTCATGAAATGGGACATTATTTATTGGCAAGAAAAAATAAAATTAATATCAAGGAATTTGGTTTAGGCTATCCGCCACGACTAGTAAAGCTTTTTACCTATCAAGGTACGGTTTTTTCACTCAATGCCATTCCTTTTGGTGGTTTTGTTCAATTAGAGGGTGAGAATGGTCCCGAAGACCATACAGACCGTGGTGCAAATAAAAAAAACAATCAAGAATGGGGACCTTTTTTTACTAAATCAATTTCTGCCAGATTGCAAACTTTATTAGCTGGAGTTTTTTCCAATTTTATTTTTGGTATTATCGCCTTTAGTATTATTTTTACTCAAACTGGTATTCCCCACGATTTGGGAGAGCAAGCCAGAATTTATGAACTCAGAGATGATTCCCCAGCCGTTAGTGCTGGCCTGAAAGAAAACACTAATATCGTGAGTTTTTATAGTCAACTTGACCAGCAATGGGTGACCGTCAATAATATCAAGGAAGTTCAGGATTATGTTGATGCCCATTTGGGTGAAGAAGTAATTGTTAAAACTACCGACACCTGTGAATTAACTGACTGCCCAGATAGCTATCAAGAATTTACAGTTTATCTAAGAAAAGATTCGGAGAGAGCAGAGTCTGAAGGGGCTATGGGCGTTGTTTTTACTAGTGTGGTGTATGAAAAAAATCCGTGGTATTTAGCTATTATTAAAGGTTCGCTTTATGGTTTCAAAGAAGCGATGGCGCTAGGTTTATTAATTTTGCAAGCTTTAGGTAATTTAGTTGTTGATCTAGTCAATGGTCGCTCAGTGGCGATGGACGTAGCCGGGCCAGTAGGCATTGTCCATCAAGCTCAAACTTATGGCTTTTTTGATGGCGGTTTTTTGAATATTTTGAGTTTTGCCGCATTGTTATCGATTAATTTAGGAGTGATGAATTTATTACCAATACCGGCTTTGGATGGAGGTCGGGCGGTTTTTATTTTGTTAGAAAAAGTGATTACTAAGGAGAAAATTGAAAAAGTAGCAAATTGGGCTAACTATCTTGGTTTTTGTATTTTAATTTTGTTAATGATTTTTGTTTCGGTAAATGATGTAAGAAACCTCTTTTAAAAAAATAAAGATTATGGCAAAAAAAAGACGTAAAATTGATAAAATTCGGGCGCAAAAAAGGTTGGCGGAAGCTGCTAAAAACGCCACTGCTAAAAACACCGCTGCTCAGGACAGAAATTCTTTAAAAACGGCGGCCAGCCCAGCAGTAAAACCGATAGATGGACTAAATAAGACAGCCAATTTGTTTAATTATGATCCTCAATTAATTAGTCAAGATTTGAAAAAAACATTATTAATTAGTCTGGTAATTTTAGTAGTTCTAGCTTTAATTACTTTGCGTTATACTTAGGATTGTCAATTTTTGGGGAAAGGTAGACAAGATATGTCTAAAAAAAACTTAGTTATTTTATTGATTTTTTATTTAGTTTCCAGCGTGATTTCGTTTTTTAGTTTTTCCTATTTCTCAAAGGAAAAGGTTGTAGCGGTTAATGAACCAGCCACAGAACCAAAAGAATCTATTTTAGGTGGTTTATTAGATATCGATCCTAACGAGCCGAGAGATCAGGCTTGCCCGCTTAATGGTAAATATTACACTTTAACTGAAAAGAAAGCCTGGGAAACCAGACGACCGTTATTTGTCATGATTGAGAATTCTCCAGATGCCCGACCTCATTCGGGATTAAGTCGAGCTGACGTTGTTTTTGAAGCAGTGGCTGAAGGCGGAGTAACTCGTTTTGGGGCTCTTTATTATTGTGCCGCCCAAAATGAAAATGTAGTGATTGCTCCAGTTCGTAGTGCTCGTACTTACTTTGTTGATTGGGCTTCAGGATTTAATTTGCCAATGTATGTTCATGTTGGTGGAGCTAATTTGTCTGGTCCTAGCAATGCTTTAGGCCAAATTGCTGATTATGGTTGGCGTGGTGAAAATGATATGGATCAATTTTCCATTGGCTATCCAACTTTTATTCGTAACTATAGTCGTATTCCTGATAAAGAAGTTGATACAGAACATACCATGCAAACGGATACTGAGGCGCTTTGGGCAGTGGCCGCTGATAGGGGTTGGACTAATATAACTCCAGAGCGAGTGGTTAATCGTCAAACAATCCCCGCTACCCCTTGGCAAGAAGGTTATCAGGGTTGGACTTTTGAGGATGAGGTTGGAGAACCAGGAGCAGTCAGAAAAATTAGTTATGATTTTTGGACTGGCTATAATCAATTTTCCGTCGAATGGAATTATGATGTAGACCTGGATGGCTATATAAGAACTAATGGCGGTGAGGTTCAGTATGACCTGAATAATGATGAGCCAATAGCTCCCAAGACAGTGATTGTGCTCTTAACTACTGAAAAAGGACCAATTAATGAGTTAAAACACATGCTTTATACCACTATTGGTAAGGGTAAAGCTTTAATTTTCAAACATGGTCAAGAACCAATCGAAGCTAATTGGAGCAAACCCAGTCGGGAAGCTGAGCTTCAATTTACGGATGTTAGAGGCAAAGCTGTGGAATTGGCTCGTGGTCAAATTTGGATTAGTGTTTTAGCTACTGGCAGTGAAATTGTTTATTAATTAATTTGATAAAGTTTCGTCATTAATAAGCCGGCTTTCGCCGGCTTTTTTGATTAAATTGTTACAAATTCGTTGTTGATTTTTTAATTTGAATCACGTAAAATTGAGTAAATTTTTGTTTCAAATAATTTAGCAAAACAATAAAGGAAACTTTATGTCCTGTCTCAATGATTTATTAATTTCCAAAGTTAGAGTCAAAGTGCTGGAATTATTTTATAAAAATCCAGATGAAATGTATTATGTTAGGGAAATTACCAGATTAGTTAAAGAAGAAATTAATGCTGTTAGAAGAGAACTGGAAAGAATGTTGGATTGTGGCTTGTTAAAAAGTGAACAACGCGGCAATCGTCTCTATTATTATTTAAACAAACGCTACCTTTATCATCAAGAATTACAAAGAATTGTTGCCAAAAGTACTGGTTTGGGTAAGAAAATCAGGCGAAATCGCCGTAAACTAGGTACACTGTCGTACGTGATGTTTTCTGGTACTTTTACTAACCGTCAACAAGCCAAACCAGATGAATTAGATATTTTAGTTGTCGGCGACGTGGTTTTACCTGAGCTAGAAGAATTAATTAGAGCTGAACAAAAAGAATTGGGTAGAGAAATTAATTATGCTGTGCTAAGTGCCGATGAGTTTGAATTTAGAAAAACACGCCGAGATCCATTTGTTATGGAAGTATTATATGGTGTAAGAGTAATGATCATTGGTGATGAAAATGAATTCTGTCATCGAGATTTACCAATTAATTAATAATTCAGAGAGATAGTTTTCATGAGTAAAAAATCAAACACTAGAGCTTTTTTTTGGCTGTTATTAC
>JAGOOB010000040.1 GCA_017992725.1 Candidatus Woesebacteria bacterium | reverse complement strand
TGCCATGAATCCGCAAAGCAAAGCAGATTTTTTAGCTCAGGATTATATTCGAGGTGAACAAAATGTAGAATTGACCATCAAGGCTTTATCTGGAAAAATCGGTGAAAAAATAGTTTTGGGTCGTTTCCAGCGTTTTGCGATTGGTGAGCAAGAATAAAAATTGCTAAACACCGTCATGGTCAGCAAGAATAAAAATTGCTAAACTATAAGTTGAAAATTGTTTTATGCGTGATTACTGCCCATCTCGTCGAGAACAAAAAAAGCTTAAGGCTAAAAAAGTCAAAGCTCGGAAAGTTCGGCGATCTAAAAAAAAGTCTGCCGTAGTGAATTGGCAAAAACTGTCATTATTTTTTCTCTCCTTATTTTTATTACTTTTACTCGGCTTGCTGTTTTACTATTTATTGAAAAATCAGCTAGCCAAACGCCATCAACTCAGTCGCAATCAACACCTTTTAGTAGTAGATAGCAAATTACCAGTAGCCTGGGTAGTTTTTGCCCCGCTAGAGCAAAAAATTAAGGTTTTCGATTTTAGTCAGTTGAGTGTGGCCAATTGGCCTAGAGAAGAGTTTGCTAGAGAAATGGATGCCAATGAAGAAATTTTATTTTATAGCCTCTTGTTTAACACTTTTATTGATCAGGTCATTGCTTATCCGCAACAAAACTTATCCAAAGAAAACCAAGCTCAATTTAGCGATTTTTTAATGACTGAATTGCGGAGTAGAGAAGAGCAAAATTTGCTTTTCTATCTAGAGCAAAGCCAGGTCAGTTGGGAATGGTTTGACGACACTGAAGCAAAAACACGGGAGGATAAGGAAAATTTATTGAGTAGTTTTTTGGCAAGAAATACTGAGGCCAGTTATGGTAAGTTATTTGAATGTCCAGTAGCGGTCATTAATAGTAGCAGTGTTACTGGATTGGCTAGTGCTTTTGCCCAACTTTTAGAAAAAGATGGCTTTTCGGTAATTAAAAGAGATAGCGGACAAGATATTTTGGCAGAGACTTCTTTACTAATTGATCCAGAGATCACGGCTTGCGAAGCCTTATTGAATCGTTTTCAACAACTTATGCCGGTCAAGGTCATTAATGCCGATCACGAATTAGCGCAACAATATCGGGCGGGAGCAGTGATTTTTTTAGCCGAAGATTTAGCCAAATTAAGAATCGGAACTTTCGATTTTCTTCATGACAGTCTCTAGACCGTCATCGTCTTCATCATCATCTTCATCAGTGCTGACGATACCGAGAGGAATGTCCGTTTCCAAAATAATATCTTCATCTAGGTTAAATTGATTATTAATTTTTTTGCTAGGAAAAGATTGTAATTGTTGATTTTTGGCTGAGCGATAAGTTTCTTTGAGTTGAACACAACATTGGTTATCATCAATTTTATAAATCACACAACTATATTGGTTGCCGTCACTAATTAATTTACTCAAGCGAAACGAAATATCTTCAGGTAGCGTGCCAATGTGTTTTTGCTGATCATCAGTAACACTAATGTAACGATTTTTGATTTGTAAGTAACATTCTTGGCCAACCTTTAACTTGGCTAATTGAGAAGAGCCAGTTAAACGGTGCAGGGAAATAATTTTACTTTTGCCTGGTTCTTCAATGAAATCAGCATTATGGTTAAAAATTACGTCTGGAGTTTTTTCTTTGTTCTTTAACTTCTTCATGTGCTTGTTAGCAATAATATTTGAACGGTCAAGCTTAAGAACATTATTAAAAACTTTTTTCGCTTCTTTTTCTTTTTTCAATTTAAGATAGGCAAGACCCAACCGGTTCATGGCCTCTAAATTTTTTGGAGAGCGTTCGAGGATTTCTTGATTAATCAGGACAGCGTTTTCCCAATCAGAGTCTTTAACTGCCTGAATGGCTTTGGCTCGCAGCAGAGAGCTGTTTGACATTGTCATATGGCTGATAGACCTTTCTTTGGGGGATACTACAACCCACAAAAAGAATTGTCAACTCACAAAAAGCAAATGCTTGGGGTTGCGGAAGCTTTGCTATAATAGCAATATGTCAGGACACAGTAAATGGAACAATATCAAGAATAAGAAAAACGCCCAAGATCAAATCAAGGGCAAAATTTTTAGCCAGTTTTCTCGGCAGATCCGGGCTGCTGTTAAAGAGGGTAAGTCTGGTGATCCAAGTCTTAATGCTAATTTAAGAGTGGTTTTAGAAAAAGCCAGATCGGTTAATATGCCGAAAGATAAGATCCAGCGAGCGATTGATGTGGCTTTGGGTAAAACTGGAGCTGATCAGGTTCGGGAAAATGTCTATGAAGCTTTTGCTCCGGGTGGAGTAGCGCTAATGATAGTAGCCCTCACGAATAATAACAACCGAACCGCTAGTGAATTAAGAACTTTACTAACTAAGCATGGGGGTTCTTTGGCGGGTCCAGGTAGCGCCGCTTATATGTTTGAACGTGATCGAGAGGGCGGTTTTACTGCCAAAATTAAAATTAAATTAGATGAGCAGCAGACAGCTCAAGTGCTTGAGTTAGTAGATTTATTGAGAGAGCATGAAGATATAGAAGATGTGTTCGTGGCAACAGACTTGCCAGAAGAAGATTAACACTATGCGCCGCCGTGAAAAATTTATTATTGTCTCAGTCTTATTGTCTTTAGGTTTATTAGCGACTCAATACGTTCCAATTGATTGGCGTTATGCAGCGATTGGCATATTTGCGCTCATTAGTTATTTGATGTCGGCTTGGGCGCTGAGCGACGATTTACAAATTTATGAGTGGTTAACGATTTTGCCGTTACCAGTACTATATGCTTCTTCAGTAGCGCTGTTTTATTTTCTTTTACCAGAGGTTTTATTATCTCGTTTAGCCATTTTGGCTGTTTTTGGCGTGGGCATGTATGCTTTATTTTTAACGGCTAATATTTTTTCTGTTGCTAAGGGAAGAACCATTCAGCTTTTATATGCTGCGCGCGCCATAGCCTTGTTTTTTACCATGATTATTTCACTACTTTTAACTAATACCATTTTTTCACTACGGTTGCCTTTTTATCTTAATGCTTTGCTGGTAGCCATTTCTCATTTTATGCTAGTGTTAATGTCGCTGTGGTCAGTCCAATTAGAACCGCGGATCAGTAAGCAAATCTTGAATTACACATTGCTATTTGTGTTGATCTTGGTTGAATTTACCATAGCTTTTTCCTTCTTACCCATGGAGATTTGGTATATTTCTTTATTTATTATGTCTCTGGTTTATGTTGGCTTATCATTATTTCAAGACTTGTTGCAGGGTAGACTATTTAAAAATACAGCTACCGAATATACGTTAGTTAGTATTTTTATCATTTTAGCTTTTATGATTGTTTTCCCTGGTAAATAAACAATTTATATTGATATATCAATATATTTATAGATAATTAGAGTGGGGCAGAGCTGGTAAAAAAACTGGGGCTTGATGAGTTTTGTGGTGGCTGCAATATAAAAAAATTGCGTCCATATTTCGCTTTATTTAGCAAACTATAATAGATTTTTTGAGTAAAATTTCATAAAAAAATCGCCGAAAATTACTAGGGTAGTCTGGAGCTAAATTTCAAGAGGAGATGCGTTTGTAAAATAAAAAATGTGGCAAAGATGGGCTAAAGCAAGTACTATTGCGCCCGGCTATAGGGCATAGGCGAACAAAAAAATCTGTTAGTCAGGAGCAAAGGGTAGAGGCGTGAAAATTGTGGAAAACTCACTAGTTATAGGACCTTGCTAGCCTGGGATGATATAGTTTGATATAGACGATTTAAATCAGCCAACAGTTGTGATGCAAAAATAAATTTAGCCTGGTGCAAGAATAAACAATCAGCAAAATCTGCACTGAATTTTCTCGAGAAACCAAGCCAAATTAGTGGTCCGGCCCTAGGGAGCAGCAGCACTGATAAAATCAAGAAAAAACCCGAAGAGGCCTTTTTGGAGACACTCAGGGAGGGGTCGCTGGTGGCAAATTAGATCTGGGCAGGATAATGAGCTGAGGGTTTAGGGAGTGTAGTGTAATTTACCAATTAAATTTAACTAAAACCACAGTTTACTCTTTACTACTCTGCGGCAGAGTTTGACAGTGGTTGCGACAGGAAGATGGAGATGCTATGTCGCACAATATAACTTTTGCGACACTGAACACCATTTGCCACTAGAGCGCTCTTTTTAGCTAGTTAACCTTCATTTACCAATTAAGCGCTATTTTCTTTTTTAATTGGTTTATTTACTTTTATTTTCCTGTCTGCCCTCATTTTTTGCCCCACGTTAAAAATTACTGGTTTCTGGCAAATTGCTGCTTTCTGCCAAATTGCCGATTTTTGGCTAGAACTCCCCTAAAGCTATTTTTTTACCAGATATACGCCAGATGTCATGGCTGAGGTTTTCAGGGTAATTAATTATATTTTAAATTGATATATCAATCTAAAACCCTCAAGAAGCTCGTTAAAAGCCCAAAATCGGCTGTTTTTTATTTTTCCGAATAATCCATCATGGAAAATCAGGCTATAATAGCCAGTATGTCAGAAAATGCAGTTTTTTTAGCAAAACCACAATTACTTTACCAAAAAGCGTTCATTGAAGCTGTGGCCGAATTGCAAGCAACCCAACACGATCGCTACTACGTAGAAAAAAGTTTGGATTTAACTAAATTGGCGAAAAAAAGATTTTTTCAAGCTTATTTAAAAGATATCCAAGAACAAGAAGCTGGTATTGATTTACCGGTTGGCCGAGTGCCACAAACCATCTACTGGTTAATGAAAAAGCCCAGTGACGGTCAAGTGATCTGGTTAGGTCGGGTGGCAATCCGTCATCAGCTCAATGATAATTTGCGCAAAATTGGTGGTCATATTGGTTACGTGATTAGACCGAGTGCGCGTCGTCAAGGTTATGGCTCTCAATTACTAGCCCTCGCGCTAGAGAAAATCCGCCAAGGACAACCCAGCTTGGATACTGATCAGGCCTTACTCACCTGTGATGAAAATAATCTCGGTTCAAAAAAGATTATTGAGAAAAATGGTGGCATTTTTAGTGGTTATAGTGAGCAAGAAGCGCCACTACCTCGAAAATTACTCTACTGGGTCCCCTACAATTTGCCAAAAATAGGGTAGTCTACCCTATTTGCTTAAATCAGAGTCGCTGGTGGTCAACCAGATTTACTTTTGCTTAAATCAGAGTCGCTGGTGGTCAAAAGTCTAATTTTATTGTAAATTGAGGATATGAACGCTCAAGAAAATTTCAGTAAAGCGCAAACAGCTAAAACTCAAGCATCAGCCAAACTAAACAAAGCTGTTAGCCACCTGAGTACTGATCCAGATCAGGCACTGTCAGCTTTCCTCGAGTCACTTGAGGTAGAAAAAAACTTAAGCCGTTTAACTATTCGCAATTACAAGCACTATTTAAATCGGTTCAACAACTGGTTGAAGGAACAAGGAGCGACAGATCTAACC
>JAGOOB010000039.1 GCA_017992725.1 Candidatus Woesebacteria bacterium | reverse complement strand
GTCAGATGAAGTGGGTCAGGGTCAGTCTGTGGCTGAGCCTGACAAATCACAACAAAACCAAGCCGAAAATGGTGATGTTCAAATTGATCCTGATTTACAAAGAACCATTAATCAAATTACTCAAGACTTAAATATTCAACCGGCTTATGGTGACCATGTTTCCCAGTTGCCACCAGTTGATTTGGCTGCTGATGCAAAACAGGGTCAAGTGCCAAGTCAACCACAGCCTCTTGCGCAAAGTCAGCCACTTGCGCCAACCCAACCACTTGCGCCAACCCAATCAATTGAACCTGCTCAGCCAGCCGAACCAGAAGTCAGAACTGAACCAGAGGTTGAAGCCGAGTCTTATGGTGGCAATAATACTTTGGGCAATCCAGATGATTTGGGCATTGCTGAACCGGTTTTTACTCAGCCCATCCCGACTGACGACCTTCAACCCGTCCCGACTATCGCCAATCCACCAAATTCAGTAGCTCCAGCTGGTCCCGCTTTTGCGATGACCAATTCCTTTTTTGATATTTTAGTCCAAAAAGGGATCATTTCACCGCAACAAGCAGAAGAAATTCGCCAAGAAAATCTAAATACGGGTCGCAGTTATGAAGAATTAGTTTCAAGCAAACAACTGGCGACTGAGACGGAAATTGTTCAAGCCAAAGCTGAATTTAATAATGTTCCTTATATAAAATTAGCAACGATTGGCGTCGATCCAGAGGCTCTTACTTTGATTGACGAGGGCATTGCCAAGCGTTTTCAAGCTCTCCCTTTTAGTGTTGATAAGGATAAAAAAATTCTCAAAATTGCCATGATTAATCCTTTAGACTTGGCGGCGATTGAATTTTTGAAACAAAAAACTGGTTATAACATTAGTGCTTACTACAGCGAGGCCACTGAAATTGCTCGCATGATTGATGATCACTATGCGCAAAGTTTGTCTAGTGAAGTGACAGAGGCTCTGAAAAGTACCACACAAGACCGAGAGGGAGAGTCTGGGTCAGTGGAATTGGATCAACAAAATGGGGGAATTTTGCGGGATGCACCAATTAACCGTATTGTGGAAAATATTCTAGATTTTGCTATTAAATCAAGAGCCTCAGATGTTCATATTGAGCCACAAATCAACCGTACTCGGGTGCGATATCGGATTGATGGAATTTTGGCTGAAAAGTTGATTTTACCTCTGAATGTACACGAGGCAGTCGTCTCGCGTATTAAGATCATGGCTAATCTCAAAATTGATGAAAAAAGGCTACCTCAAGATGGACGTTTTAACTACAAAACTAATAAAGCGGAAATAGATCTCCGTATCTCTACTCTGCCGACAGTACATGGGGAAAAGGTGGTGATGCGGTTGTTACAAAAAGATATGGCTGTTCCTTCTTTGGAAGATTTAGGTTTGACTGGTTTGGGTTTGCAGAGAGTGATGGAGGCTATCAAAATACCTTATGGCATTATCTTGATTACTGGTCCAACTGGTTCAGGTAAAACTACAACCCTCTATTCGATTCTGAATATTATTAATAAGGTGGGAGTCAATATTATGACTCTCGAGGATCCAGTGGAGTACCAAATTCCTGGAGTGAGCCAGGTGCAAACCAATCCTAAGGCCGGTCTAACTTTTGCTTCGGGATTGAGATCTTTTTTGCGTCAGGATCCGGATATTATTATGGTGGGTGAAATTCGTGATAATGAAACTGCTGATTTGGCACTACAAGCATCTTTAACTGGTCACTTAGTCTTCTCTACTCTACATACCAACAGTGCGGCTGGTGCCTTACCTCGTTTATTAGATATGGAAGCTGAACCATTTTTACTTGCTTCATCAATGACTTTATCGATGGGTCAACGTGTTGTTAGAAGAATTAATGACCAGTATAAGGAGGAATATAAACCTGAACCAATAGTGATCGAAGACATTAAAAAGGTGCTAGGAGTCCATTTTGATCGTTGGTGTAAAGAAAAGGGTAAAAAACCAGAGGAAATTACTCTTTTTCGGCCCAGTAATAAGCGACCAGTGACCGAACCTGAATACAAAGGTCGTATTGGTATTTTTGAGGTTATGCCCGTTTCTCCAGAAATTTCTAGCTTAATTTTAAATCGCAAACCAGCTAGTGAAATAGAAAGAGTCGCTATTCAACAAGGCATGACCTTGATGAAGCAAGATGGATACTTAAAAGTTCTAGATGGTATCACCACTGTAGAAGAGATATTACGGGTGGCAGAAGTTGGTTAAGCAATTAAAGATTGAATTAAAAGTGATCAAGTATATATAATGAATAATAAGAAAAATAGCTATGAACATTAAAGAAATATTACAGTTCTTAATAGATAACGAAGGTTCAGATATTCACATTATTCCTGGATCTCCCCTGTCCATCAGGATCAATGGTATTTTGAGTTTTCCAGCTGGGCCCCAGCTACTGGGTCCTGACCAAACCGAGCCGTGGATCTTTGATCTATTAAGCGAAGAGCAAAAAAAGAAACTAAAAGAAGAAAAAGAAATTGATCTAGCTTATCAATTTGGCAACAATGCTCGTTTTCGTGTTTGTGTTTACCAACATTTGGGTCAGTATGCGGCCGCTCTGCGCTTAATTCCCCAAACCATTAAAAATATTGATGAATTAGCTTTGCCGAAGATTTTTCATACATTTGGTGAATACAATCAAGGCTTAGTGCTGTTTACTGGTCCGACTGGAGAGGGCAAATCCACTTCATTGGCGGCGATTATTGATGAAATTAATCATAATCACAGTCGACATATTATTACTATTGAAGATCCAGTAGAATTTGTCTATAAGCCAGATAAAAGTGTGGTCTCTCAGCGCGAAGTCGGCAAAGATACCCATCAGTGGCATTTAGCCTTGAGAAGCGCCTTGCGTTCCGATCCTGATGTGGTTTTGGTTGGTGAAATGCGTGATCTTGAAACAATTGCCGCTACTCTCACTCTAGCTGAAACTGGTCACTTAGTTTTTGCCACCATTCACACCAATACGGCGGCACAAACCATTGACCGGATTATTGATGTTTTTCCTGCTCATCAGCAAGGTCAAATTCGTCAACAACTCGCCAGTGTCTTAAAAGCGATAGTGTCGCAGCGCCTGGTTACCAAAATCCAAGGTGGCCGGATCGCAGCGGTAGAGCTGCTGTTTAATAATCCAGCCGTAGCTAACTTGATTCGTGACGAAAAAGTTTTTCAAATTGACACTGTTATCCAGACCAATGTCAACAGTGGCATGATGTTAATGGAAACTCATCTTTTGGAACTTTATAAGCAACATGTTATTAGTAAGGAAACAGCCATTAGTAGCGCTTTTCGCCCCACCGATATGATGCGATTATTAGACGAAGAAGGATAAGGTTTATTGTGCCAATTTTTAAATACACAGCCAAAAATAAACGTGGAGAAAACATCAAAGGTAAAGTAGAAGCTGCCTCAAAATTACAAGCTGTTTCAACCCTTTTTGAACGTGGTTTATTTGTCATTGATGTTTCCAGTTTGGGTCAAGAATCGGGATTTTTGGCAAAATTTGGCAATGCCAAAGTGAAATTTAATGATTTGGTCAATTTCACTCGGCAGTTAGCCACGATGATCAATGCTGGTTTGCCTTTGGCAAATGCTTTGTCAATTTTGGAAGAGGAAAGTGAAAAAGAAATGGGTAAATTAACGGCTAATTTATTAAAAGACGTGGAAGGTGGCATGAATTTTTCGGATGCACTGCAAAAGTATCCTGATAATTTTTCCCGCATTTATACGCAGTTGGTAAAAGCTGGCGAAGCTGGAGGTGTTTTAGATGAAGTATTGGACCGGTTGGCGATTACTTTAGAAAAAGACAAAGATTTTAAAGCAAAAACCAAAAGCGCGATGATTTATCCAGTCATTATTTTAGTTGTGATGGTGATCGTGATGATCGTCATGATGGTAGCAGTGATTCCGCAGTTAACCGAGATGTACAATGATTTTGGAGCAGAATTACCCATGATGACTCAAATTTTTATTAGTATTTCTGACTTTATGGTGCAATTTTGGTGGATGATCTTAGTTGTAGTAGGTGCTGGGATATTTGCGGTGCGTTCGTATAGAAAAACCAAAAAAGGAGAGTTAGCGATTGATGGTTGGCTATTAAAATTACCAATTTTTGGCAAAATGCGTCAAAAGATTATTCTAACCGATTTTACTCGTACTCTTTCCTTGTTATTAGGAGCTGGTGTGTCACTGCTAGAGGCTATTAATATTGTGGCTGAAGCGATTGATAATGCTGTTTACCGTCAAGAATTAGCTGAAGCAGCTAAGCAAGTAGAACGTGGTACTTCCCTTTCCACCGCTATCTCTCGTTATGAAGATTTTCCGCCAATTCTTCATCAGATGATGAGTGTTGGTGAAGAAACCGGTAAACTTGATGAAATTTTGGGTAAATTGGCTGAATATTTTGAAAAAGAAAGCGAATATGCGGTCAAAAATATGACAGCAGCTATGGAGCCAATGATTATCGTTGTTTTGGCAGTTGGGGTGGGCTTTATGGTGGTGGCCATTATTATGCCAATTTATAGTTTGACTAGCCAATTTTAAATTGCTACTTGAAATGCGGTCAGAAAATGGTTTAAACTGACTATGTTAAGAAACTTTGTTCTTAGTAATTAATGAGGAGGAAGAAGAAAACATTATGCAAATCACATCTTTTTGCCCAAGATTGAGGAAGCAATTAGCTTTCACCATGATTGAATTATTGATTGTGATCGCTATTTTAGGTATTTTGGCAGTAGCTGTATTATCAGCTATTAATCCAATTGAGCAGATTAACCGTGGTCGGGATACTGGTAGCAGATCAGATGCTGAGCAATTAATTTCTGCTATTGATCGTTACTATGCCATGACCGGTTATTATCCATGGAATGCGGCTGTGGGAGATGTTCCAACACTAGCTTGGCAAGAAGTAACTACTGGTTTAGTTGGTGCCACTGGTATGTGTCCGGTTTTGTACAGATTGAGCGATATGGCTGGCGCCCCTGAAGCATGTGCTGATGAAGTAGGAACTCAAGAATTAAAGGTTACATATGTTAATAAGGTTGGTGGGGGTGATGATGCTTATAATCCGTTATTTATATATCATGGTCCTAACTCTTATGATTCTACCTATGTCTGTTTTGCACCTCAGTCCAATGCTTTTCAACAGGAAGCAGCTGAACGCGTGACTGCAGGTTTACCAACTGATTATCCAGTTGCTGATGCAGTTGGCAACACAACTGACTGTGGGACACAGGGTAATTGTATCTGTCTTCCCTAATCGGTTTAGTTAAAAAAGTAAAACCCGAGCCCCAAGGCTCGGGTTTTTTTGTTATTATTGAGTGGTGACAATAACTTATTTTATCTTTTATTCGCTCTTTGTTTTACTATTTTTCTTTTTTGGAGCGGCTCTAGCGAGTTTTTTGAATGTAGTGATCTATCGTACGGCGGCTAATTGCGGTTTGCTTGAAAAAAGCAAAGGGCAAGTGCTCAAATTACCC
>JAGOOB010000038.1 GCA_017992725.1 Candidatus Woesebacteria bacterium | reverse complement strand
AGCTGAACAAAAAGAATTGGGTAGAGAAATTAATTATGCTGTGCTAAGTGCCGATGAGTTTGAATTTAGAAAAACACGCCGAGATCCATTTGTTATGGAAGTATTATATGGTGTAAGAGTAATGATTATTGGTGATGAAAATGAATTCTGTCATCGAGATTTACCAATTAATTAATAATTCAGAGAGATAGTTTTCATGAGTAAAAAATCAAACACTAGAGCTTTTTTTTGGCTGTTATTACTAACCATAATTGCCGCCTATATTGCTTTTCCCACCCGGCTGGCTGTTGATACTAAAATTATTAACAAAAAAATTCAATTTGTAATTAATAAACCACCCATTGATTTTTATTTTTGGGGTAAACATGTTTATAAAGATTTTGAGTTAAAAAAGGGTTTGGATATTCAAGGAGGGATGCAGGTGGTGTTGCGAGCCAAAATGAACGAAATAGCTAATGAAGATAGAGAGACGGCTCTAGAATCAGCTCGAGAAATCATTAGTCGGCGAGTTGATCTTTATGGAATTAGCGAACCGACTATTCAAGTTGCTCGTTTAGAAGATGACTATCGCCTCATTGTCGAACTGCCAGGGGTTGATGACCCCCAGCAAGCGCTTGACCTAGTGGGCAAAACGGCTGAATTAGAATTTCGATTAGAACGTGAGTTAAGTGATGCGGAACTGGCGATCGCTACCCAATCTGCCAATTTTTTAGATATGTATTTTGCGCCGACTGGTTTAACTGGTCAGCAATTAAAAAGGGCGCAATTACAATTTGATCAGCAAACAGCTAAACCGCAAATCGCTTTAGAATTTGATGACAGTGGTCGAGATCTTTTTGCCGAAATTACCAAAAATAATATTAATAAAATGTTGGCCATTTTCATTGATGGTTTGCCAGTAGTGACACCGACCATTTCAACTGCCATTTTAGATGGTCGAGCAATTATGACAGGTGATTTTTCGGTTGAGGAAGCCAAAAACTTAGCGATTCAGCTCAATGCAGGTGCGCTACCCGTGAATATTGAGGTGCTCGAACAGAAAAATATTGGAGCTAGTTTGGGCGATGAATCAGTGCAAAAAAGCATTATTGCTGGAGTGGTTGGTTTAGCTTTGGTTATTTTGTTTATGGTTCTATATTATGGTTGGTTAGGAGTAATTTCTTCTTTAGCTTTGATTATTTATGCGATCTTAACCATTGCTATTTATAAAATCATTGGTGTGGTTTTAACTTTGCCAGGAATTGCTGGTTTAATTTTAACTATCGGCATGGCAGTAGATGCGAATATTTTAATCTTTGAAAGAATGAAAGAAGAACAGCGAGCAGGCAGAAATTATGCAGAAGCTCTGGAACTTGGGTTTGGTCGAGCTTGGGATACAGTTAAAGATGCAAATCTAGCTTCGATCATTACGGCTCTAGTCCTCATTAATCCGTTAAATTTTTCATTTTTAAATACGAGTGGTTTGGTCAAAGGTTTCGGCATTACCTTTTTGTTAGGTAGTTTGCTTAGTATGTTTACTGGCATGACTGTTTCTAAAATTTTAGTTAAACAACTCATGCCACTCATTAAGCCTAAGGAATTTCAGTCATGAATTTAATGAAACATAAAAAAATTTATTTTTTAATTTCAGCATTTTTTTTGATTCCTGGATTAATTTCTTTAATCCTTTTTGGACTGAAACCAGCGATTGATTTTACTGGTGGCAGTTTACTAGAATTTCAATTTATAGATGAAGTTAAAGCTGAAAATTATTCAATTGAAGAGTTAAAACAAAGTTTACAAGAACTTTATCCGGTGGAAAGTATCCAAAAAACTGGTGACAATAGTCTAATTTTGCGAGCTAAGGAAATTACTAATCAGGAAAAAGAGTTAATTGTTGATTCAATAGTAAATGAATTTGGCGAGATTAGGGTTTTGCGTTTTGAAACAGTTGGTCCCATCTTAGGTCAAGAATTGTTAAAAAAAACTATCACTGCGATCTTATTGGTGGCAGCGGTGATTGCTATCTATATCTGGCAGCAATTTCATGACCTTAAATTCGGCATTTCGGCAGTACTGGCAATGTTTCACGATTCATTGATTTTATTAGGTATTTTTAGCTTGCTCGGTCATTTCCGAGCTGTGGAGGTAGATGTCCTGTTTGTGACCGCTGTTTTGACCACCCTGTCCTTTTCTATTCATGATACAGTGGTTCTCTATAATCGCATTCGAGAATTAAAGAAAAAACATCGCCATCTATCTCTAGAAGAAATTGCCAATGCAGCTGTGTGGAAAACCTTGGGCAGATCGATTAATGATTCCTTTACTATTATTATCATGCTGTTATCGTTGGTATTGTTGGGTGGAGAAAGTATCCGTTACTTTACTTTGGCTTTACTAGTCGGAGCCATTACGGGTACGTATTCAAGTAGTTTTACGGCTGTGCCAATTTTGTTGGTTTGGGAAGAATTAGCCAATCGTCAAAAGCACAAATAGTCTATTATTTGTGCTGTAGAATTTGTTTCGCTTCTTTCAATAATAATTTTTTGGTATTTAATTGTGGATCTTGCAATACTTTATCTAAGAGTTCGTTAAGAATTTGACCAACCACCGGGCTTGGTTTGAGCTTTAATTCTTTAATTAAATCTGCTCCATTAACGGCTAAATCGGTTAAATCCATGGGTTGATTTAATTGCTCAATAATCCGTTCTTTGAATTCTTCGAGACGCCAACTAGTTTTTTTAGCTCCGCTACCAAGCCGATCACCTTCTCTCAAATCTAAAATATCATCAATATTTTCTAGGCCGACTTTTTTGATAAAACGTCTAATTGAAGCATCACTCTGTTCTGGCTGATAATAAAACATGTGATAGCGAACTAAAATAAAAATTCGCTGTACGTCTTTTTTGGCTAGACGGAGTCTTTTGGCAATTTTGCTAGCGGTTCTAGCCCCTAAAACTTCATGATTATAAAAAGTAATTTCTTGATCATTTTCTTTATAAGTTTCTGGTTTACCGATGTCATGAAGGAGGGTGGCTAAGCGCACCACTGGATCACGGCTAGGACAGGCGGCTAGGGCATCTAAACTATGGACAAAGACATCGGTGGTGTGATGGCCTGGCTGATCCATCTTTTTTCCCAGTTTTAATTCGGGGATAATATATTCTAATAGCCCAGTTTCATCCAGTAGCTTAATACCTTCAGCGGGATGAGCTGAGGCTAAAATTTTCATTATTTCCGCACCAATGCGTTCAAAACTGATAAATTTTAGTAGGTCCTTGTTTTTTTGAATTGACTGATAAGTTGCTTGTTCCAGTTCCATTTCGAGTTGTACAGCCAAACGGATGGCCCGCAACATTCTTAAGGCGTCTTCACGAAAGCGTTGATTGGGATTGCCCACTGTTCTGATTAATTTGTTGGTTAGATCCTGAAAGCCCTGAAAATGATCAATCAATTGCCAGTGTTGTGGTTGTAATTGGTAAGTTTCCTGAAGCTGGTTGTTTTCTTTGAATATTTGAAATAGGTAATTTTTATCAATGGCTATGGCCATAGCGTTAATCGTAAAATCGCGACGACTCAAATCGTCCCTAATTTCTTTTCCCCAAGTAACTGAGGCTGGGCGACGATGATCGGCGTAATCACCATCACTGCGAAAAGTGGTAATTTCGAAAGGAGGTAAGATAGATAACTGTTTTTGTTGAGCAATAACTTTTTTAGAGGCTAAAGCTCTTTCTTTTAATGAAAAATGAATTTTTTTTGCTTTTTTTAAATTAATGATTTTTTCTTGTTGATTTTTTTGGTAAATTTCTTGGTCATGTTTTAATAATTTTTGATAGAGGTTATTTTTGGGTAGCCATAATTTTTTGCTCAACATTTGTTCAAGTAAGTTGTCATGGGTGATGCTGACTGTGCCAAAATCATTTTCATAAAAACTTTTCGCAAACACCTGTTGAATCTCTTCTGGTCGCGCGTTAGTGGTGAAATCAAAATCTTGAATATCGCCTTGTTTTAAGATTAAATCTCGGACTGCACCACCTACTAAATAAGCCTCAAAACCAGCTTCGTGAAGGGCATGAATGACAAAAAGTGATTCAAATGGTAAATTCAACTGCATAAGGTTATTATAAAAGAACTATGAAGAAATGGCAGTTGCAATCTAAAACTGAGGTTCAAGACATCGATCAACTACTTAAAGTATTATTGACAAATCGGCAAATTAAAGCGAGCCAAGCAGCTGACTTTTTTCACCCCAAACCCCCACAAGATTGGCAATTAAAAGAGTTAGGTTTTGATCACGCTGAGTTGATAAAGATTCAAAAAAGATTGGCCATTGCTAAGGAAAAAAAGGAAAAAGTTTTCATTTTTGGCGATTATGATAGCGATGGTGTATGTGCTAGCGCCATATTATGGGAAGGTTTGCAATTTTTAGGAATTAATAGCACCCCTTTTATTCCCAATCGGCAAAAACATGGTTATGGTTTATCGGTCAAAGCCTTGCAAGACCTTTTTGCCAATCAAGGTAAACCAGATTTATTAATCACTGTTGATAATGGCATTGTAGCCTTGCCAGCTTTGCAGTTTCTAGCTAAAGAAAAAGTAGAGACAATAGTTACTGATCACCACCAAAAAGATCAAAATAAATTACCAGTTTTAGCCGTTTTTCATTCAACAAAAATTTGCGGAGCAGCAGTGGCTTGGTTTTTGATTGCCCAATTATGTAAAGCGACTGATAAACCCAAGCTAGCGAGTAAAAAATTAAATGATTTATTGTCTTTGGTCGCAATTGCCACCGTCACTGATTTGATGGAATTAGTTGGGATTAATCGTAGTTTAGTTAGTCATGGTTTATTAGCTTTACAACAGACAGAGCGTCCAGGTTTATTAGCGCTTTATCAGTTAGCTGGAGTCAACAAAGAAGCAATCAATAGTTATCATTTGGGTTATGTCATCGGTCCTAGAATTAACGCGATGGGGCGTTTGGCAGAGAGTATGGATGCGTTGCGTTTGTTGTGCACTAAAAATCCCCGACAAGCTACACAATTAGCCAATCTGTTACAAGACACAAATTTAGCACGACAAGATTTGACCAAAGACCTGATTAATCAGGTTGAAGCCTCATTGACAGCCAAAGATAAACAATCAAAAATAATAATTGTCGAAGGTGATTACCATGAAGGAGTGATTGGCCTTTTAGCCGGCCAACTGAGTGAAAAATACGCTAAACCCTGTGTTGTTTTTGCCGTTCCCAAAGATGTTCATGACCAAGATTTAGCTATCAAGGCTTCTGCCCGATCATTAATTGGTTTAAATATTACTGAATTTCTACGTCAAGTCGAGGATCAATTATTAAGTGTGGGGGGTCATCCTTTAGCGGCTGGCTTTTCGGTAAGTTTAAAAAATTTAGCCTCAGTCAAAAAACGTTTAATGACCTTAGCTAAACAACAATTGGCCGATGTGGCTTTAGAAGCCGGCATTAATGTCGATTGTCCTATTGCCAGCAAACTGGTGACGCTGGATACCGCTC
>JAGOOB010000037.1 GCA_017992725.1 Candidatus Woesebacteria bacterium | reverse complement strand
ATTTTTTTTCATTTTATAAATTCAGCTCTGATTTGCTAATCGCCTCGCTCTAGCAAATTCAGTTGCTGCATACATTGATTCAAAAGTACCGGTATCAAACCAGGCCCCGTTAACAAAAGCCACATCTAATGTCTTTTCTTTTAAATATAAATTATTTAAATCAGTTATTTCTAATTCTCCCCGATCGGAAAATTCTATATTTTTGACTTTTTCCACTACGGTGTTGTCGTAGATATAAAGTCCAGTGACACAATAGTTTGACTTTGGGTGCTGAGGTTTTTCTTCAATAGAAATTGCTCGATTATGTTCATCAAACTCGACTACACCAAATCTTTCTGGGTCAGCTACCTGTTTAGCAAAAATTCTGCCACCTTTTTCAAAACTTTGAATTGCTTGAGTAAAATCATCCTCAAATAAATTATCACCCAAAATCAGCGTGACATTATCGTTATCGAGAAAATCTTCCCCAATTTGAAAAGCTTGAGCAATACCTTGTGGTTTGTCTTGAATTTCGTAAGAAAAATGACAATTAAACTCTTTGCCACTACCCAAATACTTAAGGAAGTCACCAGCATGATCCGGAGCAACAATAAATAAAATATCAACAATGCCAGCTCGACGTAATGTTTCTAGTGGATAATGAATCATTGGTCGATCATAAATTGGTAAAAGTTGCTTACTGGTAACTTTGGTTAAAGGTGACAAACGAGTCCCATTTCCTCCAGCCAAAATAATACCTTTCATGTTTTTTTTAGACATTCAAACTCCCAATTTTTATAAACTGTCGCATCTTAACACAAAATTTTTAAAGAGTAATCAAGATCAGTAATAACACTGCCAACATCGATATCGCTAAATACTCAAAGATAATATCACTGGTAATTTTACTACTGCGCACATGAGTAATTAAACCCCAAAAAAAATAAAAAATGCCAATACCTACCGCCAAATAGCGTTGAAGCATTTTATTGGGCCAAGAACGAGAAAAAAAATAAGCAAAAACGGCCAAAGCTAAAAAAAGAATCAGGTAGGCTAGGCGGTGTTTTTTAGGTAGTTTTGGCATGAATCAAGGAACAATAGTTCCTCCACGAAATAAAATTAATAAAAAGCCCACGGTTAAAAACAGCATAATGTGAGCAAAATTTTGACCAACAATTCGCTCGTAACGACGATTCTTCGACACAAAGGCATCATAAATTAGAGTCAGGATGATTAAGGCAACAACTAATAAAAAGAAGGTTTTAGTTAAATAAAGTGGCGAAAACAACATTCGCCCACTAGCGACTCTTTCTCCTTCAACCAAGCCTAATTCGTTAGTATCGGCCAATTCGGACTCTATGGCGTTAATATTCATTGCCTCATCAGGTAATTGTGCCACTCGGCTATCAGCTGGTGCAGGCAAAGTAATGGCTTCGCCACTAGCACTTTGTTTGAGTTCAACTGCTCCTGGCGTACCAAACATCTGCACCACTAGAGTCGTATTAAAACCATTTAACGTCCCATTAACCACCGCTAACCCGATCTGGGTAAAATTCGGATTGATAATATTTTCTTTATGAGTCGGAGAATTCATCCACGCCTTCATCATTTCTCCAGTACTGTCAAAATCTCTAGCTAAATTTTCTCCAGCATATTTATAAACATAACCAGCATTTTTAATAAATGACCATGGTTGTGTCCCGTCAGGAGCGACATGAGCCCAATATTGTTGACTAAACATGTGTTGAGCTTTAGCTACCGCCGCTTGATTCAACTTCTCATTAATTTGTAAGGGTGGCAAACCTAGTTTGGCACGTTCTTCATTGGTTAAAGTTAATACCTGATTAACATCAATATTAGTAGCAAAACCCAAAATTTTATCAGCTAGAGATGGAAAAAAACGAATTGCATTAAAGAGAGCAAAGCCAGCTAAAACAACAAAGGATAAAACCATTAGTGCCTCAGGATGCAACAGTTGAGGACGATAACGATTTTTTTTGCTAGGTAAAAACAGATTACTCAAGAAATCTTTAAATGTTTTTTTCTTTGGTACGCGTTGATACGACCTAGAAGATCGCTTCTTTTTAGACCTAGGCATATAGTCTAAACATTATGACAAAGATTGGCGAGTCAAGCAAGCACTACTCGACCCGCCACTCTAGCTATTGTTCGTAATAAAAATTCAAATCAAAGGCCACAGTATCACCCATCGCTTCATTACCGCAAGCATCAGCATTGAAATCAAGTTTTAAATTAACAGTGGTCGTTTGTAACAGATCATCTAGCGGTGAAAAGTTTTGTTCATCGATAAACATTGTTTGTAACTGAGTAAAACTAGTATAAGGTTGCACTTCAACCTCATGATTGGCCATATCTAGATAACTAACCCGCATCATTAAACAATCGGCCAATTCTCCAACTCCCTCAATATCAGTTTCAGCCTCAGTATTCACACCTTCACCGCTCTCGGTAACAACCAAACCTATATAAAGATTCTCATTAAAATCAGCTCCAGTGCCAATGTCTGTAACAGCGACAGCCGTGCCAGCCGTTTCCCCAGGGATCAAATTGGGCACACTGAAGCTATACTGAGTTGGATCTTGACCAGCTAGCTTCAGATTGACACTGGCAGCTCCAGCAGTGTTATTACTAAGCGTTTCCACGTCTGAAAACAAAGCCTTTGAAAGCTGCAAGGCTCCAAAAAATAAGGCGCAGGTCAAGAATAAGCCAAGACCAATTTTTTTGATTTTTTTACTGTTGCTCATAGATTTTTCCTTTCTTTGAGCTAATTAATATTTTTTCTTCTTTTTACAAATCCTTCGAGAAAAGATCAAAATTAAAAATAGTAACAATAAAAAAACAATTAAGGCTGAAAATATTAAAAATCTTTGTTCCCTCACTGATTTCTCTTCAGCAACCTGTGTCTGTGTTGCTGTAATTTCTCTAAATGGAGTTTGTGCACCAAGCACTTGACTATTCTGTTCTTGGATATCTGGTTGATTTAGGCAATTTAATAAAAAATTTAAATCAAAATTAAGTTGAAAATCTTTTGCTACTGCATCTATATAAAACTCTAATTTATATAATTTTGAACTCTGAGCTGGCAAATTTAATAATTCTATTTTTCTTGATAAAAACTCAGTTGCATTAGCAGCAAATAATTGCTGATTTTGGTAAAAAATCTTTATCAAAATAGCAGAATAATCATCTAAAAAAATGTCTTGATTTGTTTGAGCCTGTACACTCAATTGACAATTGTTTTTTTGATGATTAACAACCAGTAAATAATAGTGATATTGACTAAACGCTTGTTGAACCTGAATATTAATATTTTTTGCAAGCCCATCTCTCAACTGGCAGGAATTATCACCTGTCAATCCACAGTCGATGATCAGTTGATGACTTGGTGACATTAGAGACACTCCATTGTTAATTGGCTAAAATCGTTACAAGGAAAATCACGGATATTAAGTAATACTTTTTCCTCTACCATCGGCCAAAAATCTTTGATAGTTGTCTGGGGTAAAAGATAATAATTCACTTGCTTGAGCAACTGCTTTTTATCTTCATCACAGATTAAATTGCATTGATGATTGCTAAAAAGTTTTTCTTCAATGGGGCTAAATAATAAAGTTAAACTACCATCTACTTCGCCAATCACTTCTAAGTCAGTGATTGGCGTCTTTTCAAATTGAGCAATCGGCCAAATTTGGTCATCAACGGTAATGTAGCCACGTGTTAAATCGTCACTGATTATTGGAATTTCTTGATCACCAAAAAATAATCGATCAGTATCATGCCAAACAATAATTTGGGAGCTTAAATTTTTTAAGGAAACTGTAGTTGTTTTTTCTTGATCAATGAAGTTGCCGGCATGAAAAACTAGTTTTTTCCCAGTAAGTTTGTAGTTGCTTAAATCTAAAACAACTTTTTGCCATTGACCCGCACTTTGAGCGATAGTTTTGGCAAAAATTAATTCCTTTTCACCATTTCCCTCTACAGTAATGTAAAAAGCCGGCTCATCAAAAGCCAATAAATCCTCTGCGCTCTCAATTAAGTAATCAAAAACTATCGCCAGTGGTTGATTATTGGTGAATTCGATTACATAAGTATCATCAATGTCAATTTCTAACTCGGTCTTAAAAAGTTCTTTTAATTGAAATTGCTGATCTTGGCTGATTAAATAAAATTGCTCATTCTGTTTGTCAAACTCATTTTCGACAAGATGATCGTGGGCGTCTTGCTCAAATTCCAGAGCATTCGGGCGGCTAAAACTAATATTGTTATTGGGGATAGTAAATTGAAAACTTTGAGCAAAAACCTGCTGGCTGACAATCAGATTGAAAATTATTGTTAAAGTGATGAGTAAGTAAAACATCAACAACATTGTCTAAATAAAAAATGACAAACTGAGTCACATTTACAAAAGTTGAGAAAATTTGTATAATCCAGAGGTAACTTGGCCCTGTCGTCTAGCGGTTAGGACATCGGGTTCTCATCCCGATAACTGGGGTTCGATTCCCCACGGGGTCACATTAGCTTTCCCTGTTTTTTTTCGTAAAACAATCGGTGGTATGAGAAGATTGATTATCGTGAAGATTTAGAAAATGATGTTAGCTTTTCTATTATTCTTTGTGTTAATTTGTCTTTCTTAGGCGTACTCCCATCATAATGTTCATTGTAACCCCACTGCACATAATCATTGCCAGCGAACAATTTTTTTTTAATTTCTTCAAAATCAAAAATGTTATTCGTTAATAATAATCCTTCTGTTTTTTCATCTTTTTCGGTTGGATTTTTCAATGCTTTTATTTCATCTTGATAAGTTTGATAATTTTCTTCTAAAAATTTTAGAATAGCATCTTCATCGGTGATTGTTGTGATATTATCATCTTCTATAACCCTAAATCCACCAAAATCAGTTATTATTTTTGCTAATATTTCAATTGCCACCAATTCGGTTGCTGCTTCCATATCATATGAACTAAAAATACCGTTTTCCACCATCACTTTACCAGTAAAAACATGAGTATTTTCGTGAACAATTAAGTGGGCTATCTCTAAAGGATCAGATCGCCAACCACCCGCTATATAAAATTCACCATTATTATCAACAAAGCCACCCGTACAACTATGGCCACTGGGCATCTTTGTACCTTCAAGCATGTCATTTAAATCATTTGTGTCACCAACAATACGAAGTTTCACATGATCTTCGGATATGGGTTTTTTGTGTGCATATTTTAATCGATAATCATTAAGGTATTGTGTAGACTTTTTACAAACCTCTAACTCCCATTCGTTCGGAGGCAATATTTCATGTTTAAATTTTTTTAATCGTTCTTCGAAAATTCTGGTTTTGTCAGAATAAACTCTGTGTATGTCAATTGTCGGGGGTTCTGTGTCCATAAAAATATTATAAACTAAAATTTGGTTTTATCCTCTATATGGAGAAGTAATTTAATAGGATTTACTAGCTTTAAGTGAAGAGACAAAAAACTCAGCCTTTACTCATACCTCAAAGCTTCAATTGGTGAAAGATTAGCAGCTCTCCTGGCTGGAGCTACCCCAAAAATTAAACCGACAGCTGTAGAGACGCCAAGAGCTAATAAAACCGCCGTTAAAGTAACCTTA
>JAGOOB010000036.1 GCA_017992725.1 Candidatus Woesebacteria bacterium | reverse complement strand
ATCATCTTGAAGATCGATTGCTAAATTTTGCCCAATTCCAAATTTTTTCAAATAGGCGGTGAATTTTTCTTGCCCAAGTAATTCGTACACAAAAATCATAGCGATATTGTCAGATTTTTCCAAAGCTTCGGTCATGGTGATGTTGGGGTGATATTCATCATTCCACGTCCTAATAGTGTAAGTACCAAATTGTCTTGGGCCGGCACAGTGGGTACAGACAGTATTCGGGGTAATGACGCCAGCATCGATCGCGCTGGCGACAGTTAATACTTTAAATGTGGATCCTGGCTCATAAAGTCTGGTTAAACTCGGATTTTTCAAAATTTCACCAGGATATTTGAAATATTGCCACTGTTGATAATTTGGCCACGTCGCTAGAGCTAAAATCTGGCCCGTTTTACTATCTAAGATAATAATTTCCCCCCGTTCCGCTCCGTAGTGTTCAATTCCCCAAGCTAAATTCGTTTCAGCGATATGTTGCACATCACGGCGGATAGTTAAAGTTAAATCACGACCATTTAGGTTTTTTAATTGATAATTAGACCCAGCTAATAAAGTGCCCAGCGCATCGGTATAGAACCAGCCATGCTCTTTTCTTGGTTTCAATTCGTCCTCTAAGGCACCCTCTACCCCATAACGACCAATTTCATTACCATTCTCATCTCGACCCACAAAACCAGTGAGATGGGCCGCCATGGAAGCTTCAGGATAGAAACGGGTAAAGCTAGCATCGAAAGCTAGATAAGGATTGCCTAGAGACAAAATTTCATCTTTAGCCTTAGCACTTAATTGGCTGGCTAGTTGAGGCCAGCTCGCTTGACTAGAAAATTTACTAATTAAATTACTTTCAATTTGTTGCTGAATTAAATTTTTGCTGGCACTATCGCTGGCGTCTTGGAATTGCCAGTTTTCTTGAGCAATAATCGCTGCTAATTGTTGACTGAGTTTTTCCACGTCTCCAGAGAAATGTTGCCGATCTAATTTGAGATCATAAACTTCTTGATTGCCTACCAACAGATAACCATCACTAGTGTAAATTTGGCCACGAAGACCTTCTTGAGTCTGGCTACGAATGGCTTGCTGTTCACTAAGACTTTTTAATTCTTGGCCTTTAATGACTTGCCAATAAAAAAGTCGGCCAATAATCACCACAAAAACTATGGCGACAAAAGCCAAAAAAAGCCTTTTTCTAGAAACACTAAAGTTTTCGGTCATGCTTAATCTAGCGTAGCGCTAAAGCATTGTCTTTAGCCGTGACTACTATTAAATTGTTAGTATCCTCAAAACCTGGATATTCAGCTAATTGTCGAATGGATATTTCTTCAGCGATGAGTTGGTTTAATTGACTTTCCTTAGAAATTAATAATTCTTGTTTTTCTTTGAGCACTTCAATTTGTTGACCATAGGCAATATTTTTACTCAGGTTGGCAACAGTACTAATTAATTGAATCATCATTAATAAAAAGACGATTCTGTAGTAATTTCTGATTTTTTTATTCATATGAACTCCTTCTATTAAATGGCTATGGCTCTTAATTTGGCGCTCCTCGCTCTTGGGTTAGTTGATAATTCGGCTTGACTAGCTGTGATTGGTTTTTTGGTTAATAATTGGGCTAAGCCTTGATTGCTTTGTTGTCTAAAAAATCTTTTGACTAGAGCATCTTCACCCTCATGAAAAGCAATGCAAACCAATCTTTTATCGAGAGCGGTGCTGTTTTGTAAAACATTAAAAGCGGCAGGTAGGGCGAGCTCTAGATTGTTCAGTTCATCGTTAACAGCGATGCGTAGGGCTTGGAAAGTTTTAGTCGCTGGATGTAATTTGCCAGATCTGCTACCCTTGACTTTTTCAATAATTGCCAATAAGGTGCGACTGTATTTGAGACTATTAGGATTTTCTTTTTTGATTTTGTTCACGGCTTTGGCGATACGGTGGGCATCTCTTTCTCCACCATATTCGGCTAGGACTTTAGTTAATTGCTTTTCACTTAGGACAATTAGCAGTTCCCCAGCAGTCACGCCTAAATCTTGATCCATCCGCATATCTAAGATGTCGTTCTCCTGGGCGCTAAAACTAAAACCCCGCTCCCTGGAAGTTAATTGTTCGCTGGAAGTGCCAAAATCGAACAGGATACCGGCCAAATTGATCGCCTGAGTTTTACTCAGGTTATCAATTACTGCTTGTAGGTTTTTAAAATTTTCTTTGAGTAAAATCAGTTGCTGATCAGCGATGGCTTGTTTAAAATTTTCTTGACCAGCCTCAATGGCTTCTTGATCAAAATCTAAAGCAATTACCAATCCGCCACGATCTAAAATAGCTTGAGTGTGCCCGCCTCGACCAAAGGTGGCATCTAAGTAATGCTGACCCTCTTTAACAGCCAGATATTTCAGACTCTCCTCAAGTAGCACTGGCTGGTGGTGGTTATTTTTCTGCAACATAAGCCTGTTCAGCAATTGTTTCAGCTTTACTTTCTAATTGATCGAGATAGTGGTGGTAGCGCTCTAGATCCCAGATTTCAATCCGATTGAGACTGCCAACAATGACCACTGCTTTTTTGAGTTGAGCGTAAGCAATCAAATAATCGGGCAGATTTATTCGACCATTACTATCAACTACTAATTCAGTGGCTTCGTTAGTCATTAATCTGACTAGATCACGGTTAGCTTTTTTACTAAAACCGACTTCATTGATCTTATTCAATTCACTCTGAAAAGTTTCTTTCGGTAACAGAAAAAGGCAACCATCTAAACCTCGAGTAATCACCCAGGACTTGCTAGTTTCTCGAAATTTTTTGGGTAAAGATATTCGACCATTACCCTCTAAGTTATGATAAAACTTGCCGATGAGCATTATTATGAGCCTATTTACCAATTCCTACCATATTTAACTATATAGAAAAAAATTACTATTGTAAATAGTTAAATGCCCCTAAAAATAGTTACCTACCTAGGAAAATAGTTATAAACCTGTGGATCGACTTGTTGAATGAAAAATTTAGTTACTTAACCAGCAAATAGGCGTCCATGAAAGGAGCGCTACCAGTTAAAGCACCGTTTTCATATTGGCTCTCAAGGCTCTGCCACGCCTCGCCATCATAGCCCATAATTTGGGCCTGTTCTTCTTTGGTGGTAAAGGTGACCGTGAATGGTGAACTAATCGTTTTAAGGCTAGTTTCTGCACTGACTGTATAAATGTCACTAACTACTTCGCCCTCAACTTCAGCGGGATATCCTGGCGAATTATAAATAATTACATAGGAATAACGAGCTAAGCTGTCGTTGGCAATGGTAAATTTAGTGTCTTGGGAACTAAAGGCACTTTGGCGGTCACTATTGGTAAAATAACGCCAACTACTTTTGACCGCATAGGCTTCTGGTCCGATAAACTCAGCTAGTAAACTACCACCTTTGATATCTTCATGATAGGTGATGGCTCCCCCAGCCGACTGTGAACCAAAAAGTTTTTTGTCACTCGCTGGTAATTGATCAAGCTTTAAAAATCCCTGAAAACCTTGAAGCATCGAACCCGTTTGGTATTCCATTTCATAATTCAGACTGTCAGCTGGCTTTTTGACCTCGATGACATTGATCACCACATAATGTCCATCAGCTGTTGGTTCGAGTTGCATAAATGGTCGCTCACTCACTGGAATAAGATTAGTTTTGGGGGTAATTTTTTGTTTAGTCACTGGTTGCTCGTTATTATCTTGATCTCGATTACCGCGCGAACTAAACCATATTCCGCCGGCGATTAGCAACGCCACTAATACACTCACAGCAATAATGATTTTAGTTTTTTTAGTCATAGTTTTAGGCTAACACAGCTAGTAAATAATTATCAAGCTCACTGATTTTGATGCGCTCTTGCTTGGTAGAATCCCGTTGACGAATGGTCACGGTATCGTCTTCTAAAGTGGTAAAATCAATGGTGATGCAAAACGGAGTGCCAATTTCGTCTTGAGCCAAATAACGCTTACCGATATTGCCCCGCTCATCCCAGGCCACCTGAAAGTTTTGGCGCAGTTTTTCGTAGACAGTTCTGGCTTTGGTGACTAGTTCAGTTTTATTTTTTAACAGCGGGAAAACCGCCACTTGATAAGCGGCCAGCTGTGGTTTTAAGCTCAAGACGAGCCGATCCTTATCTGGATCTTCTAAATAAGCATCGCATAGTAACGCTAGCACCAGACGATTAATGCCCGCTGCTGGCTCAATGACGTGTGGTAAAAATTTTTCATTGGTTTGTGGATCAATATAGGCTAATGATTGCTTAGAGAACTGTTGGTGTTGTTTGAGATCATAGTCAGTGCGATAAGCAATGCCCCACAACTCTTTCCAACCAAAAGGATAGCGATATTCAAGATCATAAGTCTCTTGACTGTAATGGCTACGTTCATGATCAGTATGGCGACGCCACCGTAAATTTTCGGCTTTGACACCTAAAACTTTGGTGACAAAATCCCACATTTGATTTTGCCAAGTTCTAAACAATTCTTGCCAATCGGTCGTTTTGGGATCGAAGAAATATTCAATTTCCGCTTGTTCAAACTCCAGAGTACGAAAGATAAATTGACCAGTGGTAATTTCATTACGGAAACTTTTACCAATTTGGCCAACACCAAAGGGTAATTTTTGGCGAGAGCTATTCAGAATTTGTTTAAAATCAGAGAAAATACCCTGAGCAGTTTCCCCACGCAGATAAACTTTGTTTTTCTTATCATTGACTGCGCCAATAGCAGTTTCAAATAAAATATTAAAATCTTGAGTTTTTGATAGCGGATTGTTGTCTGGAGATTGGATTTGGAACTTTTCAAGCAAAGCATCAAGCTCTTGAGTGGATAAATCAGCAATAACGATACCCTGTTGTTCATCGGGATTTTTGGCAAAAAAATCTTCAAGTAAGCTATCAGCTCGATAGCGTTTGTGATTGACCAAATCTTCAACCATAGGGTCGGTAAATGAATCAACGTGACCAGAAGCCACCCAAGTCTGTGGGTGAAGTAAAATTTGGCTATCTAAACCAACCATGTCATCGCGGCGACGAACAAAAAAATCCCACCATAATTGTTTCACTTTGAGTAACAAGTCAGTCCCTAGTGGCCCGTAATCATAAGCATTGGCCAGTCCACCATAAATCTCACTAGTCTGAAAGATAAAGCCCCGTCTTTTGGCCAGAGCAGTAATTTTTTCAAGGGTAACTGCGTGATCGGTATTGTGGGTCATGTTTTCCATTTCCAGGCTAAATTATATTACAAACATTGTTCTAAAACTAGCTGTGGCTATGAGTATTAAGAAAATCAAAACTTTTCATTTTTTGCTCACTAATTTCTGCCACGTAATCTTGAATACTCTGATATTGGGTATCTTTAATATCTTGGTAACCAAGCAGAACTAATAATTGATTGAGGCGGGTTTTGATTTTACCAGCCTGATTTTGCTCATTGAGTACTAAGTGTTCAATTTGCTTAGCTAGGTCAAAAGCTCCCTCATCGATAAACTCTTCGACAAACAGCCGGTCAAAAATCTCCAAAATTTGCTGGATGTGGCTGATTTTTTTCAGAGCTTGCTCTTGGGGTAGGTTTTGGTAAATACGACAGGTATCAAATAGCAAGCGACTTTGCGTGAGTAGCGTCAGGCTTTTAGTTTCAATAAAAAAGGCTTGAATCAAGTTGCCTGGTTCTAAATTGGCCCGATTAGAAGAAGTCAGGCGGCGCGCCCCTTTCGCCAGCACCACCAATTTGCCCCGATCTTGGGTCAGTAAAGTTAATAAGCGGTCGGTTTCGCCCATGGCGCGCCGCTTTAACACGATAGCTTGA
>JAGOOB010000004.1:15360-28429 GCA_017992725.1 Candidatus Woesebacteria bacterium | reverse complement strand
CTCCACTTTGGCCCTCAACACCAGTAAAGGTCGGGCTATGCAACACCATCGCGTAATGACCACCGGGTGTGGCATCCTCTGGCACCTCAATTAACACATTAACCGTCGCACTACCGCCCGCCCGCAAATAATTATATGCCGGGGCTAAAGTAATCCAGCTAGCCAAACTCCACCGATTATCTTGTTGATCAATCACTGGAATTGGGGTGGTCCCATCGTCAGCTACAATAAAATCAAAAACCTGACTGACAATTTCTAAATCTCTATCCGAATTGTTTTCAACTTTTACCTGAATCTGTTTCTTTTCGCCAGGAGCTAAGAGCAAAGAATTGTCGTCACCAATTCTGACTGGTTTAACCGTTAAAATCACGGATTCCTGAGCAAAAACCGGCAAGCGCAGTAGAAAACTAAACAAAAGAAAAGAAATTAAGAAAATCAGCAATTTTGATTTTTTGGGAGGGCAGGATGGTTTCATATTTTTTTCTTTTTAATTATTTTTAAAATGTAGCCGTAGCTGTATATACGATGTAGTTTTCATAATCACCAGCCACATTGGTCGCGGCCGGGGTTAAACGATAACAAACATCAACTAGATCTTCTAAAGTGGCACTACCTCTGGAAAAAATTAACTGAGGACTGTTTCCAGCCGACAAATCAGCAAAGTGACGGGCATTATAGGCTAATCCACCTTGATTATAATAAAAGGCTGGCGTCACACCAACTGTGTATGATCCCAGAGTGAAGCCAAATCCGTATTGATTTCCACTAATAGTACTCCAATTTGCCGCAGCACTATAACTCATCCCAGACACGTTAGCATCAACAATACAAGCGGGATCAGCAACTGGGTTCGGGCAAGCTCTTCCATCTCTGCCAAGCTGATCATTCTGGATGGCTGTTACTTGATACCCATTTTCAGCATTAGTCGTCACTCTCAACACCTGGGCGAGGTCAGAAAATTGGCCAACCGTTAAATCTCCAAATGGCACGGCTAGTGGGGTGGTTGATTTCGTAATACTATTACCACACTTAGTAGCCGGCGCCGTTACGCCGATAATTTCAAAAGTTAGTTGAGGCAAAATAGTGGCTGAGACTCTCACCGCATCAATCACCGCAATTTTGGTAACTGTTTGGTCAACCACTACATCATCACTCGTTAAATGCTGGACAATTACAGAATAGGTATCAGCTACACCTAGATTAGATGTTTTTGGCGAAGGATTAATGAGATTATTGATAACAAAAGCATTATAAGTGGTACCATCATAAATTGTGCCCACCGCTCCGGTGCCCACATATTGACAGGTAAAAACATGATAATTAACACCACCCAGCTGGATAGTCCCGTCGGCACGAGCACTTGTAGCAGTCCAGCTACCATAACCGGTAGGATAAACGACAGGACAAGTAATACTAGCAGGAGTAACAGCACCAAAGTCAAAACCATTGTCATCTGGCACGCCATCGGCGTTAGCCGCCGTCGCATCTCTAGCTGGCACTAAAATACGAATTTTGCCATTGGGCAGAGCACTGACTGTGGTCAATTTAACCGTCATGGTTGATGATTGAGTCGCATAGACTGGTAAATCATCAGCCACATCACCAGCTAATAATCCAGAAGTTAAACTTAATTTATTATCAGTGGCATCATCAATGGTCGTGGCGACATTATAATCATGACCAGCAGTACCAATCCGTAGAACATCACCACTTTGAGCTTGGAGAACTGAAGTTGATGGATAATTGGCAGTATCAATAGTAATTAATGATGAACCAATCGTTTGCGTCCCATCCAAAGCGGTGACAAAGGAAAAACGGGAATTATTAAGCAATACCGTCACGTTTCCTAAACTCGCAGATTGCACTGGAGCCAAATTGGCTGCTCTGGCAAAAAATATAATTAAGAGAATAACTGGCAAAAAGATGAATAACTGTTTCTTTAATTTCATATTTTGGTACCTGTTATTAAGTTTAAGCTGTTTTTTGGCTGCAAGTCAAGAGCAATTTCTCTATAAATTGATAGAGAAATCATTCTTGTCTTTTTGTTCTTTTGACCGTCGTCATTGATCTGATTAAAAAAACAAAAAAACGATAAAAAAGTGGCAAAGAAATGATAACAATAACAATAGAAAAGGGAAGAGCGATCACTCTTTCTAGTTGTTCTTCTTCTCCCAGCTCTAAACGAAAATCATAAGTCCCCAATAAAAATGGTCTCTTATAAGAAAAATCGCTAATCAAATTCTCTTCGAGAAACTGGCTTTGCATCGTCAAAAAATCATCACCATTAGCCACAATTAACTCTTCTTGTTTGGCCAACTTTTCCAACTGAGCTAAATCTTCTTTACTCATCCCTCGAACTTGTCGTTGACTACCAGCCAATACCATATCTGGAAAAAATTCATAAACCTGCTCACTGAGAGATGGCCAATGACTAATAGTTAGTTGACCTTTAACTGGGCCAGCATTTAAACCAACATTTTTGGCCCAAATTTGAAAATTAATTCCCATCAAACTATCAACTACTTTGGGCAACTTAAAATCCTTAATTACAATTTGACTCCGATCGGTTTCATCCAAATTAACTGCTAACACTAAATGACTGGCGACTACACCTGACAAAATGGTATTGGCACTATTTTCTAGATCAGGAATTAACATCTGTTCAACGTTAAATAGAACAGATAAATAATATTCTCCTTGTGGAAAATCAGCGGGAATCGCTATTGTTAGTGGTAAAGTATAATTTTCACCAGGCCGAATAATAAAACTCTTACCCCATTGATCCTGATCACCAGCAATGGACAGATATTTAAAATCAGTTGTTTGTTGTAAAACAACTTGCCCAGTTTCATGATTGGGTCGAAAATCTACTAATTGAGGAGTTACGTTGACCGTGTAGCGACCTTGATTCTCCAGATGAATGGGGGCACTAATGCCCGCTCCCGGCTTAACATATAAATAAGAAACCGGAGGACTGACATTAATTGATAAAGCGTCAAGGCTTTGGGCAGAAACCGCTCCCGCAACAACCATAGCCATGCTCAAAAAAAAGAAGCTGATTAAGATTTTTTTCATTATTGATTAATTATTTTTCATTATTGATTAATTAAATTAATAACCTGGCACTGCCACAAAAACCACATAAGTTTGGTAAACACCAGCCGCTTGAGAAATGGCAGGTGTCACCTGATAAGTGACCGTCGCGGTTTCATTGAAAGCTACATTAGGGCTGCTCATAATTATCTCCATATCCTCTCCCAAACTATTATCAGCAAAAGGACGATAATAACTACTATTAATAAAGTCACTAGCAACATTATCACCAACTACATTGTAACCAAAGCCGTCGTGGTTTGGATCATCCCAAATGCCCGCCATACTTTTAGTACAACCAGTATTACAAGTAGTATTAGGAATTTGGATATTCGGATTATTGATTAAACTCAACGGCCGATTTTCAAAAACATAAATTTGGTAACCGCCAGCACTACCAGTATTAATGGTCAAGCTATGACTATCATTGGCAAAAATACCAGCCGTCAAATCTCCAAAATCTATGGTTAGTTTAGACAAACTAAAACTAAACTGGCGAATTTGATAAACGTATTGAAAACCACTACCAAGGAAAAACTGACTAGTGCCATATTGACCAAATGGACCAATAGCCGTCTGGCCGAGGGTATAGGTGAGACCAAATTGATTAGTACGATCAAATTCACCACTGCCCATATTAAAATTGCCAAATTGCAAGTAATAGGAATTGGAACTCATATTATCTGCTTTGACTAAGCTGCTAAAACAGAAAAAAAACCCTAGTAAAAATAATAAACTAAGTTTCTTCATCAATAGCTTTAATTAAAATTTCTGCCTCTGCTTCAACTAAAAGCTCATCATCTTCAACTTTTTTGTTAGGTGTTGCTACGGGAGTAGTTTTATAATTCACTTCTTTAAGCAATTTTTGTAAATCTTCCTTTAATAATTGAATTTCCGCTTGAATCGTCACCATATTTTTTTCCGGAAAAGTTAACAAATACTCTAACATGGGTAATCGCTTATCTAATAAATTATTAATAAAATTAGCCACCGCTTGATCGTCAGCTTGAGCTTTTAATTTTTCTTGCTTTTCACTATCCAATAATAACGATTTGTAATGTAAGCGCTGATATTGCACTTTGCCAAATAAATAAAAAATCATCACCAGGGGAATGGCTAATAAATTATTCAGTTCGGTCATCGTTATTGAACTCGACAACTCTAAACCATAACGATTCAGGGCCAATCCCAAATAAAATAACAGTAATTCCAAGGCAAGAAGAATGGCTAAACGGTTTTCTAAAGCCAGTGATAAAAAAAACAATTGCACAAAGCTTAAGGAAAAGAGTGGAGAAGCCAACCCCTGAGTATTGCCAATCAAAATCAAAAAAGCCAAATTGAGTGCTAAAACATTGATTGAAGCTTGCTCATTAAATAAGTAAAAAAAATGTTTACCTTGTTTCTTTTGCAAAAACCAATACAACAGACAAAGTAGGGCAAAAAACTGCAAAGAATACTGCGCCAACTCTGGAGTCTGCAAAAAGACGTAAGCAAAAACGACCGTTAACGTCATCACGATCGCCTGTTTAATAATGGACATTGCTTCTAGTATAAAAGAAAACTTGAGCTTTGTAAAAAGCCTAATTCAATGTTTTTTTTAATTAATCAAAGGCTGGGCAACACGAATTTTTGATCTGGTTTTTATGGTTGACTTTAAAAAAGTTTAACCATATAATACCTCCACTTCAAGCAAAGAGACAGTTTAAGAGAAAGCAAGAAGTTTTCTCATTTCTTTTTTTTGCTTTAAAAGTATTTTTCTTGATCTTTAACAAGTGAAGACAGCTATTTTTTAACAGCAAATATAGTGATAGAAAGTGCAAGAGAAAGTTAATTGTTAGTTTTTAACAAACAATTGCTTCTCGTCAATTTGACTTTTATTTTTTTATAGAGCAAATCAAACTTTTTTTGAGAGTTTGATCCTGGCTCAGGATGAATGCTGGCGGTGTGCCTTAAGCATGCAAGTTGAACGGTAAGTTAGTCTTCGGACTAACACAAGTAGCAGACGGGTGAGTACAACACAGGAACTTACCCTCAAGTGGGGAATAGCCAGTCGAAAGACTGGGTAATACCGCATGTGATCTTCGGATCAAAGCCTTCGGGCGCTTGGGGAGAGGCCTGTGCCCTATCAGGTAGTTGGTGAGGTAATAGCTCACCAAGCCGACAACGGGTAGCCGGTGTGAGAGCACGACCGGCCACAAGGTTACTGAGACACGGAACCTACACCTACGGGTGGCAGCAACTGGGAATATTGCGCAATGGGCGAAAGCCTGACGCAGCGACACCGCGTGTGGGAAGACGCTCTTCGGAGTGTAAACCACTGTGGCAGGGGAACAATTTTTGAGGGTACCCTGCTAGAAAGCACCTGCTAACTACGTGCCAGAAGCCTCGGTAATACGTAGGGTGCAAGCATTATCCGGATTTATTGGGCGTAAAGCGTCCGTCGGCGTTTTATTAAGTTTTAACTTTAATACTGGAGCTTAACTCCAGATACAGGTTAAAATACTGGTAGAATTGAGTTTACTAGGGGGAGCTGGAATTCTCGGTGGAGGGGTGAAATCCGTAGATATCGAGAGGAACACCATTCGCGAAGGCGGGCTCCTGGAGTATAACTGACGCTCAGGGACGAAAGTCTGGGTAGCAAAAGGGATTAGAGACCCCTGTAGTCCAGACCGTAAACGATCCTTGCTAATTGCTTGATTCTTCGAATTGAGTGATGTAAGCTAACGCGTTAAGCAAGGCGCCTGGGGATTACGACCGCAAGGTTAAAACTCAAAGGAATTGACGGGGGAGCGCACAACCGGTGGAGCATGTGGTTTAATTCGATACAAAGCGAAAAACCTTACCTGGGTTTGACATGTAACTGCACGGTCTAGGAAACTAGATCTTCTTCGAGAGTGTTACACAGGTGTTGCATGGCTGTCGTCAGCTCGTGTCGTGAGGCGTCCACTTAAGTGTGGTAACGAGCGCAACCCTTATCCCGTGTTACAAGTGTCACGGGAGACTGCCTTGCTTTTTGCAGGGAGGAAGGAGAGGATGACGTCAAGTCAGCACGACCCTTACATCCAGGGCGACACACATCCTACAATGGAGCCGACAACGGGTAGCGAAGCCGCAAGGTGGAGCCAATCCTTTAAACGGCCCCTCAGTTCAGATTGTTCTCTGCAATTCGAGAGCATGAAGTCGGAATCGGTAGTAATCGCAAATCAGCAGGTTGCGGTGAATACGTTCTCGCTCCTTGTACACACTGCCCGTCAAACCAGCAAAGTTAGTAGCGCCCGAAGCGGGTGACCGTAACTCGCAAGAGAACGGCCCTTCTACGGCGAGATTAGCGATGAGGGTTAAGTCGTAACAAGGTATCGGTACTGGAAGGTGCCGATGGATCACCTCCTTTCTAAGGAGAATGGGTAGGAGTTTTCACGACCTCCTTCTCCCGTTTAAGGTAACTTAAACGAAAAATTAAAAACCTGTGGACATAGGTGCCCAGGTCACTTTCTATCACCGTATTTGCTGTTAAACACTGTTTTCACTTGAAAGTTGAGAATATTGAAGACAACAAATCAAAGTATTAAAATTTCCCAATTAATTGTCGATTACCGTATTCATTACAAATTGCTGTCGAGACCAGCTTTAACTATCATTTTCCTTACTTTAATCTATCAAAGTGGATCAAAATATATAAGATAGATCAAGCCAAATTCATTGACTGCTAAATTAGCAGAGTTCTCTTGTGTCTGCTAATTGACTCTTGGCAAAAAAACCGTGTCACGCTAAAATTAAAGTTAGGAAGTAATCGTTGATTACCTTGAAGGTAATCATTAATTACCTTATTAAAAAATGACTGGAAACAATTTATGAATTTTAATCAATACACCACTAAAGCAGCGGAAGCGGTTCAAGATGCCATGCAATTAGCTGGCAAGCTGAAACATAGTCAAATTGAAGTCTGGCATTTACTCTTGGCCCTGGTCGAACAGCCGGGGGGAATCGTGCCCAATCTTTTAGAACAATTAGATACCAAACCTGAGGCCATCGCCAGCCTAATTAGGAAAGAATTACAAAAGCTTCCGGTTACGGAAACTCCTACGCAAGCTTATGCCTCTGCCGAATTAACTAAAGTTTTGAGCCAAGCCGAAACAGAAGCCGTGAAACTCAAAGATGAGTACATCAGTACTGAACATTTGTTTTTGGCCTTGTTAGAGCAAAAGAAAGTTGTGCAACTGCTGGATTTAGATCCCCAAAAAGTAGTTCAAGCTCTAAAAACGGTGCGTGGTCAACAACGTGTAACTGATCCCGAACCAGAGGGTAAGTATCAAGCATTAGAAAAATATTGTTTAGATTTTACCAGTTTGGCACGATCAGGAAAAATTGACCCTGTCATTGGTCGTGATGAAGAAATTCGCCGTATTACCCAGATCTTGTCTCGCCGCACCAAGAACAATCCGGTTCTAGTTGGTGAGCCAGGCACGGGTAAAACTGCTATCGTGGAAGGTTTAGCTAAAAAAATTATCGATGATGATGTCCCTGAAGCCCTCAAAAACAAGCGAGTACTTGCCTTAGATATGGGAGCTTTGATCGCTGGGGCCAAGTATCGCGGTGAATTTGAGGATCGCCTGAAAGCGGTGATCAAAGAAATTGAAAAAAGTGATGGCCAAATTATTCTATTTATTGATGAACTACACAGCATTGTGGGAGCCGGCGCCAGTGAGGGTTCAACCGATGCCGGCAATTTACTCAAGCCTGCTCTCGCCAGAGGCACGCTACGTACTATTGGTGCTACCACCCTCAAAGAATATCGCCAATATATAGAAAAGGATAGTGCGCTAGAGAGACGCTTTCAGCCAGTGATGGTTGAGGAACCGTCGGTGGAAGATGCTATTTCCATTTTAAGAGGGATCAAAAGTAAATATGAAGCTCATCACGGTGTCAAAATTTTAGATAACGCTATTGTAGCGGCAGTAAAACTTTCCCACCGCTACATTACTGATCGCTTCCTACCAGATAAAGCTATCGATTTGATGGATGAGGCTGCGTCAGCTCTGCGGATTGAAATTGATAGTAAACCCAGCAGTGTTGATCAGTTGGAGCGCAAAATTCGCCAGTTGGAAATTGAAAAAGAGTCACTCAAAAAAGAAAAAGATCAGAAAAGCCAAGATCGTTTAGCTAAAATTAACAAGCAAATTAGTGAATTAAAAGAAAAGTACAAAAGTTTGGAACTGAGGTGGCGCAAAGAAAAAGAAATTTTAAATTCAATTAAACAATACAACCAAGAGTTGGATCAACTGCGGGAAGAAGCCAAAAGGGCTGAGCGCAATTATGATCTGGAAAGAGCAGCCACCATCAATTATGGAGAAATTCCCGAATTGGAAAAAAAGATTAAGGAAGCCCAACAGAAAATGGCTAGTATTGATCCTGAAGAAAGATTGCTTAAAGAAGAAATTGATGAAAGTGACATTGCCAGTATAGTTTCCAAATGGACAGGTATTCCAGTGAATCGCATGCTCACTGAAGAAAGCGAGCGCCTGATTCATTTAGAAGAGGCACTGGCGAAACGGGTAGTCGGTCAAGAACAAGCGATTAAGGCGGTGGCTGGCGCTATTCGCCGCAATCGAGCTGGGATTAGCGAAGAGGGTAGACCAGTGGGTAGTTTCTTATTTTTAGGACCAACAGGTGTGGGTAAAACTGAGCTGGCTAAGGCTTTAGCAGAACAACTGTTTAACGATGAACATTTAATCACCCGCATTGACATGAGTGAATACATGGAAAAACATAGTGTGGCTCGCCTAATCGGCTCGCCACCTGGTTACATCGGTTACGAAGAGGGCGGACAATTAACTGAAGCGCTGCGCCGCCACCCCTATACCATTGTCTTGTTAGATGAAATCGAAAAGGCTCACAGTGATGTTTTTAACATTTTGCTACAAGTACTAGATGAAGGACGCTTAACTGATAGCAAAGGCCGAACGGTGAATTTCAAAAATAGTATTATCATTATGACTTCTAATCTCGGTAGTCAAATCATTAGTGAAACAAGCAATGACCCAGTTGAACAAAAAAAGGCTCTGGATGGCTTACTCAAGATGCATTTCCGGCCAGAGTTTTTGAACCGCTTAGACGATATTATTATTTTCCAAAGTCTGGGTAAAAAAGAAATTAAAGCGATTGTGCAATTACAACTTAATTTAGTGGCCCAACGTTTAGCGGAACGAGAAATTCAATTAGAGTTTAGTGAGCGATTAATTGAACATCTAGCTGAGGCTGGTTATGATCATCTTTACGGCGCCAGACCGCTAAAACGTCTCATCCAGAATGAAATTCTAGACGAATTGGCGGAACAAATAATTACAGGCAAAATTAAAACTGGCGACCAGCTGAGGCTTGATTGGCAAAAAAATAAGCTTGATTTGGTAAAGACATGATTTGTGCTAAAATATGGTCTTGTTAAATTTTTAACAAGAAATGGGTGTGTAGCTCAGTTGGTTAGAGCGCAGTCCTGATAAGACTGAGGTCCTTGGTCCGATTCCAAGCACACCCACTTTTTAAAAATTCCCATTTAGCAATCAAAGTTGCACTCTGCTAATTGCTCAACATTTTTGGCAAAACTTAGGGTATAATTGGAAACGAAAAGATGAACAGTAAAATTATTCAATTACCTAGCAATACTTTTAATTTACCTGTAGTTCCTATCAGGGAAGGGGTGTTATTTCCCCAAACCGAATCCGTCTTAGGTTTTGGCCGTGAGCCTTCAATTAAAGCGATTCGACAAGCCCAAAAACAAGATAACCATATTATTTTACTTACCCAAAGAAATCCCCGCGTCGAACAACCGCGAGCTAAAGACTTGTATAGTGTGGGAACTTTAGCCGTCATTGAAAAGACCTTGCAGAATGCTGACAATGTCAGCACTTTGGTAAGAGGAATTAGTCGTATCAAAATTCAAAAATTTGTTCAAGAAGAACCCTTTTTACAAGCAATAGGGGAAAAAATGGTGAGTTTTGCCGAGCGTGATGACGAATTGATTGCGTTGAGCAACCAACTGCAAAAATTATTCCGGCAGACTGTGCAAATGGGCAAGCAAATTGAATTTTTGAATTTTATTAAATTATTGAGTGGGGTTAATGAGGGGGAAATGGCTGATCAGATTGCCAGTACCCTCAACATTGCTACAGAGAAAAAACAGCTTATTCTGGAAACCATTGATGTAAAACAAAGAATTCGCCTGGTAATTGAGTATTTATCCAAGGAAGTTAAAATTTTGGAAATTGAGCAAGATGTTAATCTCAAGACTCAAGAAAAGTTTGACGAACACATGAGAGAAAGTGTCTTACGGGAACGCTTGCGCACTATTCAAAAAGAATTAGGCGAACTGGACGATGATCAAGATATCATTAATAGTTACCAGGAACAATTAAAAAAGAAAAAACTACCAAAAGCTGCCGAAAAAAAAGTCAAAAAAGAAATTGATCGTTTAGAGCAAATGTCGCCTAATAATCCAGAAGCTTCTTATTTAAGAAGTTGGTTGGATTTAGTATTTGATTTGCCCTGGCAAAAAAGTAAAAAAACCAATGTTAATATCAAACGGGCAGCCAAAATTCTTAATGCAGATCATTATGGTTTAGAAGAAGTAAAAGATCGGGTCTTGGAATACATGGCTGTGATGCAGTTAAAAAATCAAAATGCTAACCAAGAAAAAAATTTACCCACTATTTTATGTTTCGTTGGACCACCGGGTGTTGGGAAAACCAGTATTGGTCGAAGTATCGCTAAAAGTCTCAATCGTCAGTTTATCAAAATTTCTTTAGGGGGCGTGAGAGATGAATCAGAAATTCGTGGTCATCGCCGCACTTATGTCGGGGCTATGCCTGGTCGGATTATTAAAGGTTTACAAAATGCCCAGAGTAATAATCCAGTGTTTATGCTCGATGAAATTGATAAATTGGGTCGAGATTTTAATGGCGATCCTAGTAGTGCTTTACTTGAAGTATTGGATCCTGAGCAGAATTTTAGCTTTGAAGACCATTACCTAGATATGCCTTACGATTTATCTGAGGTTTTATTTATTGCTACTGCGAATACGCTGGATACAGTACCACCAGCTCTGTTAGATCGATTAGAAGTAATCTACTATTCTGGTTATACCCTCAATGAAAAATTTGAAATTGCCAAACGCTACTTATTGCCCAAAACCATTAAGAACAATGCTTTGAAAAAGACCCAGGTTAAATTGAGTGATGCAATACTGAAAAAAATTATTAGTCGCTACACTCGAGAAGCTGGGGTCCGCGACCTCGAAAGACAACTCAACAAAATCATGCGCAAAATTGCCAGAGAAATATTAGAGAAAAACAAAAAGAGCATTACCATCAATCAAAAAAAATTAACTGAGTTTCTCGGTCCAGCTATTTATGATGAAACCATTGCCGAAAAAGAGGACCAGATTGGTTTAGCTACTGGTTTGGCTTGGACTAGTGTAGGTGGAGATGTCTTATTTGTTGAAGTGGCTCTCTCACCAGGAAAAGGCAGGATTATACTGACAGGTAAACTAGGCGATGTAATGAAAGAATCAGCCCAGGCGGCTCTTACTTATGTTAGATCTCATCATCAAGAATTAAAAATTGATATAGAAAAAATTAATCAAACCGATGTTCATATTCACGTCCCAGAGGGGGCAGTACCCAAAGATGGCCCATCAGCTGGGGTGACCATTACCACCGCTATTGTTTCTGCTTTTAAGCAACAACCGGTTAGACGAGATGTGGCGATGACTGGAGAAGTAACTTTGCGGGGCAGAGTGTTACGCATTGGTGGCTTAAAAGAAAAAGCGATCGCCGCCCATCGTGCCGGTAGCAAAATCGTAATTATCCCACAGGAAAATGAACGGGATTTAGTTAAAATTCCTAAAGAAGTCAAAAAAGACCTTGAATTTAAAACCGTTGCAGATGTCAAAGAAGTGTTAAAAATTGCTCTTAATTAAGGCCTGAACTAAGAGACTAGGGAATTTGTTATACTACAGGCACGTAGTAATGAAAATTCAAAGCATAATCAAACGATTGTGGCCACTTTTCCTTTCCATAGTGATTGTTAGTGCTGCTGTCTTTCTCCATTTTAATCCACCTGATACAATTGCTTTAGCTGGCCTACAAATTGAATATTTAGGTCCTGACAGATACGCCAGCGTTTTCTTAGATGATCAATATTTAGAAAAAGCCCCACTGGCAAACAGAGATATCCGCAGTGGTGATTACATCTTGAAAATTGTTCCAGATGATCAAACTTTGGCAGAGTTTAGTACACCAATTACTTTAACCACTGGCACGCTGACCGTGGTTTCCTATAAACCTGGTCCAACCACCAAAGAAAGTGCGGCGACCATTTATGAAATTGAGAAGGTAGCTGATTTAAAAGATTTTGGCCAAGTCAGTTTTGAAAGTTATCCTGAACACGCATTACTCAGTTTTAATGGAGAAACAACCCAATACACCCCCATTGTCTTAGAAAATTTGGTACCTCAAGAATACCAATATCGAGTCTCCCTGCCTTCCTATGAAACACAAGAACACACTCTACAAGTTTTGGCTGGTTATACCATCAAAGTCAGCATTAAATTAGCTAAATTAGCGGAAAACCCTCTTGATCAAGCACAAGTCGAGACTAGCCCCGAAGAGAACAGAATAGCCAGCGCTGCTGCTCAAATAGACGCCGCTGCTCAAATAGACAATGGACAAGACGAGAGTTGGGGCGTCACAGATCCAAAAGCAATCACTGGAGCTAAGGTCAGAATTAAACAAACAGCATTTTTTGTTGATAATCAGGAAGTGTTAAGGGTCAGAGCTGCACCAAATCCAACAGCTAGCGAATTGGGTTTGGCCAAAAGTGGTTTTTACTATCCCGCTGCGGTAGTTCTACCAGAGGATGATGAAAATAATGACAAGGTAGTCAAAGATGAGGATGTGGCAGAAGGCGAGGATGTGGCAGAAGG
>JAGOOB010000004.1:0-15260 GCA_017992725.1 Candidatus Woesebacteria bacterium | reverse complement strand
GAAGGTCAAGAAGGCTGGGTTAGTGCTAAATTTGCCGAACTGATTGTCGACTGATAAACCCTGTCCGCTGACATTTTGCCCAATTAAACTTGTTTCAAAATTAATCAGCTTATGCAATAATGAAAATCTATGAACAATAATAATTCCTTTTTTAAATTTTTAGTAGTTTTTATAGTGGGTTTTGTTAGCTTTTATTTATTACAAAATTTTACTCCATTGGCTAATTCGTCATTTTTCAATCCAGAAAAAAGCACCATTACGGTTCAAGGTTCAGCACAGGAGAACATCCTTAATCAACTGGCTGAGTTTACTGCTGGTATTGAAGTGATTGCTCCAGAAAAGGAAGAGGCAGTTAATGGTGCGACTGAAATATTAAATCAGCTTTTAGTAGAGATCAAAGATTTTGGTATTAGTGAAAAAGACATACAAACTACTCAGGTCAGCGTTTATCAAGAAGATGAAAACACAATTCAACCATTATCTAATGCCGAAACAGTGCTTATAGAAGGAAATGAAACTGGTAAAACCGGAGACTGGCGAGCCAATATTAGCGTCACGATTACCTTGCGTAACGAGAATAGTGAACTACTCAAGAGCCAAAGTGAAGACTTACTAAGTATTCTTAATAACAGTCAAGCGAATTACGTCTATGGTCCTAATTTTCGCTTAGATCAAGAAAATTTAAGTGAAATTGATTTAATTAACAGTGCTGTTGCTGACGCACGAACTAAGGCTGAAGCTATCGCAGCCAACAATCAACAACAAATAGTTAAAGTATTAGAAATTGTTGAAAGCGGTGCCAATTATCAACCTTTTTACCGTGCTGAATCAGCCAGCAGTTTAGACTCTTCTAGTCCGTCCTTAGAACCAGGATCAAGCGCCATTGCAAAAACTGTTACTGTTACTTTTCAAGTAAAATAAGATAGTCTTGATTAATACCGTCTTCACTGCCAGTCCACACCACTCGGCCTAGCTGGAGTAGGGCTTTTTCATTTAAATTAGGAAATTTTGCTCGCTCGCGATTAGTAATGATGATGTATTTTAGCTGATATTGCTCAATTAAAGCAGTGCTTTCAGCACTAAGTGGATTGTTATAAATAACATCTATCTCTCTTAAACGCTGAGCTGGTATATCCCAAGTGCCTCGCCACAGCCATTCATGCACCTGCCAACCGACAACGGTGGGCATTCCAGAAAAAGCAGAAATTAAACTAAATTCAGTAAAACTCTCACCACTTGCTTCCAAAATATTAACCTGCTGCGCTTCATTTGCCTTTAAATAATTAACAATCGCATAAGAACTGGGATATCTTGTTTCCATCCACTTTAAGCCATTTAAACCTTGATAATGTTGAAAGTTCCCATAGTAGCTACGAAAAGCCATATAAGGATAAGTAGCTAAGCCAACAATTAAAAGAGTAATGGGTAAATAGACAAACAAACCAGTACGCAAGATGGTTTTAATTTTTAATAATTGATTATTTTTTTGTGACCAAACTTCTCTCAAATCAATCAACTGCCAATTAAAGTGTTTACCGGTTTTGGCGTGACTAATGAAAAATGAAATGGCTAAAGCTAACAAAATAGCAATCAGAATAAAACCCTGAAACATCAATTTAAACATCGTATTTGCTCGCGGATAACCCGTATAAATATCTTTAAAATAAAATAATTCGGTAAAAATCAATAAAAATACAAAAGTAAAAAACATCGCTACCACAAAAAACCAAGAAGTCTCTTCTTTTGGTTCGCGTCGTTGGCTATGAAATAACAACAATAAAATAAAAATTAAAACCGGTATCAAATGCGCTCCCCACAACACCAAGAGTTGCCAGAGGGGAGAGTGTTCACTAGCAATTTTAATCCCTTCAGCAATTGATTGAAAAGTTAAAAACCACGGAGCACTAACCATGGCCGCTACCAAACTTAATCCCAGAGCAGAACTCACTAATGGTAGCCAAAATTCTTTTTTCCACATTAGTAATAAAATCCCTAAAATCAATAAAAAAACTGAATAAATCAAAACATCCCAAGTATTAGTCATCGCCAAAGCACCAATAAAAACACCCATCACTAAACTGAGAATAAAAAACCGTTCTGTAAATAACTTTAAAACTTTTTGTCTTTTCACCTCCTCAATCAGCTCACTTAACCACAGAAAAATGCTCATCAACATTGCCACTACCATTGGTAATGAAAAAACATGAGCGTGTAAATCACTAACCACAAAACTATAAACAGGAAACTCATGGATGGTGTTTGCAATAAAACGGGTGGCTGAAGGGTAAAAATAATTAGTTAGATTGCCATTACTTAAGAAAAACCACAAACTATGACCATTACCAAACAACGTTACCATAACAGTAGCTAAGAGCGCCGTCCCAACTGTAGCCGAAAAATTATATTTTTCCTTAGCTGAAAAATCCCTACCAATTTTTTGTCCCCAAGTAAAGTTGGCCCGAATATTAAAAGTTAAAGAGAAAACAGAACTAGCTAAAATCGCCATAATTGTCGCCAACAAGAAGTTGTAAGCCCAAGCCATATCAATTCCCCAGATTTGCACTAAAATCGAACCCATAAAGTGACCAAAACTGTAGTAATTAATTTTTTCTCCAGCCAACCACATATCGCCAGCGGGCAAAGTGGGAGATTTTAGGTAAGACTGCATAAGACCAGCATCCATAAATTTTTCCAAACCCAAAATTTCTGGTTGAAAACTTCTCACTACTAATAAGAAAGCAAAAAATAAAATAAATAGAACTTCCTCAATAATAATTTGGCGATGAAAGTGTTGCCAATAATGTTTGATTGAACTCAGCAGTTTTTGCTGGTTCTTGGCGCGAAACAAAAAATAACAATTAACCAGCACCAACACAAAAATAAGAAAATAAACGCCGGAAACATTATTGACAGCTAATTTTAAATGAGCGAGGAAAAAAATAATTAGCGATAAAACCAACCAGGTAAGATATCTGCCAAACGCCCACAGCCCATCTTTAATTTGTGGAAAAAGCTTACTAACCCAAGCTAAAAATGGGACAGCCAACAACTGTAAAAATAGTAGTGATAAATAAACTGCTAGAATCATCGCTACCACTATAGCAAAATTTGCGATTCTTGTGATCTAGAATGTAAAGCAACTAAATTTTTAAATCTTTTTTGATTAGCTCAAACAGGCGGTTGCTAGAAACTATCGCTTGATTGAGTCCCCGATCAAAAGGATAAATGTGTTGCATTGATACCCAATAAAGATTGGGGTAACTGGTGCGCAATGATGGTAAATTCCGACTATGATTGGTTTTCACTAAGGGCTGAGCAAAAGCTTCTTTGGTGACACGATAATCAATTAATATCTCTTCAATTTTTGGATTTAATTGGCGCAAAAAGGGCAAATAACTTTGCCACAATTTTTTGGCAGAAAATTGATAGACTGGATCAGAAGTTGATAAGTACTTACCAATGTAAACTAAGTGCTCGTGATTATAAAAACGCTGATCTACAAAATGATCATGTTCAACCACTGCCAGAAACGGCCAGTCCCGCTCATTCACATTTAACCAATAGGTATTATCTAAAAGCAGTTGATCTTTAAGTCGGAGAATCATCGTCATCGCTGCCAGACCCTGTAAATGAGCGCTCTTTAATTCTGGCAAATCAATTAACTGACTAAATTGAGGAGAGGGTAGAGTGTTAATAATTAAGTCAAATTCTTGGGTTTGGCTGGTGCTGGATGGTTGTTTGTTGGCGGTATCTTTAGTTGAAATAAATTTTAGTTTAAATCGGGAATTCTGCTGATCTGTTGATTTAACAGGGCTAATTTTTTTAACTGTGCATTGCAGGTTAATTTTCACGCCTCTTTTTGCTAATTTTTGCTGAACGAGATTGGCTAAACTCTGAAAGCCACCTTCAACATAACCTAATTTAGCCGTTCTTGGATTAATTCTGGCCCAGAACCAAGCTAAATTGATGTCATCAGCCCAATCAGCAAATTTGGCTTGAAATAAAGGCTGCCAAATAATCTGCCAAGATTTTTGCCCCATAGTTTTTTGCAAAAAATCACTGGCGCGATATTTTTCTAAAAATTGACCATTGGGTATAACTTTTAAGAAAGCCAAAACTAAACCAGTGCGCAATCGATCGATGAAACTTAATTCTGTAAAATTAAGCAAACTCCAGGCAGTATCCAACTGATAAATCTGCTGTTGCCAAAGAGTACTGGTCAAGGTTTTACGGTAAAAAAGCTTGTCTGACAAATCCAAACTCTTCAAGAAATTTTGGAAAGCTCTGTCTTTGGCAAATAGGTGATGATAATGTTTTTCAAACGTCCAAGCCCAATTTTTCTCTTGAAAACCACCGGCCATGCCTCCCAATTGCGCCTCTTTTTCAAAGATATCAATGTTCAATTGTTCTTTAGAATCAAGATTTGCTAGTCGCCAAGCAAGATTCAGGGCGCCAAAACCACCACCAATAATTGCAATTCTTGTCATATGTTTTTTATAAAATTCTTAACTAGCAAATTATACCTTATCGCCAGCTTGGTAGGACAAAGTAAAGATAATTACTTGCCGCTTCAGGCACTGGTAAGGCTGTCCAATGCGGATAAAAGATGATGGCAATTAGGACCGGCCAAAACAAAAAATGAAAAAGTAGCAGTTGTCGCTGCTGCTGAGATTGACGACTCAAAATAAATAAATAGATTGGCCAAGTAACAATTAAAATTAAATAGGGTAGAGCTGGTAAAAAATGATAAAAGAACATCGGTCTTGTCACCACGATCCATGGTAAAAAAGAAGCAAAAAATAAACAAATTAATAAAAGATAGGTTTTTTGCACAAGCAGATTGCGCCATTTCGTTATTGCGCGCTTAGTCTTTAAAGATCTTTGCCACCACCACAAAAATATCGGTAAAAACAAGAAATATAAAAAAAGCACGGGATTACCTTGAGCAAAAATATCCTTCCGCCAATTATTTTCAGTCAAATCTGCAAAATACCAAACTGGTCGCCAATTTATCATCCACGCTAAAGGACTTGATTGATAGGGGTGGGGACTGGCCCAGTTTTGCTGAAAAATGATAATTTGTTTTTGTAGTTGATAAAAATCAGTCAGTGTTTTTCCACTCAAAAAATACGGAGTGAAAATTAAAAAATAAACAAACACAGGAGTTAATAATAAAGAAAAAATAGTAAAAGGCAGTTGTTGTAATTTTTTTTCTTTAATTAGCTGATATAGTTCCAAAATGAAAAAAAAGCCAATTAACCAAATTGCCGACCACTTCGTGCTCAAAGCAAACGCAAGCATTACACCAGTGAGAAATAACACTATCAAATTTTGGTGACGATAATACTGGAAATAACAATAACTAGCAGCTAAGGCAAAAAACAAATAAAAAATATCATTCATCGCGATCCGACTTTGCACCAAAAATAAACCATCACTGGCTAATAATAAACTCGAGATCAGAGCAAAATTAATGGCTAAATCTTCCACTTTTTGCTTGTTAAAAAGACGCTGATCAATCTTTTGCCTAGTGAGTAAGCTTAAAGCCACATCTTTGGCAAAAAAATAGAAAACCAAGAGAGACATTAAAGAAAAAATTACTGAAGGCAAACGCCAAGCCACTGGTGCTGGTAAAAAATCAAAAAAATTGAGAGACAAGGCCTGAATATATTTAGCTAGCGGGGGATGGAGCCAATCATAATAAATTGGCCAGTCGGCCTGGTGCCACCATTCAAAAGGCGTTTGAAAATCACCGGCCGCCAGCATTTGCACTGCTGGCACATGATAAATTTCATCAAAATACATTTCCTGAGGAATATCTAGTCGCCACAGACGCACCAATAAGGAAACCACTAAAATCAGTCCTAAAAAAATAATTTCTTTAATTTTCACTATCTATCAGAATATATACAAATAGTACATTTTTTCAAGTCCAGAGTTAAAAAAATTCAGGCGCAATTAGTAATTAAATAATCACTGACAAATTAAATAATCGCTTGCATCAATCGCACGAAATCATTAATCTCCAACGCAGCACTGGAAACCAACACCCCATCACTAATAGCTAAAAAATCTTTAATATTGCTTGGATCGACACTGCCACCATAAATTAGTGGATTAAAGGGAAAATATTGGCGGAGTTTAGTAAAAAATTTACTCACTTGCGGTGGCGCCACTGCTTGGCCACTACCAATGGCTGAAACCGGCTCATAAGCCACGCTGATTTTGTTCCTTTCCTGCTGAGTCAGCAATTTGGCTTGTTCTGGAAAATCTGGTTCATCCAAGCACAACACTACGCCGATATCAGCTTCTAACGCTCTCTGGACTTTGGTCGCCACTAATTGGCAGTTTTCATTGAATAGCCGTCGTCGTTCGCTGTGACCAATAATGGCCATTTCTACACCCAAAAATTCTAAATTTTTGGCTACCACCTCACCCGTGTAGGCCCCAGCCTTTTGGGCACTAATGTCTTGTACCGCCAATGAAATTGGCAACTGTTGATGATCAATTAAGCGACGCATTTGACTTAACAGAGGCAGTGGGGGAGCAATAATTAATTTAAAATCGCTTTTCTTGTCCAGTAAATTTTTGGGGAAATTATTTAACCAGTATTCAGCTTCCAGGATATTTTTATTAGCTTTCCAATTCAACAGTATGGTTTTTTGCACATTTTCATTTTAGCCAAAAGCCATTAACAAAGCAATTTAAGCCATTTTTATGCTAGGATAAAAATCATGTTTGAAAGTCAGGAAATCCTAGACCAGCTCAATAGCGAACAGCGACAAGCAGTTTTACATAACGGTGGACCAGCTGTGGTTTTAGCTGGGGCGGGAAGTGGTAAAACAAGAGTGTTAACGAGTCGCGTAGCTTATTTAATCAAAGAAGGATTAGCACAACCAAGAGAAATTTTACTTCTAACTTTTACCAATAAAGCGGCTAATGAAATGAAGCAACGGGTTCTTACCTACACGGGTAAACAGCTCATGTTCTCTGGCACTTTTCACAGCTTAGGAGTGAAAATTCTGCGCTTAGAAAGTCAAAAACATCCTCAATTAACCATCAATCAGCGAGTAATTAGTGCTCAATTTACTATCTATGATGATCAAGATCAGTTGCAATTGCTAAAAAATATCTGCCAACAAGAAAACATTGATCAACAGGAGTTCAAACTCACTGTTTTGCAATCGCTCATCAGTCAAATTAAAAATCAATTATTAAGTCCGATTGATTATCAAAATAGCGCCAACAACGATTTTGATCTAAAAGTCGCCAAAATCTATAAAATTTATGAAAGAAGACTTAAAGCAGAAAACGCGCTGGATTTTGATGATTTGTTGATCTTAAGTTACCAACTCCTCAAAGAACATGCCGATATTCGGCAGCAATATCAAAATCAGTTCAAATATGTGTTAATCGATGAGTTTCAGGATACTAATAAAGTTCAATATTTACTTAGCAAAATTTTGGCAAAACCACAAAACGATCTTTTCGTGGTCGGGGATTTTTCACAAAGTATTTACGCTTGGAGAGGCGCTGATTATCGTAATTTGCGACAACTGAGCATCGACTTTCCACAACTCAAAGAGTACCGTTTGGAACAAAATTATCGCTCCACCCAAAATATTTTAGATGCCGCAACTCAAGTCATCCAACAAAACCAACTACATCCAATTTTGCAACTGTGGACCGATCGCCATAGTGACGATGAAGCAAAAATTCAGCTATATGAATTAAGTAATAGTGAACTGGAAGCAGAAAAAATTGCGGACATTATTGAAAAAAATTATTTAGATTCACTAGATCAAATTGCCATTCTTTATCGAACTAATGCTCAATCTCGAGCAATTGAAGAAGCTTTTATCCGTCATCGTTTAAGTTACCAAATCATTGGTGGAGTCAAATTTTACCAGCGCAAAGAGATCAAAGATTTGCTGGCTTATTTGCGCTTAGCGGTCAATGAGCTTGATAGTCCCAGTTTAAATCGAACTATCAAGCTAGGGAAAAGGCGTTTCAGAAATTTTCGCGAGTGGCTAAAAAAAGTGGATGAACATATTTTGCGCAATCCTGCTTTAGCTCTGCAAGAAATATTAAAAACGACAGATTATCTAGAAAAATTCGATATCAAAAATCCTGATGATCAAAATCGCCTAGACAATATTGAAGAATTAATTAATGTCGCCAGCCAATTTGAGGATACTTTGGTCTTTTTAGAAAATGTGGCTTTAGTTCAAGATGGTTATCTACCAGAGGGGAAAAACCATCAGCCAAGTGGAGGAATTAAATTAATGAGTCTTCATTCTGCCAAAGGCTTAGAATTTGAGATTGTATTTATGATTGGCATGGAAGAAGGCCTATTGCCTCATAGTCGCTCAATGTTTAACGAAGAAGAATTAGAAGAAGAAAGACGGTTATGTTATGTCGGCATCACCCGAGCTAAAAAACAATTAATTTTTACCTACGCCCGCAATCGCTATCAATTTGGGCAACAACAACAAAATTTACCTAGTCGCTTTTTGAGTGAAATTGATAAACGACTCCTCACCATTAGTCGGCATTTCGATGAAACAATCAATGACTGGCAACAGCGACCAAATCAAAAAACTAAACGGCAATCTACTCGATTGTCCGTAAAGAGCAAACGACTAATTATTGACGATGAACAATTAGATGCGTTGCTCAGTGGCGATCTTGAAATTAAAGATTTTTTAGATGACTAAAGAGCCGGCTGACAACTCTGCTTTTTTCTCTTATAATGAATAATCGTAATTTATGCTTATCCGTAACATTAGACCTGAAGAAAAGGATTTATATAATCGCGTCGTCGATCATCCTATTCAATCATATGAGTGGGGCGAGTTTCGCCGAAAAACCGGTTTAGAAGTAGAACGCATTGGTTTTTTTGATGCTGGCCAATTAAAAAAAGCCATGACTGTCACTTTTCATCAATTGCCTTTAATTAATAAAAAAGTTGGTTATTTTCCCAAAGGGTTTAAGCCAGATGAGGAACAATTGAGTACACTCCAACAGTTGGCGCAAAAACATGATGCAATTTTTATTAAATTAGAGCCAGCAGTGACCAAAGAACTAGACCAAAATCATCAAGATCATCCCAGCATCAAATTTCTGCAAAATTATCAAGTAGAAACGGGACGCCCTCTTTTTACTCCATTTACCTTTCACCTCGACTTAACTCTGTCTGAAGAAGAACTACTGGCTAAGATGACTAGCAAAACTCGCTACAACACTCGGTTAGCGATTAAAAAAGGGGTCACCGTCGTCGAAGACAATAGCGAACAAGGTTTGGAAGATTACCTCAAAATTCTTGAAGAGACCACCAAAAGGCAAGCTTTTTATGCTCATTCGCCTGATTACTTTCGTCAAATGTGGGCTACTCTTAAAGATAGCAATATTATGCATATCTTAAAAGCAAGTTTTGAAGGGCAAGTATTGGTTGTCTGGATTCTCTTTGTTTTTAATGATGTACTTTACTATCCCTATGGTGCTTCGAGTAGTCAACATCGTGAGGTAATGGCCAGCAATTTAATGATGTGGGAAGCTATCCGCTTTGGTCAAAAACAACAATGTCAATTATTTGATATGTGGGGAGCCTTAGGGCCCAATCCTGACCCCAAAGATCCTTGGTATGGTTTTCATCGTTTTAAACGGAGTTATGGTGGTAAATTAGTCGAATATATTGGTACTTATGATTTGGTTAACAATTATCCAATCTATAAAATTTACAACTTAGCAGACAATTGGCGTTGGAAATTCTTGCGTTTCAAAAAAAAGTTTATTAAGCTATAAACAATATAAAAAAGGAAACTGCCTATGAAAAATTTTGCCATTAATGGCCTGGGTCGGATCGGTCGCCTCGCTTTTCGCGTTTGGTTTGCAAAACACCGCCAAGAACTTGATCTAAAAGTCATTAATACATCTGGATCAATGGATCTTGAGGGTTGGGTCAAATTGCTCAAATACGATAGCACCTATGGAACCTTCAGCGACAAAATCACTTTTGAACAATTAAAAAAAGTTGAGGAATTAAAGGAAGGAGAAATTGAATTAGGTTACATCATGGTTGCCGATCACAAAATTTTAGTCACTGCTGAACGCGACCCAGCTAAAATACCCTGGGAAAAATACGGAGTATATAGTGTTTTAGAAGCTACTGGGGCTTTTGATAAAGCAAAAAAAGCAGCTCTTCATCTAAAAGGCGGAGCCAAAAAAGTACTTTTGTCTGCACCTGGTAAAGAAGATCCAGAGGGTTTGATTAGTACTGGAGTGATTAGCGTCAATGAGCTTGATCAAACTAAAAATATTTTTTCTAATGCTTCTTGTACCACCAATTGTGTGGCACCAATCGTCAAAATTATTGAAGATAATTTTGGGATTGAAAAAGCAATTTTAACTACTATTCATTCCTATACCAGTGACCAAAATTTACATGATAATTCACATAAAAAGGATTTGCGTCGCGCTAGAGCAGCAGCCATTAATCTGGTACCTACTTCCACAGGCGCTGCCAAAGCTACTGCCGACATCATTCCCAGCTTGAAAAATAAGTTTGATGGTTTAGCTATCCGCGTGCCAACGCCTACCGTGTCATTGTCTGATATTACTTTTGTTTTAAGCAAAGCAAGCAACCTGGAAGAAATCAAACAAGTATTTATTGAAGCTGCCAAGGGCAAATATAAGGGAATTGTCGCTGTTAGCCAAGAACCCTTAGTTTCTAGCGATTTTATTGGTTGTGAATACAGCGCCGTAGTTGATTTACCCCTGATCCAACTTATTGATGGCAATCTCTTAAAAGTTGTTGCTTGGTATGACAATGAATGGGGATACTCCTGTCGCTTAATGGAGCAGTTAAGTCAAATTTAAACTAAACAGCTTGGTGATCATAGGGTATAATGCTAGCCTATGGCAAAAAGCACATCGGAAACAAAAACCAAAAAAGCGACTGAAACAAATAATTCCAAAAGTGGAACTAAAACAGCCAAAAAAACTAATTCTACTCAAGAAGCGAAGCCATCGCTGATAGCGCCAAATGATAAAATCACGATCACCATTCCTTGGTCAGAATTAAAAGGTCCTTACGACAAGGCGTTAGCTGATTTGGCTAAAAAAATGAAAATCGAGGGCTTTCGTCAAGGTAAAGTTCCGTTAAACATCGCCGAGAAACAAATTTCTTTGGAAAAAGTAGCTGAAACCATGCTACAAGATATTTTACCTAAAAAATATATTGAAGCTCTGCAAAAAGCAAAAAAACAGCCTATTACCGCCCCCGAATATCACCTAATTTCGATCAAAAAAGGTGAAGATTGGGTGCTGGAGGCCCATTTTGCTGAGGCTCCATCAATTGATCTAAAAAATTATGAAAAATATATCAAAGCTGGAAAACAAGCAGCCAAAGAATTCATCAAAAAGCACAATCAACAGGCAGAACAAAAAAATCCCCCAAAAGTGACAAAAACCAATACCAGCGATAAGGATCAGCAGCAAAAGTCAGAACAGATAAGCAAACTCTCCCCAGATCAGGAACAAGAAATTTATTATCAGCACATCTTGCGCGAGCTTGTTGTTAATATTCGACCCAGTATTGCTGAATTATTATTAAGGCGAGAAACTCAAGCTGAATTTGAAAATTTTAAGGAGCAATTAGCGAGCTACAACATCAGCGTTGAAAAGTATTTAGAACAACGTCAAATTGATCTAGAGCAATTAGGTAATGAAATAGCTGGTACAGTCTTAAATCGGTTACAAATTGATTTTATTCTGGCTGCCATTGCCAAAGAGCGACAACTCAAAGTGGATGATCAAGCTTTAAAAAAAGCTCTCGCTGAAATCAAAGACGACAAACTCCGTGACCAAATTGCCAACCATGAGCAATATCTAACCAGTTTTAAAGCTCAATTGTTGCGTCGCCAAACTATTGAAACCTTAGTCAAAGATTAATGTTATAGTTTTGATTAATCCAGAGGTAAAACTTGACTTTGTATCACTTTGATCCTATAATATAAGCTCGAATTAATTAAGCAATTTTAGTATTAATTGTCCTTTTTTTTAAACACGCTACAATCATGAATAACTTGAATCAAAATATTAGTGGCCAAGCGGCGAGAAAGCAATCGACTAATCAAAGTGGCGCTCTTGCTCGAGCGCTGTTGGAGAGTGAAAAAAATGCTGGTACCTATACACCCCAGAATGAGCCACCAAAACCCGAACTCGATCCTTTTGCTCAGGCATTAAGTCGCGCTGGTGGAAGTTTTTTGCCACCTCTAAATGAGCAATCAGCCAACGAACAAGCAGATTTGCTGGCTCAGCAAAAAAAAGAAGCTCTGCGACGTAAACTTCATGAGCAAATTAATCCCGTCGACACACACGAAATTTTTGCTGCCCAAGCAGAAAAGAATTTGAAAGAGTTAGAAGCTACTAGAGATGAGTTAAAAATGCTGGCTGAAGAGGTCAAAGAGTTAGATCAAGAAATTGATTCAGCCCTGAGTAGAGAAGTCGTCGATCCCGGTATTACTGGTATTGGCTTTTTTAACTTTTTCCATAAACTTCGTGAATGGATTGGATTGCTACGTGAACAAGTTTCTAGTGCTAAAACCTGGATGAATCAAGTTTCAGGCAAGGGTAAACGCGGACGCGGCACCGCTTTCGATTTCAGCAAAAGTAAAAATGTCCACGATGCCATGAATAGCGAAAGAAATTTTGGAATGAATATGGGTGGTTAAAAACCCAAAATGTGAGCTTGAGGGGACTCGAACCTCTGACCTCTTCGATGTCAACGAAGCGCTCTAACCAACTGAGCTACAAGCTCGATCACTAAACGTCCTGGATTATACTGGATCACGTAGGTCAAATCAATCTGTTTATGGTCGGTTGTCTCATGTTATAATAATCTCTGGAAATAATTTAATCTTCGCAGAAAAAACCGTTTCCAGAGATTACTTACTAGTTTTTTGTTTAATTTATAGTATAATTCTAAACCTCAGGTGATCAGAAAAAAATACAACAAACAAAGAAAAGATAACTTATTTGTGAAAGCGAATGCTCATATTCACTTTCCACAAGTGCGCGTTTTAACAGAACATGGAGAAATGGTGGGCATTATGTCATCCAGAGAGGCTTTTCAGCAAGCCATGGATGAAGGCAAAGATTTGGTATTAATTACCGAAAAGACTCAGCCACCAGTTGTTAAGATTATTGAATTATCGAAATTTAAATATCAGCTGAAAAAGAAAGAAGCTGATAATCGAAAAAAGTCAAAAATTCAAGATCTTAAAGAACTACGTTTCTCACCAGTAATAGAAGAGGGTGATTACCAAACTCGACTCAAACAGTTAAGAGAGTTTTTAACTAAGGGTCATAAGGTCAAAATTACTCTGTTCTTTAGAGGGCGACAGATCGCCTATAAAGAAGCTGGTTATGAAGTCTTTGCTAGAATCATTCAGGACACTGAAGATCTAGCTAAAGTGGAAGTTGAGCCACGATTAATTGGTAAAAAACTCCAAGCTCAGCTCGCGCCACTAGGGAAAGAAGATAAGAAATAAGGAAAGTCATGAAAAAAATCAAAGTTAAAACCAGAAAAGGCGCCGCTCGTCGTTTTCATATTACTGGTAGTGGTAAGGTGATGCGCCGAATTCAAAATCGACGTCACTTAAGAAGAAATAAGAGTAAAAAAGCGATTCGTAATTATCGTATTCCCGTCGAAGTTAAAGGCCCTTACGCTAAAAAAATTAGAAAGATGCTCGGTCTTAATTAAATTTTCAGAAAGATATTATGCCAAGAACTAAAACTGGTGTTGTCAGACGTCGCCACCACAAAAAAATTCTAAAATTAAATAAGGGTTTTCGCGGTGCTAATCGTCGTCTATACAAGAGAGCCAAAGAAGCTTCACTACATGCTGGACAGTATGCTTATGTCGGTCGCAAACTGCGCAAAAGAGACATGCGTAAACTATGGATCATTCGAATTAATGCTGGGTTAAAACAAATCAACCAACAATTCAATTATTCCAGATTCATCAATAATTTAAAAAAAGCTAAAATCGCTCTTAACCGCAAGGTTTTAAGCGAATTAGCCGTTAGTGATTTTGACACCTTCAAAGAAATTGTGGTCAAAAGCCAAAAATAAATATCTCAACACAACAACAGTGTGCCCCAAACGGCAGTGGTTAGCAAAATTAGGTAGACTTGGATTGTGCGACTTCAAGTAATTTGCTCAATCCTGCTGAAAGCTGTTAAAATACAAGGAGCCAAATAAGAAAGAAAATTAAACAATGTCTCACTACCAAGATTTAGTTAAGCAAAGCCAAGCATTACTCAGTCAATTTCAAGCAGAACGCAAACAATTAAACACTGAGCAGTTAAGCATTAAATATCTTGGTAAAAAAGGTTTGTTTAATGAATTAGCTGGTCAGATTAAAAATCTAAAAAGAAGTGAAGATAAAAAAGAATTTGGCCAAATACTGAATCAATTAAAAAAAGACTTGGAAACAGCCTTGGCAGACAGTCAAAAACAACAAGAACTGGTCCATGAGCGCCTAGATCTAAGTTTACCAGGAATAAAATCAAACAGCGGTCATTTACATCCAGTTAGTCAAGCCATTGAAGAAATTAGTCAAATCTTTGAAAGAATTGGTTTTGTGAGAGGCGATTACCCAGAGGTAGATTGGGATCATTACGTTTTTGCTGCTCTCAATATGCCCGCTAATCATCCAGCGCGAGATGAGTGGGAAACTTTTTTTGTCGATCAACCCGCTGATCCTAAACTGGGCAAAGTCGTGCTTACCACTCACACCTCCAATGGTCAGGTAAGAGAAATGGAAAGAGTGAAGGGGCGATTACCCATTCGCATGATCAATATTAGTCGCTGCTACCGACGTCAAAGTGATAACACTCATACCCAAATGTTTCACCAGTTTGAAGGTTTAGTCATTGATCAGGATATTAACATTCAACACTTAAAAGGCACGATTGATTACTTTGCTAAAGAGTTTTTTGGACCAGAGACAAAAAGCCGAATTCGACCGTTTCATTTTCAATTTACTGAGCCATCGTTTGAAGTTGATTTCAGTTGTCAAATTTGTGGGGGAACCGGTTATGTCAAAGATGAAAATAATAAAAAGGTTAATTGTCGTTTTTGCAAATCTGGTTGGCACGAAGTCGGGGGAGCAGGCATGGTCCATCCCAATGTGTTAACAGCTGGTGGAATTGATAGCAAAAAATATCGTGGTTTTGCTTTTGGTTGGGGAGTGG
>JAGOOB010000035.1 GCA_017992725.1 Candidatus Woesebacteria bacterium | reverse complement strand
AAATGTTCTTGTTCTTTTAGTTTTAAAAATTGCTGTCGACTCTGGTAATAACGATCAAAACTGGCAGTTTTGGCTTGATGATAATCCTTATAATCTTGACCTAAAAAAATCAGCCACAATCGTTGTTTTTTATTGTATTCTTGGGCCAGTTGCATATAATCCAAACTACTTTTTAATTGAGATTCTATTTCGTCACCGACCGCAAATAATGTATCGTAATAAGAACTAGCACCGCCCTGCTGTCTGGTATAAATGCTTTCATCAGCTTGATAAAAATAACTATCCGCGAGCATACCATTTTGGCGAAATTTACTTTCCAACTCATTGTAGATAAAGGCCGGCAGCAACCAGACGGCCAAGCCAAGCAAAATAACTAAACCAGCAATGATGGGGCGCTTATCCATGGCTTTGATTTTTTGCTGCTGGTGATGAAAATATTTTTTTAGGCGCTGAAGAAAACGTTGAACAAGTTCACAATTTTTAATTTTTTTGTAAAGTTTTTTGAGAAACTTGAATAGATGATAAAAAATACTTAATGTGGCAAAAAACAGGGCGGCAAAAAAACTAATAATTATCACATAACTTAAGAAATTAATTACTTCCTCTGCAACAGCTAAATTAGATAAAAAATAAGTGAAAAAGAACAAAATTAAACATAGTATGGTACAAAAAATGGTTGCCTGGCCTAAAAAATGAATTTTGACTAAACGAAAACAGTGGAATTTGGGTTTAGTGTGGGGTTTAGCCCTGACTTGAAATTTGATCGGTTTCTTTTTTTTCAATTTAACCATTATCTAATTTTACCCCGACTTCCCCATCCCCACCACTCCTTAACATAATGCTTTCTAATGCCACCAATTTAAGCTTATTAGGTTGCCCTTTTGGCACTGGGACCATTATTAAAATACCCCTAAAAAACTAGCTAATCCGATAAAAAGTATTGACTGTTTTAATACTGGTGATAGCAAAGGGGAATGAAACTTTGTTTTCTGGCCGATAAAATTTGTTAACAAAGTATTTATCTACTCCCTCGCCAACTCGATTTGACAATGGATGCCAAGAATCTTGTTCTGGAATAAATACTTGCGAAATATTGTTGTCCTTGGCTATTTGCTTCACCATATCTAGCATTTGATCGCATAACATTTCAGCATTGGTGGCCGAAATAATACTAGTCGAGGGATTAAATCCTCGGAAAATAATTGCTGGTTGGTCATCCAGCATTAAACGGTAACCCTGAATATTACCGACTACGATCCCTTTTCTATTAACTAAGTTAACATGAAAGTGATCTGGTCGATTAAATAGTTCTTGATTTCCAGCCGTACAAACTCCTGCTGTATTTTTGGCAAAGTATGAGGCTACATTTTTATTTAGATAACCCGTCATGATTAAATCAGGATCAACTTCCTGTCCTGTTTTATCTTTAAGAACAATTTTGTCTGTTTCTTTGCTGACTTTTTTCCTCAAACCGACTGGTCCAGCAAAAATACTGCGTTCAGTCATAAAAGCCAGTAGTTGAGCTAATGATTTTGTTCTTTCAGCTTCTGCTAATTCTTTATCGCGCAAATTCTCAATAATTGTCTTGAAATTAGCCCGACTCTCTTCACTTATTGATTTAGAATTGGCAATATTTTTTTCTAACGCATTTAGTTTTTTTTCACTCAATCTACCTAGTAAAGTTCTCGCTTGCTCTTGATGTTGTTCGAGGAATAAAGTAATCGCCTCGGAAGCGTTGTCTTTATAATAAATGCCAAATAATTCCTTTGCTTTATTTAACACATCATTTTTAGCAGATAATTGTGATGTATCACCAGCAATCTTCTCGGCAAACATCGCTAGCTTGTCTCCCAAAGAAACACGGCTACAAGCTATTACTTCTGGTAAATTATCTTTAAATAACACCTCTTGATTAGTGGCGCCTGCCTCAACTAATAATCTAGCCCATCCTTGAAAAGCCAGGTTGACATCGCCACCTTGTTTTAAATAAGTCTCTTCTTGTTGATCAGCAAAAATCACTTTGATTAGGTTAATTACTCCTTCTTCTATTGGTTTGTTCTCATCTTTTAACTGCGCAATCTTCTCTCCCGACACAATTTTCCCCTGATAACCCTTCTCGCGTATCTTTAAATCTGCAATGTCAGCGCATCGATCCTCCAAAACTACTAAATCTTTTTTAATTTGCTCGTAATTGGTTCCAGGAAAAGTCATGGCTATCATGTCGGCTAAAAAATCTATACCACCAATACCTTCGGCCAAAGGTTTAATTGGAACATTATGGTGAACATCTCGGCGGAAATTATGAACTTTTTCGCGATACTCTTCTTGAGCATGCTCATTTGGATTTAAAATGTAAGCTGTCACTAAAGAAGGAGTAATGTTGCCAAATTCTTCTATAGCCTCCAATAGTCTTTCGGTATATAGGGGTTCGCTAACCACTTGATCAACGTTTTCTGAACCTATTAAATTAAATGCATCAACACAACTGTTGAAACTAGAAGGTTTTTCGTTCAGGATTTTTTTGAAAAAAGCTTTTCGCTTTTCATCATTCAGGCCAGATCGTAACCAATTTAGCGAATTTTTATTCATGTAAAAAATGTTATTAGGATTCAGACCAATATCTTTTGATAAATCAATTAATAATTGCCTATCAGTCGTCCTTAAAATATCGTTAGTGACAGGATTTTGCACTAAACTACGAAATCTATCAAAATCTTTCATTGGCCAACCAACTTGTTCGAATACAGTGAGTAAAGGACTATTGCTCACCCAATAAGCTTCAGGATCAGTAATTAAAGCAGCGTATTGTTCGGCGTGTAAATCTTGATAAAAACTATCCGATTTTCTAATAAAATCCTCAGTTAAAGCAAAACCAAAAGCTTGTTGAAACGGCGCTTGTAAGGCTTCACTCAGGTGACCATTTTCCTTTAAATGAGCGCTGAGCTCTTGATGAATTACATTGAAATGGGTACTAATTAAATGTTGATTTTTAGTCAAGCCTTCTAACAAGTTAGTTAGAATTATGGTTTTTTCATGTTGAGCGAAGTGGCTAATATCGGTTAATCCAGAATGTTTATCTCCTAAGAATTCAGCTGGCTCTTCTTTAGCTAAAAAAGCAATAAGCTGATAAGTTGGTTGATTATCTTTAACAAATTCATTGAAGCGCTCTCTATTATTCATTAGTACTTTTTCTAAATAAGGTGGACCATTTTGCCAAAACGCCCAAAATTGGCGACTGTCTTCACTCATGTTGGCTAAAACTTGTGGATCTCTTAATACCTCGTTCATCATAAAAGTATTATTTTGTTCAAGCTTAAATAGTTCAATTAAAAGAGTTTCGGTGGCAACTCCATCAATAACAAATTTTTTGAAATCCTCACGACGTTTAATTAAAAAATCTTGTAAAGGAAACTTCTTATTTTTCCAATAAGTCCAAAATTGCCGACTGTCTTCACTCATGTTGGCTAAAACTTGTGGATCTTCCAACAATGAATCAATTAAATTATGTCTTAGATCGTTTTGCTTAATGCTAAGCAACTCAATGATTAAATCTTCCGTGGCCACTCCGTTTACTACCAGACGGTCAAAATCAGCTCGATGTTCAAGCAAAAAAGCACACAAATAACTCCTCGATTGGCGCCAGTAAGTCCAGAATCTTTGATCTTTTTCATCCATCTTGGCTAAAGATTGATCTGATAACAAAATAGAAATTTTTGCATATTCAGAAGGGTGAGTAGTGATTAATAGCTCTTGTAAAAATTTCTCCTTAATGACTCCTTCTTGATCGATATATTCACTAATCACAAAATCAGCTTCACCCTGATGATTATTAAGCAATTGCCTAAAATAATTAGCATAAAGATGCATATATTTAGAAATATCGCTTTTGTTATGTGAAGATTTATCTAAATTATTAAGGAATTGCAAAAAATATTGTTGATGCAGGTTAAGATATTGAAAAAACAATTGCTGATCTTGTGGATTATTAATTAAATCAGCATAAAAATCTAAATAAAGTTTATTGCTGTCTGTCCGATCGGTAATTAACAAATTAAAATCAGCAAATAATTTTTGTGCTAGATCAAATACTTGCTGTCGCTCGGCGTCACTTAAACTAATATACTTTTCCAAACCATCAAGATTAAGTTCGTAAAGACTTTGAGTACTACTTTCAACACCTAGTGATTTTAAATTTTTTAATAAATTTTCTTTCTCATCTTCGTTAAAATTACTTAACAAATCAAATTTTTGTAAGGTAGAGTATTTAAATGGTATTTTTTTATAGTCAATAGCACTTGATAAGTCCTTTTTCAGTTGATTAAATTCATCCTCAGTAAATTGCACCAAGCGATAAAAGGAAAACAGATCACCAAAAACGTTCACTTTTTCATTGATTAATGCTTGAACTCTTTGATAAAACAAATCTTTTTTTGCATAAAGAGCCAAATAAGCTTCGGGATTTTTCATCAAGGCCGGTAAACGAGTGCTACTCATTTCATAATCAGAATGAAGTTTTAAAAAATCATTAAAAATATTATCACGAAGAATTGTTTGAGTTTCTGGATTGATGAGAGCCTGCACCCTTTGGCGAAGAGTGTCAATTGAATCAAGATTATCTAAAAGTCCACAGTCCAGTAGATTATAATTTGCCAACACGTCTTTATGCTTATTCGCTAACTCAAAAATTTCGGCGATGTCGGTTACTGAAAAATTAGCCCACTCGTCTCCGATTTTCCGCCAGATGTCAAACCGCTTGTGCATATCACTATAATAGTTGTCTACTAAATCGGTATTAAAAACCCCTTTGGCAACTTCATAGATAGTCAGGGCTTTTTCTAAACGATCTGGATCAGAAGTTCGCACAAAATTCAAATAATCTTGACTCACATTCACCATCGGCATTTGTAAACCATGTTTTTTTAGGATACTGGCTCTGAGCATTAACTCTGAATCATTAGCAGCAGCGACTAATTCTTCTTTGCGTTCAATTAGTTCACTAATATCAGTGGCCCGCTCAAAGTTTTCATAATTAATACGCAAAATATCGCGGTGCAAGACAAAACCGTTATCAAGCAAATCAAATATCTCTGGAACAGCTTGAAGCATTTGTTCAAGTCTACTGATCGTCCAATCGAATCGATCCGCGTGAGAATACCACAAAAATTGTTCGCCGAAACGTCGTTCATTAGAGCCAACATAACCACCATTAGCCTCCAATGTTTTCAGAAAAAGCAATTCTAATTGTGGATTGTGGGCTAATTTTACAAGACCTGGTAAAAATTGCAGCTCAAGCGGTTGTTCACCAGCAAGACGAGTCCATAATTCTTGAACCCTCAGCATATTTTCTTGAGAAGTTAATTCTTGATAAGTTTTTTCATCAATTTTGGCGAAAGATTGTAGGGGCTCAACTATAAATGGCTCGTAACCAAATCCTGATCCTAAATAGGCTTCAACTTTGCCATTTTCTCCCTCAACCAACTTTAAATTATAAGCGACGTTGATTTTTTTAGTATTTTTTAACAACTTAATTTGACTAAGAATTTCATTAGCCCGAGGATTACCAGCTACTGACTTGGTGTAGTCAACTAGATCTTTTAAGGAGAAAAATTCATCTAATACCACAATATTTTTAATATTTTCCAATAAACCAACCGGATCATCGTTCAAACTTACCAATTCACTAATATATTTAAAATCTTTATTAAAATCATATTGATAATTAGCCTGAAAACGCCGATCAATATCCGGCAAACCATTTTTGTCTCTAGGATAATAACTCTGTTGAGCATGATTCCTTAAAAAGTTAATTACTCCAATAGCTTTGTCTGGATCAATACCTTTTTTTTCAAATTTAATCCTGGCTCGCTCTTGATCAATGGTTGTCCAACGAAATTTTTCTGCCTGAACAGCTAACGCGTCATCGGGAGATTTCTCAATTAAAGTTTTTGGATTCTGTAAACTTTTTAGTACTAACCTAGGCTTTTCCTGACAAACTTGCCGCAAAATACCGAACCAGCGCTTTAGTCTGGAAAATTGCTCTGGATTTTCTGCTGAATTTTCTGCTGAATTTTCTACTTTGTCCGCTTGGTTTTCTGGTAAGTGATCGGCCTCAGGCACCATTGGTTTAGTTGGTGGCTCGTCTTTATCGATTACAACATTATTAACTACAGCATCTTTTTTAGCTGGCTTCTCCTCAATTATTTCAATTCCTCCAGTATCTTTCATCGCTATTATTTCAAAATTAACTTGAAATCTAATTTAGATAATTCAGGGATAGTTATTAATTGTTGCTCAATTTCATCTAGTTTAATATTCGGATTTTCTTCGTCTGGAATAATACTTAAAGCTTGCTTGGCAATTTCGGCAGCGCGTTTAATTGAAATTTCTTTATTTTCCAATTGATCAATCAAAAAATTAGCCAGTACTTGCTGGAGCTTAAAAAGTTCTGCTTGCACAGCATCATTATAGAGAGGAAAAAAATTGAATACAACTTGGT
>JAGOOB010000034.1:2045-6511 GCA_017992725.1 Candidatus Woesebacteria bacterium | reverse complement strand
GTACAGGCGTAGGTTTGGCACCACCAGCAAAAAAAGTTCTAAAAACTACAAAACCAATCAACCCCACAACTAAAAGAAGCAAAAGAATTAAGATTGGCTTTGGTAGTGGAAATTTCCCTTTTTTCTTTGGTGGCTGAACATTTTTACCATTTTTAAGGTCTTTAGTATCAACTGTTGGTTGATCATTGGCTGAATTTGGCTGAGGAGCACTGGTTGGTTGAGTTAATTCTAAGTCCTCAGTTGATACTCCAGCGTCAGTAGTTAAAACCTTTGCAGCGGGAGCAATGACAGGCTTAGCAGTAGACTGGATTTCGCTAGGAACAAAAGGCTGAGGCATCTGTATTTTTTGTTCTTTGTCATTTAAATCCTTTGGCATTGCCATCTTGGTGGCCGGGGTAGTCGGGCGAGAAGTAGCTGAAGCAATCGGAGAAATCGTTTGAGATTGACTCAAATCACCTGGTTGAGTGAGTGGTTGATTGGGAGTCAAAGTAGGTTTGGCTGGTGGTCGCCCAGCTGGATTTTCTCTAGAGGAAATACCTGGAGTAGTCTTAGGAAAGACAGAAGTAACTTTGGCTGAGGGATTAGCTTGACCCTGGTCATTCGTTTGACCTGGAACGTTAGGTTTGGGTAGATTTTGACTTGGCATAAAAATTTAAAAGCACTACAATCAATAATTGTAAAGCTAATAGCCTATTATGGATAAAATTCTGCCAGCAATCAAGACGAGCTTTCACCTTTTCAAAAGAAACTTGTATTTGCTACTTTTAGGCGCATTGCTTTTATTTGGAGTAATAATTTTAAGCAAAATTTATATTAATTATTACCAAGAACGTTTTTATCCAAGAACTTACATTGACCATGTAAATGTGGGAGGATTGAGCAAAACAGAGGCCGAACAAAAACTGGCGAGTAATTGGTCGACAGCTAGTAAGCAAGTGCCACTACAAATTATTTATGATCCTAATTTAATTGAAGAGACAAGCATTAAACTAACTTTGCAGGATAATTTTACTCAGACCCTGGAACAAGCGCTGAGTTATGCAAAACAACAAAATTTCTTTAAAGCCTTACCAAAGATTTGGCAAAGAAAAGACTTTTATACTCAGGCCACAATCAACGAGGAAGAAATGTTAAAGGCGCTGGCTGAATTAGCCGAACGCTTCGACCTTGACCAACAAACAGCCAGCGCCACACTCAAGCAATCTGGTAACCCCCAATCCTTGGTAATTAATCCAGGAGCAGCTGGTCGCCAATTACACATAGGTAAAAGCCGAGAGAAAATCAAAGCAGTTTTGACCACCCCCTGGCTGGAATTGGAGACAGAAGACTTGCTAGTAGCAGCCGTTGTCGCCTCAACTAGCGCTCAACTTGATCAAGAACAAGTTGAGGCAGCCTATGCTCGAGCCCAGCAGCTAGTTGGCCAAAATCTAGTTTTTAGTGGCGAACAGCAACAGGTTACATTTAGCGACCAAGAATTAATTAATATTTTAAGTTTTCCTGATGGAATTAATGAAGAATTATTTGATGAAGAAGGCTTAATCAAACTAATTGAGCAAAAAACATCTCAGATCAATCGACCCGCCCAGAATGCCAGTTTTCAATTTCATCGCAACGAGGCAGGACAAATCATCGTTGATCAATTTATTCCTGACCTCAAAGGTTTAACCGTCGATCGTTCCAATTTAAAAAATAAAATAATTGAGATCCTTTTAGCCTTGGAAAATGGACAAAATCTTGAGGAAATTCAAGCTAATGATCCCAATGTCTTTCAGTTGGCAATGGAAAGTCAAGATGCTGACATCACTTTGGCGCAAACCAATGATTTTGGCATCAACGAACTCATTGGTTTTGGAGAAAGTTGGTATTATGGGTCAATTGCCAGTCGCGTTTACAATGTTGACTTAACCAACAAAATTCTTAATTGGACCGTTGTTGAACCCGGTGAAGAGTTTTCATTTAATCAGGCATTGGGCGATGTTGATACTAGTATGGGGTATCGTGAGGCCTACATTATTAAAGATGGCGCCACGCAACTGGCTGCCGGTGGCGGAGTTTGCCAAACAAGTAGCACCTTATTTAGAGCACTGCTCGATGCTGGCGTAAAAATTACTAGACGTCTACCCCACTCTTACCGCGTCAGTTATTACGAGATTAATAATGATCCAGGCTTTGATGCGACGGTTTATGCTGGCGATGTTGATTTGCGTTTTATTAATGACACGCCAGGTCATCTCTTACTAGAGTTTAACAACGACTCTGAGGCTTTATACATGACTGTCAAAATTTATGGTACCAATGACGGACGGTCAACCGAAATCGTTAATTATAGAAAATGGGGCTACCAGCCGGCACCCGAACCAGTCTACATTCCAGATCCCAATCTTCCAGCTGGCACAGTTAAGCAAATTGATTGGGCAAGTTCGGGAATTAAAACTGAATTTACTAATGTCATCAAAAACCAAGCCGGTGAAGTCATTCGCGAAGATTACTACTACAGTAACTATCAACCATGGAGCGCTAAATATTTGCAGGGAATTCAATAAAATTAGTAAAGCATTCCCCAACTTTGCTTGTAATTTTATAACCTTGTTGGAAATTTGATAACCTTGATATTCTACTTGATATTCTATGAATGGTTATTTTTTCGTTTTCTTCAATTAATTAATTATTTTTTCTCAATATTAAACAAGCCAGACTTAACCGAAATCCTAGCTGGTGCTCGCAAATTAAACACTTTATAAAACTCTGTCCCGGCAATAGTCTTACTCCCTTTATTGGTTTGTAAAGTAACAGTGGCAGTGACCCCGTTTTCTGCATATTGCACACTTGCCCCACTGACACTGGTGTAACCACCAATCGCTACTAATTCGGCTTTTGAATAGGGATTGCCACCCCAACAAGAAGATTCGGGAGTTACTCGGCTACTATCTCCTCCACCCTCATACATTACCACCCACGCGTTAACAATATCGGCCATTTCTTCACTAGTTAGCCAGGGATTATTCCGACCACAAGCATCACCAGATCGGGTTTTATACCAAGCCTTATAAAACCAAGGCGAACCAGCGATGTTTTCATAAGCAGCACTAGTCCAACCACTACGACCATTAGGTGTGTCCCAAAAACCCGGAGTGCTATAACCATTGCTAGTGTATGATTCTTGATAACCACCAGACGTAGAAGCATACCAAGTCGAGAAGGGCTGGCCATTGGCATAAACTACTTTGCCAGCAGTTGCATTTACTGCCGCTTCCCAATTGCCACCTTTTGGCTCACGTTTAACCACCTGACAAGCTTCTGTGGCACAAATCGACCCACCTCTGGCTAAAGCATAACTGCGAGCGGCGACTGCTTGAGCTTTAAGAGCTTCCATACCACCCTGATCGCCCCAACTACTCGGCATCTCGTAAATGCGCTTCACGTATTCCTCCAGTGTGTAAGATATGCCAAAATCAGTCACATAAATTTGAGCATTTTGATCATGATCTCTAATTTCTATACCTCCACCATAATATGCTCGCAGGATTTCTTGATAATTTTGTCCGCTTTTAGCTCGACCAAAAGCACCGTATTGACTCATCCCTTTAAAGTGTGGCGCACCAAAACTAAAAACAGCGAAAGCTGGTGAAAAGCCAGGACTGTAATCAGGCCGACTGGCAGGGTCATCGGCTAAAGGCACATCGCCAACCGTAGTTTGAAAAGTGCCAGACTTTTCCGATAAAATTGCTTGCTGTCTAACCGATAATTCCGCTATTTTGGTCCCCAATGTTTGTTGGTAATCCTTGGCTTTGTCAATTTCACCCTTAAAAAAATCAGCTTGCTCATCTAATTGAATTTGTAAAGCCGCCAAACGAGTTTGCGTTTCTTCTAACTCCCGCTTGTCATCAGCCAGTTGTTTTAATTCTTCAGAAATAGAGCGAATTAAACGATCGTCTTGAGCCTTAGCGGAATCTTGATAGGCTAAATTTTTACTCAATACAGTAGCATTAGCACTAGCAAAAATTAAGGCTAAAGGATTAAAACTACGCATCCGCTTATAGCTTTCTGCAATGCGATTAGCAAATAATTGATAATGATATGCTAAATCTTTTTCTCTTTGCTCAATATCTACTGCTAATTGCGCTGCTTCTTGTTTAGCATTATTGATTCCAGCCTGAGCCGAACGAATACGGGCTTCCAAATTTGCTACTTCGGCTTCCAGAGGAGTAGTGGCATCTTCAGATAGTTTTTTTAGATGAGCTAACTCATCAATTTCCTTTTGCAGGTCATCCACTTCACTAGCAACAACCTGTGGAGAGCCAAACAAAATACTATTGGCGAAAACGAAAGAAAGTGCACCCAATAAAATAATTAGCCCAAGCGCAAAAAATCGTAGCGAAAATAATCGTTTAGACACTCTTTCATTGTAACAAATTTTTCTATTGCTTTTGTGATTGAGATTTTTGAGGTAAAATAAAGCTCGTGAA
>JAGOOB010000034.1:0-1945 GCA_017992725.1 Candidatus Woesebacteria bacterium | reverse complement strand
TGGAGGAATTTGGACAGCTGTCGGCTGCATTCCTCAAACTCCAGAAGCGATTGTAAAAACTTTAATCGAAATTGGGCTCATCATGTCAGGAGCTATTGTTCTGATTATGATTCTAGCTGGAGCATTTATGCTTTCAACTTCTCAAGGTGATCCCAAAAAAACTCAAGACGCTAAAGAATTAATTACTTCCGCCATTATCGGTCTGTTATTCATTATTTTTTCCATAACTATTTTACAATTTGTTGGTGTATCAATTCTAAGAATACCAGGATTTGGAGAATAAGAAAAAAATGAAAAAAAGAATACTTATAGCAGCCACCTTTATTTTAATAGCGCTCTTTTTTACTAACACCAGTTCACTAAAAAAGGTTCATGCTCAAAACTTTCCTACGCCAATAGTCGTTGGTTGTGGCACTATCTACACCGATGTATTCAATTTATTAGGTGAACCAGTGACAATTTATTCATGTACCTGTGAAGAGTTTAGTAAAATTAGCCAAAACTCTACCAGCCTTGAATATACTTATTGTTGCGGATGGTGGTATCCCAATACTTGTTACGCCACAGAGCCAGCCGGGCCAATTGCCACAACCCCCAGCCCAACTGCTCCTGGTTCTATTAATATCCCACCCGTTGATGAAGATTTATTGAATACTCTAAATCCGCTAAAAAATTACTCCACTAAAGCCGAGCAATTGTCGACACCTGGAGGCATTATTTCGGAAATTCTTGCCTATTCATTTCCTATTGCTGGAGTCATTTTATTCGTTATGTTAATTATGGCCGGTTTCAAAATGTTAACTGGAGCCAGTAATTCTTCAAGCATGGAAGAAGGTAAAAAAATGATTAGCACCGCTGTTATTGGTTTTATTATTCTTTTTGCTGCCTATTGGATTGCTCAATTAATTGAAATTATCTTTGGTATTAGAATTTTAGGTGTTCAATAACTAAACTAGCTGCTCGTTCTTTGTTCTTGTATAATTGGATTCGTGTTAAAAACAGTTAAATTGGTTTTTATTTGTTTAGTGGTTTTTTTTCTATCCCTAGTTACTAATACTGAGCTTGTTTTGGCTCAAACAGCCACTCAAGCAGCCACTTTCGATTTAAATCCAGAACAAAAAGACCCAGCTACTTACAACATCTTACCGCTAGTCTTAGATCCTAATGCTGGAAATAGTACTTACGAAACTCTTTTAACAAATATGCTGATGGATCAAGGTTATGAAGCACATTGTTCACAAAAGGAGTGGTTAATAGATGCACAAGCTTGGGGGGACATCGTTGATTATTTTGCGGAATTTCCCAACAGTTCAGTCAATCTTTCTGGCACTAGCCCTCAATATGTCAATTTTGAAAATGCCCGCATTCCTTTACTTCGGGGTATGGAAGCAAGCGAACTGACCGATAAAAATGATTCTTTTGAAGGGATGTTTGGTGCCAACCTACAAGAGGTGTTTTCCGCTCTTGATTACGAAAATGCTACAGGTGTAGCTGGTCGCTTATTAAGTTCTTATTGGCAATGTTTTTACAAAAAAAATAATTTAGATGCAATTGCCGAATTATGCAACAAATTTTTTATCGATTGTTTTCTCAATAAAGAAGTAGAAATTGAAGCTAATCCCGATCTCAATATTCCCGCCGCTAATCTAGATTATTTAGGTATCAAAGAACGCCTGGACGAGATGCATCCGGAATTAGCTAGTGGCAGTAAAGAAGAAAAAATTGAAAAAAACTCGGCGATTTGCATTGACTTGTATCCACAAGAAGATGCAACGACAGATGCAGATCCAACCATTGCCCTCAATCGTGCTGCTATAGAAAAGGTTAACTTTGATCTCGATAATTTATATCGCTTAGCATTTTTAGTCTTAGTGCCTAGACAAAGCAATGCGGGTAATAAATTGAGTTTTTTACAAAGTGATGGAGGAGCTCATGGAAAAGATGC
>JAGOOB010000033.1 GCA_017992725.1 Candidatus Woesebacteria bacterium | reverse complement strand
CGTTTAATTGAAATTTCTTTATTTTCCAATTGATCAATCAAAAAATTAGCCAGTACTTGCTGGAGCTTAAAAAGTTCTGCTTGCACAGCATCATTATAGAGAGGAAAAAAATTGAATACAACTTGGTTTTGGGTGAATACAAAGTGGCAACTCTAAGGATTAGTGAAAGAAGTCAGTTGGATACTGACGAGAGTTACCCCATTTTTTTGCTTTTTGCTTTAAATTGCTCCCAAAAATTGAACATCACAATTCTCAAAAATCAAATTACTGGTTGCAGTTTCTGCCTACAATCTTTAATATGAAAATATGCAAGAAACATCCAATCTTTCTCCTCAAATTCCCAATGAAAAATTTAATCCCAACCCCAGTTCAAACCCAAGTCTTAACCTCAACCCTAACCCCAATGCCAACCCCAACCCCAATCAAGAAACTGAATTAATCAGTCAAGAACCAAAGACACCCAAAAAAAATCCAAAAATGCATCTAATTATCATTGGGCTGGTGCTACTTGCTGGCCTAATCTTTCTTACTTCATTCTTTTTTAGTCCACAAAATAAAACCGATATCTCATCAAGCAATGATCAATATTCCTTCCCCAGTGATCAAGAGTTACAAATCGCTATGGCTGAGTCTTTTGCTGACTACCCTCTCGAAACTAGCAATGTCCAAATTCAAGTACCAGCTTATGCAATCGAGCTAGCCAATTTGACTAATTTAGCTGACTTTGAACAGGCAAATAATCAAGCGTTTAGTGAGGCACAAATTGCAGCTTTGACGGATCAGCACTTCTTCATTCAAGAGAATACTGATATTTTTTATAATACTGATCCAGACGATTATACTAGCAGATACGATGATTGGTCGGCCTTATATAATAAAATTAGAGGTGGCTCGATTTATGATCGTGCGCCAGAGGACTCAGTTTTTATTACCAGTGATTATTTACTACATATTTATTATAAATTAGTCTCTAAGCAATTAGAATATTTAGAAGAAACGAAGCTTTATCCAGATCTAACCACTCTCACCGATTATTTATTTGCTAAATCCCTTGAAAACTACCAAAACAGTAGTGATCCAGCCAATCAAGAAAGTTTTGCTCGATTAACTGCCTATTTTGCTGTACCAAAAGCCATTTTAACTGCCGTTAAACAGGATTCGGAAATTGACCAATCCATTGGCGCAGTAGTCCTAGACAATGACAGCGATAGTTATGAGCAAGTTAAAGCGCAATTAGTACTACTTGAAGATCAATTAAGACCAGATATGTATCAATTAGCTTTGGAAGAATTAGATTTATTAATGCAAGCCGAAATTGCTCAAGCCTCTCCTCTATTTGGCGACTTGATTAACCAAGCCGATCTTGAATATTTGACTGATTACTCGCAATTTCAACCTCGAAGCCATTATAATCGCAATCCTATCCTGCGTTCATATTTTCGAGCCATGACCTGGTATGGCCAAAATAATTTTTTCCTGCAGAGTAAAGATTTAACAAGAGACGCTATCAACATGTCATTACTCTTTGCTGAAACAGGAGGCGAACAAATGTTTACTCTATGGTCTGATATGGGTCAGGTCATTGCTTTTCTAGTTGGACCACGTGATGATCTAAGTTTAGGTGAATATTTAATCAGCCTTAAAAACAACTCTACTGATAATCAAATTAAAGTAAATGAACAGTTTATTGAGCAAGTACAAGCTAGTTTAGCTACTGTTGATGGACCGCAAATTATGTCAAGTTTGGTCTATGGCGATGAAATTTTTAGTCTGACAAAAGATGAACTTCAAGAAAATACTAAAGGTTTTCGTTTAATGGCTCCTCGCTTTACCCCAGACGCCTTTATTTTTAGCACTCTGACTCAGGGTGACGAATTAGTAGATGAAAAAACTGGTGAAAAATTACCAAGTAATACTACCCCTCTATTAGTCATGTCAATCTTCGGCAATAATTTGGCTAAAGATTTAAGTCAGAATTGGATTGAGAATAATGCTCCCCAATCAAAAAATGTGCTAGCTGACCGACTCAATACCCTTGATCAACTTTTCTCCAATAAAACCGAAAAGGAATGGACAAACAACTTCTATTGGTCATGGCTTTACACTCTCAAAGCTTTATTTAAAGATTATAGTGGAGATGATTACCCAATGTTTATGCAAAAGCCAGCTTGGCAAAACAAGAACTTACAAACCGCTCTTGGTTCCTGGACTGAGTTAAAACACGCCACGTTGCTTTATGCTAAACAATCCTATGCTGAAATGGGAGATAGTGGAGACGAAAGAGCAATTCCCCCTGTCCCCAAGGGCTATGTCGAGCCAGACATTGAATTTTTGGATCGTTTGCTAGCTTTAAGCAAGATGACGTTGAACGGTCTTAGCCAAAAAGGATTAATGGATGATATCTTTTTGGGTAGGCACGAGACATTTATTGAAGCTCTTGAATTTTTCAGAGAAATTGCTGTCAAACAATTAGCCAATCAAACAATTAGCGATGAAGATTTTGAAAAATTAAGAACTATTTCTGATAGTTTTGTGTGGTCAGTACTTCAACCTCTTCCAGGAGAAGAATATACAGAAGATCATGTTCGCTCGGCCATTGTTGCTGATGTCCATACCGATGGACTTCGCCAGAAAATCTTGTATGTCGCTAATGGCATCCCCAACTATATTTATGTAGCAGTCAGTGACGCCAATGGCACCCGTCTAACCAAGGGACTCACTTATTCATACTATGAATTTGAGGGTGATTTGGGTAAAAGACTGACTGACCAAGATTGGCGCGAACTCAATTATACTCAGGACAAATCGCAACTACCCAACATGCCTGATTGGAATGCTGATTTGATTAAATAGCTTTCTTTGAAGAAATGAAAAGAAAATCATTGTTCGTTGTCTTGATTCTGCTTGTCATGATTGGAGTTTGGGGTTTTATTAGTTTAAAATCCACACCGTTGACTGAACATCAGCAAACAACAAGCGCAGTTATCAATGATGAGCTTGCTTACAAAGAAAATGACCAGCTTGTTTATAAAGAAACAGAAGTTTTCCTCACTAGTCCCTACAAGCAACCGGCTCTCTACGAAGAAGCCTTTGCTTCAGCTTCAGCTTCAGCTTCGGCGACAGGAAAACAAACAGTCCTCGCCGGCATCACTTCTCATCATTTTTTAGCTAAAAACTTAATTGCTAATTTTTTTCAAGGAATTGACAATTCCAATATTAGGCAAATCATTCTCATTGGTCCGGATCATTTTAATTACACCATTCACGATCAATTTTTGGCTCACTCCAGCCTGCTTAACTGGCAAACACCATTTTCAATTTTAAACAGTGGGCAAAATTTAATTAATCAATTACATCAACAAGCGCTCATAACCATTAAAGACACAGCCTTCCGCAACGAACATAGCATCTATACTCTGATACCGTTTATCAAATATTATTTCCCTGATGCAGACATCGTGCCTCTTATTTTAAATCCAAAAAAACCTAACCCAGAATTTTTTGATTTTGGGCAAACAATTAAAAAAGATCTTGACTCCTCAAGTACTTTATTAATCGTTAGCAGTGACTTTTCTCACCAATTGAGCTTAGAAAAAAGTCAGCAAACCGATTTAGAAAGCATTAATACACTTAATGAACTTAATTTAGCTAATTTAGAAACGGTTAACTGCGATTGCCAACCATGTCTGGCTTTTTTACTAGGTTATTTGGCTGATGAGAGTTATCAATTTGCATTAATTGATAATAAGAGTTCTGCTGAATTTAGTGACGAGACTCAAGAAACTGTGACAAGTTATGTGAGTGCTTATTTCGTAAAAAAATAAAATAAATTATTAACAAAATTTAATCAAGCAAAATAATTTTGGTATTAGGAAGAACTTTAAGATCATCAAAACTTCTAAAGTCTAGGCTTGTTTTTGTCTCTGGTGTTCTTCTGCATCTGAGGTGAGAATGTACTATATTTCTTTTACTTTCCCTTCACCGACACTCACGTGAGATAAATTCAGCAAAGATTGGACTAGTGCTTCCAATTTTTCTCTGCCCCGCACCTCTTCTCTGATATCTTTTGCTGCTTTGTTGACAACTTTATCTCTCAAGCCTGGGAAAATAGCTTTTGCCATATCTAAAGCCATACGCTTAACATAACTTTTATCTTCAAAAAAGACTCTAAAAAGATTTTCCAAAGCAAATATACCATTCTTTGGATCTTGCTCTTTAATAGTTCTTTCTAAAAAGCGCGTGGACACCGTAATAACTTGATCTAAACCAAAATTATGATCTGGAGAACAATACTTTTCGCTATAAACTTTAAAAGCTTCAACCGCTTTTTTGTAATCCGCTTTTTCAATCAAAGAAATTAAAGCAAAAACCTCTGAGGATTTTTCTTCGCTCAACTCCAACAATAAAACCAAAATCTGTTTTGTTAAATTATCTAGCTCTTCACTTGGAGCAATTTTAGCTACAAAATCCAGTAAAGATAACATATCTCTAAGACAAATTAGTTGTGCAGATTGACTTTCGATAACCGCATTCTCCCAATTTTCTCCTCTTTTGCGAGCCTCTTCTTCATTTGTGGATACTGGATAATGACCCAAAAAAACTTTGATTGCATTCTGCAAGTGATCAGAGGCTTCTGCTGGTGGTGTTTTGAGGGCAGCTGATTTGCTTAAAATCACTGCTTGTCTTACAGTGTCAGCAAACTCCTTTTTAGCATGGGGTGAATTGAGATCGGAAGACTCTAAAGTGGCAAGTTTCGCTAAAGCAGCGCGAGCTGCTAAGGCAGAATTATCTTGCTTAGCATGCTTATCCCAAATTTCTTGATTTGTGCTTTGTTCGGCTGTATTTGACATATGGGTATTATAGAATAGGTCTTCTGAAAAAGGAATCTGAGCTTGCTTGTACAATTAATAAGAATGATCTTTTGAACACTGACGAGAGTTTCCCCATTTTTTTGTTATAATAGCAGACCAAGCAATTTAAGATTAAAAAAAATTATGCCAAAAAGTACCGAAGTTCAAAGACATTATCTAAAAATAACAGATCAGCTGGTAAAATCTGCAATTGCACATCCTCGTTCTTTTAAAAAGATAAATCAGCTTAATCCAATTCAAATAGAGGCAATTGAATCTGGTATTCAAGACGTTTTGACAATTATTGTCAAAATACAAAATTTAACCGTTAACTTAAATAGTGAGGAAAAAAATCTCTGTTTGGATGTAGTCACTACTTTGATAGAAAACAAAAATAGTGATTTTCCATTAGCCTGGCAAGTCTTTTTTGGCGAAAATCCAGAAAGAGGTGAGGAATTATACTCAATTATTGAAGAAATGAGAGATTTGATGATGCAATTAGTGGAAAATCATATTGATATAAACGAATACGCAGTAATTATTAATGACATCGCTAAGAGTAGATTTGGTGCCTAAAATCACTCTTCAATGTGTCTTATATAGATAAAAATTATTGTTCAACAATTCCCTCAATCACAAAATCAAATTGATTTTTGGGCATCACTTCTTCAAAATAATAATCCTCCACTTTATCCCATTTGGCGTGCCAATCTTTCATAAACTTTGCCCCTTCTCTGTCAATCAACCTTTTTCTACGCTGTTTATCAGCCAATTCCACCAACACAGCCAGATCTAGCAAATCTCGAAGTTTCTTGCCCGAATAAATACCATCAACAATAACTAAGGGAGCGACTTTGAGCAGAATACTTTTTTTTGACAAGCCTTTTCCCCTTTTGAAATCAAAAGGATGATAGCTAGCGTCTCGACCCACTAGTAAATTATTTAACACCTCACTTCTTAATCTCTGATAATCCATCACCTGATTAAATTTTTCTACCACCGTTTTCTTATACCAATTGCTTTCATCGCCATCTTCCGCACCAGCATAAAAATCATCACAACAAACAAGCACTGCATCAAATTTTGCTAGTAAAACCGAAGAGATTGTAGATTTGCCAGCCCCACTTCTCCCATCTAGAGCAACAACTACTACTTTTTGTTTGAGTAATAGTTGTTCAATCTTCTCAATCAGATCAGATAATGAATGTTGGTTGTTGTTAGACACACCAACCATTATATAACATATTAAATTCACTATATTTTAAATACTGACTGATTTATAGCGACATTTTGAAAAATTTACGAGGGGTTGGTGAAAAAGGTCGAAACCTATTTTAATTCTTTTTCTCCCAAATCTTCACTGAATCTTAACAAATAACCATCAGGATCTTGAACCAAAAATTCTTTATTTCCCAAAAGCTTATTATCCTGGCGATACCAATTCTCCATCACATCTTTAAAAAGAGGATAATTATGTTTAGCCAAAGAGTCTAAAATTGGTTTAATTTTTTTAACTTCAATTTGAAAATTAATACCTCTGCCAAATGGCTTCTCCATTTTTTCAACACTCCAATGATTGTTAATTTCTTCAATCATTAATTGGGAACCTTCTAAAGAAATAAAAGCAAAATTTGATTCTTGGCGTTGATACTCAATTTTGAAACCCAAAATATCACAATAAAAATCTAAACTTTCTTTAAAGTTAGAAACAGATAACTCCGGAATTAGTGAATTAAATATTAAATTTTTCATTTATAGATATTATACAGGAAGAAATAAGTATAAGTTTCTATTTATATACATCAAAATATATTGAGCAGGGCCTGGTGGAAAATATCAG
>JAGOOB010000032.1 GCA_017992725.1 Candidatus Woesebacteria bacterium | reverse complement strand
ATCTTGGGCAGGTAAATAAGCCACTTCTTTACCTCCAAATCCGCGTTTAAATAAACTGACACCAGCAAAACGATGCTGAGATTCATTGGCGGGCGAAATTCCCCAAAAATCATAAGTACTTAAACCCCTGGCCTTGGCTTCTCTGATAGCTGCCCACTGACACGCATAGCTTCCAGGTAATTTAAGGTTAGCCAAAGTCGAAATACCATAGTGATAGACTGCCTCTTGGCGATAAAAAATCACAAAGGCACTGGCCAACAACTGATCTTGATAATAACTATGAATAAGAGCCACTTGATCATGCTCAAGAAAAGCTAAAAATTGTTGATATAAAAACTGATAAGAAAAGGGTACGAAATTTTGTCTTTTAGCCAAATCCAGCTGGGCCTCATAAAAAGCTTGGATATCTGCTGGATTTTTACTAAAACGGGTAGATATGCCAATTTTCTGAGCTCGCCGTATTTCGTAACGGGTGTTTTTGCGCATTTGAGCCAGTAACGCTTCTTCACTTTGAGATAAATCTAATTGTAAAGTCAGGTCGGCAGTTAAATGCATAGGCGATTGCTGAAAACCCAACTGTTTGAAAAAATTATGTAATTCTGGAGTAGACAAAACTTGGGGACGAAGACGTAAAAAAGAAATTTTTTCGTCTTCAGCTATTTTTTTCAAATAATCTAATAAACTCTGAATTATTAATTGGCGATCCTTATTTTGCCAATTCAACAATGGTCCCCCTGCAATAGTTAAATATTTGGCACGTTTGGCATTTTCGGCAACGACGAGAGCGAGAGCTAAACTGGTTTTATTTTTTGGCTGCTTTGAATCATATAATCTTACCGCCCAAACTTTTTTACCCATTTTCCCCTGAAAAGTTTTCCAAGAACTGGACTGTAAAAAATTAGCTTCGGGAAATTGATCAAGATATCGTTCCCATAACTCAAAATCGTCAACTAGTTCAATTAAAATTTTTTTTGACATTGGTGATAACTGTTAATAATTTTTCGGCTTCTTTGCAATTAATATTAAGTGGCAGATTAATCACTGCCTGACTCATTCTCTCTGCTTGCGGACAACTGCCCGCCTGATATTTAACTTTAACCAAATCTAATCCAGGTGGAGCGACCACCTGCCGATACCAATTGCCCAAAATATATCCTTTTGCTGCCATTTTGGCTAAAAATAAATCTGCTTGATTAATTAGTATAGGATAGCGTAAACTTGGTAAATTATCTTTTCGCATTTGTTGAGGAAATTCTTGCCAATAAAGTTGCGCAATTTGCTGACGATGAGCATGCGTAGCTGGATAGTTTTCAATTTGTTCTAACAATAATTGAGCAAAAACGTTAGGCAAGGCTTTGTTTAACCACTCATCATAATCTCCCTCTTTTTCTTTTGAACTAATCTCTTGATGAAAAATCCCTAAATAACTAAATAAGGCATGAAACAATTTACCACCAAAATGGTAAGTACTTTTCATCATTGGTGTGCAAATTTTATACAAGAGTGCTTGACGAATAAACTGATTATTAACTGGCTCCAATTGAGTTATGCTATCTTTGAATTGTTGATTGATTAGTTTTTTTTCCACAATGATCGCTCCTCCATAAACTGCACTAAAAAATTTAGAACGCCCAAAAGACAAAAGTTTAGAACTTGGATTGGTTTGATCTTTTAACAATTCTGGAACAAAGCCGTGAGCCAAATCTTCAATTACTATTAATTGATGTTTTTTTGCTAATTGAAAAATTTTTTCTCGATCTCTAGGTAACATGGCAAAACTGTGTTGCAAAATTAACACTCGACTCTGCTCACCAATTTTGCTTACTAAATCATTAAAATTCATTGAATAAGTCTGCTCTTCAATGTCAACATACTGCGGTTTTAAATGAGCTGCCAAAACTGGCAGAACCATCGCTTCACAGGTGAAAGCCTGCACTAACACTTCGCTATTTTTTGCTAAATTCAAACTTTTTAAAAAAAGATAAAGGGCGCTTCGGGCCGCTAAAGTAAAAAATACTTGATTTGCTTCAACCTTAAATTTTTCAGCCACAGTTTTTTGCAATTGTTCTGAAGCTTGTCCACTTTGCCCCTGGTTTTTTTGCAACAATAACGGCAAAGCCTTCCTGGCTTCAGCGAAATTTTCATTACTTGCAAAATTCAAATTATGCATTTTTTACCTTAATTAATTGAGGATGCTGTAAAATTGGCCAATAATGTTCTTGATCAAAATAAGTCAGTTGATGATTATGACCATAACTGATTAATAAACGATCTGCAGGTAAGTTGGCAAAAGCAGCAAAACGTTGACTTTGACCATGTCGATAACGCCAATCTACTGCTGGATCAAGAGGAATCCAAGACCCACCAGCTGTTTGTAATTCCAACCAAGCGTGCATGGTTAAATCGGACCAATGATAAGTCAAATTAAGAATATTTTTTATTTTTTGTTGATAATTATTTTTGAGTAAATAACCAACAGCCAACCGTCCAACAATGCCTTGAGTTTCTAATAAAGTTAATAAAAAAGTCGCAAAACCACCACAATCGGTTACTCTTTCTTGAAGAGCTTGAGAGTATGGATGCAATCCTTTAATCGCTCGTCCGTAACTTAAATATTCAAGGGTCTTTTCATAAAAAATTTCGCAAATCTTTTTGGGATCCTTTTCCTGGTTTTGCCACTTTGTGGCGAGTTCTTGCATTTTCGGATCAAAAGCATTGACATATTGATCTCGATAAAAATCACCGGCTTTCTGACTTTTTTTTAATCTGACATTAGCCCAGTCAATTTTAATTGCTTGGGCTTGATACAAAAATCTCATACTTGCGCGCCGGTCGGCTTTGACAATCAGTAATTGATTGTCTTGATCTAATTCACTGATTTGAGCCAATTGAGGAATGCTTAAGTTCTCAATTTTTTGATAAATATTTGACTGAGGTATGAGAAAAAACCAATATTGATTTACTCCGCTTTGCACAAAGTCTAGGGAAAATTTTGGCATCAACTAGTTATCATACTATAAGAGAGATCACTACTGCAAAAACCTTCTCTAAAGTATAATAGGCTTAATGTTAATTGAAAAAGCCAAACTCAAAATAGCTAATTATTTTTATCAGGAAAAACCAGATCTAGCTGAAATCAAAGAAGCAGATATTGTTTCTTTTAATTATCAACTAGAGGGTGGGATTTATATTCCAGAAAAAGTTGCCTGGTTTGGTGATTTGACTGGGATCGAAAAAGCTGAAGACTACATTCTGTCCAAAAGAGCTAGAAAGTCTTTAAAGAAAACTCAAGAATTTTTTCAAGATGCTGGTTTCAAACTCGATGTTCGAGAAATGGATGAGAACTTATTTGAAGAATTCAAAAAACTTTATCAACAAACCACCATGCGTAAAGAACGGGCCATTATTTATGACTTAGAAACCTCAATTTTAGGCAGAATTAAAGTTGGTAAAAAATGTTATATAGCTGGACTTTATAAAGAAAATATTTTGCGTTCCGGTTTGGTTTTTTCTATTAATGAAGATAGTGCTGTCGTTTCTTTTGGTGCTAAAGAAAGATTCAACAAAATCCGCGGGGGGGTTGGGGCAATTTTAGAATATCAATTAATTAAATTTGCCTTAGAAAAAAAACTTAAAAGTATTAGTCATGGCCAAGCCAATAATCCCGCTGGTTTATTCAATACGGCTGGACTATTTGAATTTAAAGCTCGCTATGGTTTTACTGCTTTCCCCACTGGTCGCTGGCAAACTTTATTTATTAAAAATGAAGAAATCGCTTTAGGCGATTTAGTTTTTGTCACTATTTACAATAATCAATTAGCCTATTTAGTCATCAGCGATGATGATTTAAGTAATCTAGAAAAAAAATATCGTACTCGTGAAATTAAAAACATTGTCAAAATCGATAAACAAAGTTTTTATCTTAACCAAAAAACTAGTTTAAATAAAATCGCGTTATAATCACAATTAATGAAGATTGCTATTTTTGATTCTGGCGCTGGCGGTTTAACTGTTTTAAAAACTTTTCTTAACCTTGGTTGTGCAACTGATTTTATTTATTTTGCAGATTATGATCATCTGCCTTATGGAGAAAAACCAGCTGCTGAAGTCAGTCAATATGTTCTGAATAGTGTTGATTTTTTAGCGAAACAACAATTAGATGCTCTGGTAATTGCTTGCAACACCGCTACTAGTTTAGCTATTGGCGAGCTGAGAAATCAAAAAAGATTTAATTTTCCCATTTTTGGTATGGAACCAGCAGTTAAACTGGCCGTTGATACTTTGGCCAAACAAAAAAGGGAGAAAAAACCAACAGTTTTAATTACAGCAACCAAGATTACTGCTAAAAGCCAACAACTAGCCAAACTCAAAGAGCGTTTTAGTCAGCAAGCTAATTTTAGTACTGTAGTGTTGGGTGAATTGGTGAGATTGGTGGAAAACAACAATTTTAATCAACAAATAATTGATCAATATTTAAGAAAAAGCATTGAACAAAAACAAAATTTTGATGCAATCGTACTGGGTTGCACTCATTTTTCCTTTTTCAAAGAAAATTTTCAAAAGTTATTTGGTAATAGTCTGATACTTGATGGTAATTTAGGTACGGTTACGCACGTGATTCAGCAATTAAAACTAGATTGTTCACCAGATGCAATTAATCCACAACCACCAAAAATAGATTTTTATTTTTCCCAAAAAAGAAACTTAGCACTAGCCAAAAAATATCAATCTTTACTAGCCAAATTAGCTTGAAATCGACCAACGCTAGTGCCGATCATGACGGCCACATCAGCAACTACTTGGAGCATGGGCAAATAGAAAAAAGATCGCGGACAATACTTTAAGTTTTTCATCATAGCCCACAATAAATACAGAAAGATTAAAGAAAAAATTAAGTAAAGATTAGGAAAAAATACTAAAATTGCTAAAAAAATTAGGTAGCGCAAAAAAATTAGGTAAACTTTAGGTCGGATCAAAGCAGTGGCGGCGTCACCCTTGGCGAAAGCAAAGATTTTTTGAAAAAATTGCTTAATATTGCTAGGTGGTAACCAATAAACGATAGCTTTTCGACTAAAGGCTATTTTAATTCCCTTGTTTTTTAGGCGATTAGCCAAATGATAGTCTTCGCTTATACTCAATTTTTCATTCAGTCCACCCATCTCAAGCCACAATGACTTTTTTATCAACATGGAGCGGGTAGCTGGCAAAAATTTTTCATCCCTCAACCGTTCTGGCATGACTAAAAAATACGGAATTGTTGCTTCTTCAAAAGCTGTGTTGGCTAGACCTTGATAATAACCAGCAACAACTGGAGCATCAGTAGTTTGCTGTTTTCGCCATAACTCTTGCAACCAATTTTTATCTAAGATGCAACCGGCGTCGGTAATCGCTAGATAAGTCCCACGACTGTGTCTAGCAGCAAAATTGCGTCCGACACTCCGATTGCCAGCTTTAACCAATAATTTAAGATTGAGTGAGGTTTTTTTGGCAAATTTTTTGATTAAATTAACCGTGTTATCTGTTGATTGAGCATCAACTATAATTAATTCAGTTGGAGCTAAACTTTGTTGTTGCACACTGAGTAAAAAATCTTCAATGGTGTCAGCCTCATTAAAAACCGTCACTATCAAGGAAAGCATTTCTTTTTTATAATCAGACTTAGGCACAGAGTTATTATATGAAAGTCCTACAAATTAGCCAGTATTACGCTCCGCATATTGGTGGAGTGGAAAAACATTTGGCAAAAATTAATCAACAATTAATAAAAAATGGCTACCAAGTGACAGTTTTAGCTGGCACTGACAATCATGATTTAGCCAAAGCTGCAATAATTGATCAGGTTCAAGTCTACCGTCTAGATAATCGTTTGAGCAGTTGTTATAAATTTAAAATTTGGCGACAAGTAATCAAGCAAGCACAACTTTTCAAAGAAGCCGATATTATTCAACTGCACGATGTTTTTTGGTGGATCATCCCTCTCTACCCGTTTATTTTTCACAAACTATTTATTACTTTTCACGGTCACGAATCAAGTGATAAGCCTGATCAAAAAGCCATATTTTGGCATCGATTAGCCAATAAACTGTGTCGGGGCAGTATTGCCGTTGGTGGTTTTCACGAGAAATACTATCAGGTTAAAGCTGATTACGTCATTGATGGAGCTAGTGATCTTGAGCAGATACCAGGCAAGAAAAAATCGGCTAAAAAGATCATCTTTGTTGGGCGCTTAGCCCCAGATACAGGAATTTTACAATATCTGGAGGCACTCAACATCCTGAAAGATCAACAGCTCAACTATCATTTAGATGTTTATGGTGATGGCCAATTAATGAACCAGGCCAAACATTATGTGAAGCAGCAGCAATTAGACGTCATTTTTCATGGTACAGTAGCCGAGGCCGAGCAATTATTTAGTCATTACGAAATAGCCTTTGTGGCTAGTTATCTGAGTATCTGTGAAGCATTAAAACAAAATTGTAGAGTGATCGCTCACTATTCAAATGACTTCATTAAAGATTATTTAAGCATGTCTATTTATCGAGATTACATCTTGCTGGCAAAAAATGCTTCAGCAATAGCTCAGGCAATAATCAAGCCTGCAAAGACGAAAAAATTGGATAAAAAGATCAGTAATAGCCTCACTTGGCCAGTGATAGCAAACACCTATCAAAAATTATGGCAAAAAAGATAATTTTTACTCTACTGGGTATCGCGGTAGTGCTCACGCTCATAACTGT
>JAGOOB010000031.1 GCA_017992725.1 Candidatus Woesebacteria bacterium | reverse complement strand
GCCTTAAGTGGCTTACTAGTACCAGTAAGAATGGCCATGGCTGCTATTGACGATATTGAGGTTAATCCAGGAACTGGATACGCCACTGATTTTGGGGTGATGTTCAGCTCTATTTTAAATGTAGTTATGCTAATAGCTGCCGTCTTAGTTTTTGCTTTTCTGATTTTCGGTGGCATACAATGGATTACCGCAGGTGGAGATAAGAGCAAAGCTGAAGAGGCGCGTAATAGAATTACTTCCGCCATCATAGGCTTAGTTATTGTTGCTGCTTCATATGCTCTCATCAACTTAATAGTTAACTTCCTAGGCTTTGGTAGCTTCAACGATGTTTTCAAGAATGTTGGCACTATCAACGACGCCAACTAGTTTAGTTTAGAAGCAAAAACCCCCGATCAACTTTGAAAGGGGGTTTTTTATTGCTATAATCTAGCTCATGAATAAAAACTTCGCCTTGTTACCTTTAGTCAAACCTGTCCAAGCACAAACAGAATCTTGGGAAGACATCAATCCTAATTGTGTAGTTGATGGCACCGCCACCATTCAAGGAATCGGTTGTCTGTTAGCCAATGTATTGTCTGTTATTTTAACTGTTATAGGTTTAGCTGGTTTTGTCATGATTATTTATGCTGCCTTTATCATGCTAACCTCGGCCGGTAAAAGCCAACAGGTTGAAAAATCAAAAAACACTATTACTATGGCCATAGTTGGCATAATCATCGCTCTATCCTCTTTTATTATTATCAATCTCATCGCCAACTTTACTGGCATCAGCATTTTTAAAACGCTGACCATCCCCGGATCAAGCACCACTTGGTAAAAAACCGTTCGAATTACTGTCCAAATCTTCTTTGCCGATGAGCGAATGCATCGAGCGCTTTGGCAAATTCTTGTTCATCAAAATCTGGCATCAAAGTGTCACAAAAGTATAATTCGCTATACACACCCTGCCAGGGTAGGTAACCAGACAACCGTTGCTCTCCCCCGGGTCTAATAATCAATTCTGGATCTGGTAGATTAATTTCTTGACGGGTATCTAGATAATTTTCAAACATTTCCGCTGTAATTTTTTGATTTTTAGTGTTTTTCTTTTCAGTAATTAAGCGATTAATGGCTCTGACTATTTCATCTCGACCACCATAATTAAGCGCGAAAGTGACTACTAATTTATTATTTTTGGCCGTTTCTCTCTTCCATTTCTCTATGCCTGCCCGAATATCTTGAGGAAAGGGGCTTAAATCACCAATCGTGTGAATTCTAATGCCTTTTTCATGTAAACGATCGGTTGCCGTACTGAAGGTTTCACGAAACAAATTCATGATTCCTTCAACCTCTGTTTGTTCTCGATTCCAATTTTCAGTACTAAATGCCCATAAAGTTAGAAATTTAATCCCAACTTTTATAGCATAATCGGCCAAGCGCTCAATCGTCTCCTCTGCCGTTTGCCGATGACCTTTAATAATCGCCAATCCTTGCTTTCTGGCCCAGCGGCGATTGCCATCCATAATAATTGCTACGTGTTGGGGAATGTTTGCTGTTTGCATAATTTTAATTTTATTACTTTTTTGATTTAGCCTTGGCAAAATAATCAGGAAAAATTAGCTAAATAACGATCTATGGCCAGAACAATCTCTGGTTTGTCGAGAAACAGCCTTAGCCATGGAGCAATAGCTAAATTGCTGATTTTTTTCTTTCTTTTTAAAAGCGCCCAATCAAGCCATTTTAACTCACTCACCTCTTCAGGATGAGGTTGAATTGTTAACTTTTCTAATTGCTGTTTATTTAAGTACAAAGCAAAAATATGATCAATTTCTCGCTCACTATATTTGCTGTTACAAGGCACATGATAATTGATCACCGCAACTTCTTTGGCTTGTTTTTTAATGTCCTTGGCCAACTCAACACCCAATTCTGCTCTTAAGCGTCGCCATAAACACTGCTCATGAGTTTCACCCATGGCTACATTGCCGCAAACTGTATTTCCCCACTGCCCCGCTGCCACAATTTTTTGTTGACTGCGTTTTTGAATTAATAACTCAAACTGTCCCGGCAGATTTTCTCTAAATAAAAATAAAGAAATAGCCTGATGCAACATAGCTTCTCCCAAGTGAGCTGCTAATTTATCGGCACTGGCAATAATCTCATCCCGTTCATTAACCAAATTAACACGATCATAATTGGGCAAATTTGTTGGCATCTGTGTCATTTTAGCAGAGAACAACAAAAACATATAAACTAGAGTCAGGCTGGCTTCGATGCTATAATCAAAAGCCAATGGACAAACACTACCAAGCTAAGGAAAACGAAACAAAAATCTATCAATTGTGGGAAAAAGCTGATGCTTTTAACCCAGATAGTGACATCAATCAAAAGTTAAAAAATGATGATTTACCAAGCTTTTCTATTATAATGCCTCCGCCCAATGCCAACGATCCACTCCATTTAGGTCACGCGGCATTTTTAACTTTAGAAGACATTCTGATTCGTCACGCTCGGATGACAGGCCACGATACTCTCTGGCTTCCTGGAGCCGATCACGCCGGTATCGAAACTCAATTTGTGTTCGAAAAGAAACTGAAAAAAGAAGGCACCAGTCGCTTCCATTTTGATCGAGCAACGCTGTATCAGATGATTTGGGATTACGTGGCGACAAATAGCCAAATTGCCATTAAGCAAAGCAAACAATTGGGCGCGAGCGCCGACTGGAGTCGTTTTAAATTTACTTTGGACGACGATATTGTGCAAAGCGTCATCGCCACTTTTAAACAAATGCTGGAAGATAGGTTGATTTATCGGGCAAATAGATTGGTAAATTATTGCCCAAAATGTGGCACTGGTTTCAGCAATCTGGAGCTTGATCATCGAGAAGAAATTGGTTCACTTTATTATTTAAAATATGGCCCCATCACCATTGCCACCACCAGACCAGAAACTATTTTTGCCGATGTCGCCATTGCTGTTCACCCAAAAGATCAACGTTATCACAAATATCACGGGCAAACTATTGAATATCAAGGCCTATTTGGCTTAGTAAAATTATTAGTCATTGCTGACGATTTTGTTGATCCAGAGTTTGGCACCGGTGCTGTCAAAATTACGCCGTTTCATGATTTTAACGACTTTGCTTTTTGGCAAAGACATCAGGCTGAACTCAAGCAAGCTGTACAAAATAACCAATTAGGCTATGTCGAACTCAAGGAAAAACTGATTAACAACAATCAATTGAGTGCTGAAGAAATTAATTCTCCAGCCCTGGCGATTGATTTTACTGGCAGATTAACTAAGTTTACTGATCAATATGCTGGACTCAAAGCGCATATTGCCCGAGAAAAGATTGTTAGTGACCTGCAAAAAGCTAATCTGATCGAAAAAATTGATAACAATTATCTACACAGTGTCACTAGTTGTTACAGATGTGGCAGTAATATTGAACCGCTACCTCTCCCCCAATTTTATGTCAAAGTCGAACCATTAACCAAAGCCGTGCTAGAGAAAATCAAGAAAAAGGAGTTAACAATCTATGGAGCGGGTCACGACAAGATACTTAAGCACTGGTTAGAAAATCTCGAAGATTGGAATATTAGTCGCCAGATAGTTTGGGGCATTCGTTTGCCAGTTTGGTACGATGCACAGGAAAATCCTCAATTAAGAATCTCTTTTATAGACAAAAATCAAGCAAGAATCAGTGGTCCAATCGGCGAATTATTAACAAAATATAGTTTTGCCGAAATCGAGGCAGGACTACAAAGTTTGACCGCTCCGATCGACGCTCAGTTTGTAGTTAGCCAGGAAAAACCCGACCCAAACAGACAATATTTGCAAGAAACTGATACCTTTGATACCTGGTTTTCTTCAAGTCAGTGGCCAGTGGTCACTTTGAAAAATAATCAGCCTGGTGATTTCGAGCGCTTCTACCCAACCACCATCATGGAAACAGCTTATGACATTTTAATGTTCTGGGTAATGAGGATGCTGATGATGGGTTTATACAGTACCCAACAATTACCATTTAAAAAAGTCTACCTGCACGGCCTAATTAGAGACAGCAAGGGCCAGAAAATGAGTAAGAGTAAGGGCAATGTCATCAATCCCTTAGAAATTGGCGAAAAATACGGCACAGACGCGCTCAGAATGGCTATTGTCATTCGATCCAGTGCTGGTTTAGACAAAACCCTGAGCGAAGCAGATTTTCAGGCAATGCGTAATTTAAACAACAAACTGTGGAATGCGGCACGATTTATTTTGCTACAAAAAGAAAATCAAGCCATTACCGACCAAAACACCGCCAAGTTAGATAAAAAATTTACTAAAAATCTGGAGAAAATTGTCTTGGCTGTCAGTCGCAATCTGGATCAGTTGCAATTAGGCTTAGCTGCCGACACCTTGTACAATGAGTTTTGGCACTGGTTTTGTGATCAGTGTATAGAAGATGCAAAAAAAGGATTGATAAGTCAAGAAAAATTATTTGACGGTTTAGTTATTTTTTTGAAGTTGTTTCACCCGTTTATACCCTTTGTCACCGAAAGTATTTGGCAAATTCTCTATCAAGAACAATTAGTTGCAGAACCATTATTAATGACTAGTCGCTGGCCATCATGTTAAAAAGAGTGTCTGAATTAATATCACTATTTATCCTAATTATCAAACTGATTGTCAACCTCATTCTGTTTGGCGCTCAATACGTCATCGTTAAAGTTAAGGAACGAAAAGAATTGACCCCGCTATTGGTTGTAATTTTTTTAATTCTTTCTTTAATTAATTGGCAACTCTGGCAAAACCACAACACCCCCAAAATCGAAGTCAAAGCGGCCCCGAGTCAAAATCCTGGCGAAATACTGTTAACTCTAGAAAAAGAAGAACTGGAGCAATTAAAGAACTTTTATTTAGCACTGGAATCAAAACAAAAAAACTCTCGTGATATTCTCTTTAATTTAGGTAAAATTCTCGAGCTTGAAGATCCAAACCTGGCCCAAGAAAAATTTCAGCAAGCATGGGATTTAGATCCAAATTTTTCTCTTCGATAATTTTCCCCCACCCCGCTAAACAGCTAACAACAAACAATAATTATAAACATGAAAAATATTCAGTTAGAATTCTCGGGTCTAAAAAGGCGTTTTATTTAGATTTCTCTTCAGCAGTTTTTTCAGTTGGAGCTGGCTTAGCTTCACCTTCTTTGGTGGCCCCACCTTCTGTGGCAGACTCACCGGTTTGGGCTTCCTCTTTTTCACCGATCACCTCTGGCTCAACCAATTCCTCGACAACTGCTTCAGGCTCTTCTTCTTGTTGAGCTTGTACAGAAATTAACACTCGCTCGCTCGGGTCTTCGTCCTCGCTCAACACCAATTCCACTTTAGTGTTATCAAACTTTAAATCGGCGAGGGTAAAGGTATCGCCAATTGCCTTCAACTGACTAACGTCAAAAACAAATTTTTCTGGCAAATCAGCTGGCAACGCTTCAACCTCGACCTCATCTTGGACAGTAATTAAAACGGCTTCTGGTACATCAAATTCTCCTACAATTTCCACTGGCACTTTGGCAGTAATCTTTTCTTTTAAGTTAACTCCCCTGAACACCACATGTTCGAAACTGTTGCCCAAATAATCCATATCGACTCGATCAATTAAGGCTGGCACAGCTTGTTCTTCTTGGTCAATATGCAAATAAACCAGTCCAGTCTCACCCACTTCTTCATAAAGTTTAGCAAAAGCGTGAGGGTCGATCTCTAGAGCGATTGATTCTTTTTTGGGAATATAGACGTTAGCTGGTAGAATCCCCTGGCGACGTAGTTTCTTAGCTTTAACATTTGAGCGCTTAGCTACTTTAAAAGTGGTTTTAGTCATAATTAATTTCCTATTTTTATCGAGAATTTTTCATTAAAAAATCCAAGCGGATCCCTATTCTACCACAAAGACCATAAAATCTCTAAAAAGATTATGGCCAAACAAAGAGCGAACAAAAGATGTCAGTAATATTTTGCTTAAGATGAAAAACATTATTAAAAAAGAATGGTAATTCAACGTATTTTCAAAAAAAGGGCTTTTTTACACGTGAAATTAAAAGGCCACGGCAAACAAGAAGTTGTCCTGATTATTATTAGTGAATTCAATCACCTTATTTTTGTAATTGGCTTGAGGTGCTATTAAATTTGGCCGGAATTGCTCAGCAAACAAAACTTTATAATTGGTGGTTTTGTCAAAAATTCCTGCTTGTTTTTGGTCCAAGAACACATAAGAAAATGGAGTGACTAATTGATGCGGGATAAGATAAACAATTTCCAGAGTAGAACTTGACAGGACCGGTACTAGCAACCGATAAGCTAAAACACGTTTCTCTCCTTCTTTTACCCAGCGGTAGGCACCTTGATCAATATTTTTTCCATCTAAGGTAAATTTTTCTAAACGCGCCGTTTCGGGTAAGTAAAATTTGAGGTAAGTTTGATAATTTCCCTCTGGCCAAAAATTCTGACGGCTGTTATTTGTTAAAACAACAGTGCGTTTATGGCGGATAAAATTTTCACTAATTCCAACATTATGTTCGATTTTTTCCGTAATTAGTCGATTCACTTTGTTTAATCCCACGTTATTTTCAAGCTGGTAAATACCATCGGTAAAACAATTTTCGTTTTTAGCAAACTCACTAGGACACGGTGTTTGCAAAATTTCTCCCGACCATAAGTTGCTTTTTAAAATTGTGATTAAGGCATTATCGGCCGAATACATCAGCGCTTCCCGGCTTTCCAAGGCCAGCAATAGTTGTTTAAAAACGTGAGTCAGCTCATCCATCGACAGCTTGGTTAAACGAGCAAAAAATTCTTTGGTAAAATCATTAATATTGAAATTTTTCTGCCGCAACAATTCTTCATAAAAATTGTTTTGTTGCAATGTAAAGCCATTAATCACGATGGGGTAGAGTGGAGCAGCCAAAGCATTAAGCTCTTTGGTATTTAAGCTTAAAATCAAATCTGGATTTAAACTTAAACTTTGCTTGATAAACCAAGCTATATCAGCTCCTGAC
>JAGOOB010000030.1 GCA_017992725.1 Candidatus Woesebacteria bacterium | reverse complement strand
CAACAAGAGGATCCTTGGAAAGCGGTAGCAGAACACTTAACCATTGCTTCTGTGGTAGTTTTAGTTACTTATTTTGTTGGCGATTGGATTTCATTAACTTTTTAAGTCTGGGTTTTTTTGCACCTAATTCAAACTTTCGATTTTAGTTCCAACCGATTAACATTTTTTGAAGGAAATTGCTTTGATTTAAAACTTTCAATTATCATGGGGGATTAAAAAGATTGTTATTGGATTTTTACCATTTGTTTATTCAATGTTTTTAATTTTATTAAATTTATAAATAATTAATAAAATAAAATAAAAAACAGGATAAAAAATATTTTTTGATAGAGTGGCAATTGCAATTCCACTAATACATGATAACTGTTCTGGTATTTCATTTTTTTTCTTTAATATTGTTATTTCTGGTTTTTCTGGGGTTGGGAGCATTATTATATTAGCAGTTTTTCCAGCAGAAAATATATTAGCTAATTTAATACATTTTAAAACTCTATTAACTCCAAGGGATATGCTATCATGAAATACATAAATGCTCTCTTTTTTAGTGTGTTTTAGGGACAGAAAAAAATCAGAAAAGACGGATATATAGTCATGACTAGCATCTATAAAAATAAAATCAAATTTTATATTTTTATTTAAATCAAAGAAAAATTGTTTAGATTCTTTGTTTACAATTTTAATTTTTTCTTTAATGTGATTTGGAAGTAATTTGTAATATTTAAGAAAATATTTTTTGCTATCAACTGTAGTTAAAAATGCTTTTTTAGTTAATCCATCAGCAATGGCACAAGTTGAATAACCAATAAACGTACCAATTTCGAGTACATTTTCGGGCTGGGTTAAAATTATTAAAGATTTTAAAAAATTGACTGTCTCAGCTTCTGAAGATTCAGGAAAAAAATGTGGATCTTTTTCTATTTTTTTGATTATTTGTTTGGTTAAACTCATAAATTTCAATTTTATTAAACACTGATGATAATTCAATATTAGATCATTTTATTAGATAAAACACAATCCAAATATCACAAGACTTTATTTTAGGTTATAAAACAAAATTTTCATATAAATTTTTACTTTAATTTCTTTTTCTGTATTATTTATGTTAGCAAATTCTTTATTTGCTAATTAAAATTGCTGTTTTGACTAAGCAAGAGGGTTTAAGCATTAAAGATAAACTATGTGTCAAAATTCCTTTTGATATTTATTTAAAACATAATTTTTCAACTTTTTTAATAGACTTTTAAAAAATCTGTATACTGAGTTGTATAGCGTTCAGAAAGTAACTGTCTCTTCATTTGCCAGCTATTTTTTGGGAAGTGTCGGCTGAAACTGACGGTGTTGTCACCAAATTTATGGTTGAGCAAATCTACAGCCCGAATTATCTTTTGCTTTTTGTCAAAACTTGCTATGTAGTTATTTTGATATAAAGGTTGTTGTAAATTGTCTTGTGGATAAATATCTTGCATACATACCCCCGCTTTATAAAATGGGGTATTTTTTTTAAAGATTTTTTGCACTAGCGGAATGGCACGAGTAATAAAATCAGCGGGGTAGTTGGATGCGGTTTCCAAAGTAATTTCTTGGTTAGCACTGTAATATTTAATTTTGCCAAAATAACTGGTTCTAGCAAAGATACTCATCTTTTTGGCAACTGCTTGTTCTTCTCTCAATTTCTGACAAGCCCGCACAATGTGATTAACAATGGCCGCCTCTAATTCGTTGACGGAATAAACACGTTCAGCAAAAGAACGAGTGGCCGCAATCATTTTCTTCATCTTTGTTACTTTTTCTAAATCTAAACATTTAATTTGATTTAGTTCGGCGACGGTGCGCATCAATGTTACTGAACCAATTTTTTTAGCGGTTTGTTCATTTAGTTGAGCTAATTGATAAGCATTATTAATCCCAATTTTTTGTAACTTTTTTGTCAGTTGTCGTCCCACGCCCCACACTTCTCCTACTTCCAACCAATTAAGCACCGCATCAAAAATGATGTCGGGTTGTTCCAAAAGGGAGAAGATATTGCTTTGGGTTTTTTTCTTAGCATATTCACTCGCTGCTTTAGCCAAAGTTTTAGTTTTTGCCATACCAATACTAGTGGGTATGCCAGTCCATTTTAATATTTTTGATCTAATTTTTTTAGCAAGCTCTACTGGGGGGTGAATGGCCGTATCAAACCCAATAAACACTTCATCGATGGAGTAGAACTCAACGTTATCGGTAAAAGTTTTAATGACTTCTAAAACGCGTTTTGACATATCGCCATATAACTCATAATTAGAAGAAAACACTTTGACATTGTATCGTTGAATTAAATCTTTTAACTCAAAGTACGGAGCGCCCATCGGAATGCCGATTTTTTTAGCTTCGTTGGAACGAGATACACAGCAACCATCATTGTTAGATAAAACAATTACCGGTTGATGATTTAAATTGGGGTTGAATACCCGTTCGCAGGAAACATAAAAGTTATTGCAGTCGATTAAGGCAATGATTTTAGACATTTGGATTATGAATAACAAAACTGACGACGCCCCAAATTTGGAAGTCACTATATTGGCTAACATCTATATCGTTAAATTTTTCGTTTTCCGGGTGCAAAATAATTTGGTCTAATTTCTTTAAAAATCTTTTTACGGTAAATTCTCCATCCACAAAAGCCACTACCACGTTACCGTTTTTAACTTTTTTAGCTCGATCAACTACTAACAAATCTCCAGAAAAAATTCCAGCATCACGCATTGAGTCTCCCTGAACTTTAACAAAAAAAGTAGCGGCTGGATGATTAATTAAAAACTTAGCAATATCAAAACTGCTGTCAGTATAATCATCTGCCGGAGAAGGAAAGCCAGCCTGAATCCAATTGAGTGCTAATTGCATCAAAGAATCTTAATACAAATAAAACCCAAAAAGCAAGCGGCAGTTTACTGCTTTGGTTTGATTTTTCTTTTTTCAATTTTGTTAAGAGTGTACAAGATTTGTTCGTGAAGATTAATATTTTTGATACGAGCAAACCGCAAAATGGTGACCAACAAATCTCCTAGTTCTTGTTTATAAGATTCGTCTGTTTGGGCGGCGATGTTCGTTTTTTTGCGTCCATGTTTGGCCAAATAAGCACGTGACATTTCACCTAGTTCTTCAAGCAAGCTCAAAATCATAATGGAGCCAAATTCTTTGGAATAGCGTTTGCCTTTATCAATTCTATCCAGAATTTTAAAATATGGCCCAAATGGGGTATCGTGATAATGTTGGTTTTTTTTGTTTGGTTTTTTCATCATATTTCTTTCCAAATTATTGGTTAAATTAATGGGACAAAAGCTACCAAGCCAAAATTTTCTTGTTTAAAGCTAGATTTTTCTTTAGTAATTTTTACCAGTTCTTGACCCCTTTGAGTAATCAAAGGTAGGATTATTTTACCACCCGTTTGAAGCTGATCTTTCCAAGCTTGAGGTATTTCTTTTGTGGCTGCTGCTGATTTAATTAAATCATAGGGAGCGTGTTTTTCAAGACCTTGTTGACCGTCACCATGAATTACTTCTACATTTGTGTAGCCCAATTTTTTAAGTTTTATTTTTGCTTCTGTGGCCAAGTCTTCAATAATTTCTATGGTGAATACTTGTTTAACTAACAAACTCAGGATGGCTGCTTGGTACCCAGAGCCTGTGCCAATATCTAATACTGTTTCAGTACCAGTTAACTGAGCTAATTGACACATTTTGGCCACGATATATGGTTGAGAAATACTTTGCTCTTGTTTAATCGGCAGAGGCTTATCAATATAAGCTCGATAACGCAATTGTGGATCAACAAATTTTTCTCGAGGAACTTGTCTAAAAGCTTCAAGCACTCGTTGATCAGTAATGTCCCTAGCTTGTAGTTGATTAACAAGCATTGCTTCTCTTTGTTTACTGAAGCTGGTTGGCATAAGATAACAATCAATTACATCTTATCACGAAGCAAAAAAAACTATTTGGGTGTTAAACGCGGGTAAATGAAGTTCTAGATTACCATTTTGGGCGTCTAAGTGCGAATAGCGATCGTTGTTTAAATCATAACAACTAAGTGTTTGATAACTTGCTTGTTGGGGAATTCTGAAGTGACTAGAGTTTCTGCCCATATTGATGCAAATTAGAGCTTTAATCGCTCGATCTTGGGATACTACTTCTAGTGTTATCAAATTATCTTCTTGATGTGCAAGTTGAGCCATTGACCATTGCCCCTCACGAAACAATTTTGATTGTTTAAGTTGTAGTAGATTTTGGTAATAATTTTTTAGTTGAAGATCTTTATTCTCTTGCGGGAAGCGACCAACTTGCATCGGTGGTTTGATGGTGCTGCCTTCTTCTTGACCCTGATTGATAAGAAGCATGGTGTGGGGCAAGAAGCTGATTAGTGCTGCTGCTGCTTGAGAAAATTCTCTTCCCATGGTTCTTACAGCTCGTTCTTCATCGTGATTTTCTAAATAGACCGTATCTTTGCACGTTTGTTGATCATTGGCGCAATATAACAAATAAGCAATGTGCTCTTTTAAGTTGTGACAGTTTTCCCCTCGAGCCACTCTGAGTAAGTGCTTATAAAGTTCATCACGATAGATATAGTCAAAATTTTCAGCTAAAAGATTTTTTTCCCAATAAGCTTCGGCCATAAAATCAAAAGATTTTCCCAGGGCCATGGCTTTAGCTTTAGCTTGAGGAATGGCTTCGTGCCAGAAGGAATGTTTAGCAACATAATCGCGCTCTTCATTACTTAAAGCCCAAGCCCAAGTACGCAAAAAAGTAGAGGGATTAAGTAACATCGCCATATCACATCTCAGTCCGTCAACATGATCAACCAATGATAATAATTGTTCGGTCATGGCTTGATGAACTTCTGGACGACCATAGTTTAGTTGTAAAGTATCAGCCCATTCTGGGTAATTGGGATCTTTACCATGGGCTAAGTAATGAACTTGACCATGATCATTATTAATGGCTTGATAAAAATTAGGATGAGCTCGATATTGCCCCTCAGAACCTTGAATGAAATATTCTGGGTGCTCATTTGCCCAGGGATGGTCGACAGCTGTATGATTGGGGACAAAATCAATAAAAACTTTTTTATCTCTCTGATGAAGTTTTTCAACCATTCTGTCCCAAGTTGGCCAATCTTTTACTAACTGGGGATTGGGCAAATAATTGGCAACGGCAAAGGGACTGGCAACTACATCTTTTTCAGCATCAATATCTGGAAGAGCGTACGTGTATTGATTAGTATATTTTTTAGCATGATTGGCACTAAATTGACTGGGTGAATAAATGCCCATAAACCAAAAAATATCATAATTAATTAGTTTATCAGCCCAAGCTTCGTCAGGGATGGTATCGAGAGTGATTGGTTGTTGATACTGTTGACTTAATTCATTTAACCACAGTCTGGTGTTAATTAAATTAAGGCTAATCTGTTGTTCAGTTTTCGGGCTAGGCTGTAAATAATCTAGTAATCGTTGGTCCAAAACTTCAGGAGAAATTGCTTTTTCTGATGGTTGATCGTTTATCAGTTCTTTATTTATCATTAACAAATTTATTAAAACAATTTTAAAAACTTTTTCAATTTAGCATTCTTCTAGGTAGTTGTAAACCTTTGATGCCTTTTGATTTAATATCAAATAATTTTTTAAGTGATGATACAATAAAGATCTTATCAAATTAAAATTTTATTCAACGGAAGTCAAAACGATGTCAAAAGAATCTTCTAACAATTTCAATTATCCAGTAGGAGCAGAGTCTGCAATCGCTGGGGCAGAGTTTGCAATTTATAATAAAAGTGTTGACGTTTTTTTAAAAATGTTAACTGATTTAAAAAAACAAAATCCAAATATTGCCTTAGAAGATTTATTTGCTTTGTTATCAGAAGCTCTAAATGAAGCCAACGAGATTGTGTTGCTGAGAGAGCCAAAAAGCAATTAAAACTTGTTTACTTCCATTAATTCTTTCAGATTCTAATTAAAAAATAGCTTGTTTTTTATTCTTGGCTTTTGTTATACTAAAGTCATGACCAATATCAATCCTGTCCGCCCTCAAGATAATTTTAATAATCCAGTTGCACCATCTTCTGGCTATAATTCGCCAGCGGCTACTAATTTAAGTTCTCCACTACCTTCTAGTTCTCAATCACCCACTTTTACTGGTCAAACTCCAGAAGTTGCTGAACAAATTTCAAGTAACAAACACAAATCAGTTGGTGATGGGGCTAACAAGTTGTGGCTAATTTTGTTATTTTGTCTGGCAATAATTCTTGGTTTTTGGGCAGGTTATTTTACTCATCAGTATTTTTATCAAAGCAATCCGGTTCCAAACACGGTAATTAATCAAGTTAATCAACCGACTCCTGTTGAGCAAACTTTTGAACCGGTGTCTGAAGTAGCCACAGCGCCGGCACAAATTAATAAAGAATATATTATTTTTAGAGATCAAGAGGTTTACTTAAACGACGGCTTAGATTTTACGTCCCAGGAGCAATGTGTTGAAGATGAAATTGTTATTTTAACTGCTATTGAAGATGATTATTTAACTATACAAATGAATGAATGGACTTTGCAAGAAGATTCTGGCGAATATGTAGCCAGCCCCATTGATTTTCAAGTTAGCGATCAGGCATGTATTGCGGTAAGACCAATTTGTCCCAATGTTTCTATTAACCGTTGCTTTTCTCTAGAGCTAATTGACGGAGTTTATCACTTAGATTATGAGTTTATTGAAGAAGTTGCTGCCACTACTTCTTCAGCATTAGAAGCCGAGCTTTAAATTACTTTTTTTAAGTTTTGTCAAAAAATAGCTGATGTTGTTGTAACTAATCATGTCAAAAAAGAAATCTAACTTATTTGTTGCTATTATTTTTTCCTTAATTATTGGTTTGGGTGGAGGTTTGTTAATTAGTCGCTATCAAGATCAATTACCCTTGATTAGTAATTTATTTAATAAAGAATCAACTGAAGAAAAAAATGAAAATATTTATTTGGCATTTTTACAAGAGATTCGAACAATTATCTCTGAAAACTATTGGGATCGCATCAGCGAAGGTCAATTAATTAAATTACACGTTTTAGCTATCGAGAAATTAA
>JAGOOB010000003.1 GCA_017992725.1 Candidatus Woesebacteria bacterium | reverse complement strand
TTTTTTGCAGTAGCACTTGGGATAAATTTTTTCGTAAAGATTCAACTTCTGGTAACTCTGGCATAGTTAATTAAGCCCGATGTTCTTTAGCGTTAATCAAGCCACATTTTTTGTACTTTAAACCAGAACCACACGGGCAAGGATCATTGCGACCAATTTTTTCAGCTTTAACTGGCGGACTCGGGGGCGACGGTGGTTGATTAGTTGTGGCTTGGGAACTTGTACTGGCTCCAGCTAAAATTCTGGCCAAATCATTATTGTTACCAGTTGGTTTTTTAGCTTGTGTCTTGCTACCTCTTGCTTGGCTGGGGTCTTGACTCACGGCTTGCATCAAATTAGTTGTTTGTAAATCAGCTTTACCTAATTGAATATTTTGTGGCATAGCTCTTGGTTGAACCATTGGTTGAATTCGGAAAATTCTGGCAGCAATAGTGCTTTGAATATTGCCAATTAGCTCTTCAAACATTTTAAAAGCTTCTCGTTTATATTCAGATAAAACCGTATTTTTATCACCCCGCAACCAAATTCCCTGTCGTAAATCGTCGATCATATCCAGATGATCCATCCATTTCTCGTCAATGGTTGATAAAATCACAAATTTTTCCAATTCCCGCATCAGTGCTTCACCAATTTTATCTTCTCTTAATTCATAAGTTTGCTGCACAATTTTCATTAATTGATCGAGTAAAGCTGCTGGATCATTTTCGTTAGCAATTTTTTTAACCAATCTTTTCTGAGAAGCTTCATCGAAAGGAATAATTTTTACAAAATCTTTAACAATTAAATCGTGAACATCTACATCAGAATTTTCCACTGCTAAACGACTAGTAATTGCTGAACTCAATTCTTGTTTAACATAGTCTAAAATTTGTTCTTTGAGTGTGGTTTGTTCACCAGTTGAATCAACAATGGGATTAGCTAACCGATCATCACTATTATTTTTATTAATACTAACTGTTGCTACTTCTAACAGTCGGCGTCTTCTAGTATAGATGATTTCTCGATGCTTATTCATTACATCATCAAAATCAACCAAGCGCTTGCGTTGGTCAAAAAAGAATGATTCAACTTTAGTTTGGGCTGATTCAATAGCTCGGCTTACCATTTTGTTTTCAATGGCTTGACTTTCTTCAATCTTGAGAAAAGTCATTAATTTAGCAATTTGTTCGCCACCAAAAATGCGCATGATTTCATCATCGAGTGACACAAAAAATTGAGAACTACCTGGATCACCTTGGCGACCAGCTCGACCCCGCAACTGATTATCTATTCGACGCGATTCATGACGCTCAGTACCAATAATGGCTAAACCACCCACTGCCACGACTTTTTCATGAGCTTGCTGCCAATCTTTTAATGCCTGAGCATATTCTTTTAACTGATAATTAGCCGGATTGATTGAACTTGGCAAATCTAAATCCTTAAAGGCTACAGGCACTGAACTTTTCTTTTTAGTTAAACGGCTTTTGCGAAAATCCTTTAATTCTGGCTTAGCACCACCCAAAACAATATCCACTCCACGACCAGCAATGTTAGTGGCCACCGTAATGGCACCATCTTTACCAGCATCAGCAATAATAAATGCTTCTTTCTCATGGTTTTTGGCGTTTAAAACTTGATGTTCAATTTTTTTGCGACGTAAAAAGTTAGAAATGATTTGATTATGTTCAATTGATCGAGTACCGATCAAAATTGGCTGTCCAGTGGCATGAATTCGTTCGACCTCTCTAATAATGGCTGAATATTTTGCTGCTGTATTCTTATAAATTTGATCTGGACGATCTTGGCGAATGACAGGTACATTGGTGGGAATCGCTAAAACATCAGTATGATAAATTTGATTAAACTCTTCAGATTCAGTCAAAGCTGTACCAGTCATACCAGACAATTTATGATACATTCTGAAATAATTCTGCAAAGAAATAGTAGCTAAAGTGCGTGACTCTTGCTGAATAGTTACGCCTTCTTTGGCTTCAATAGCTTGATGGAGCCCATCACTGTAACGACGACCAAACATTAAGCGACCAGTGTGTTCGTCGACAATAATCACTTGATTATCCTTGACAATATATTCCTTGTCTTTGTGATAAAGGGATTGGGCTTGAAGAGCTTTCTCAATATGATGAATGGTGTCGAAATTTTCTTCATAAAGATTGTTGACACCTAATTTAGCTTCAAGTCTTTTTACACCTAAATCGGTTAGAGTAGCTGTTTTGGCTTTTTCATCCAACTTGTAATCTTGTTCTTTAGTCAAAGAGCGCACCATTTTGGCAAATTTATAATATTTGTCAGTGGGCTCTGTGTCTGGAGCAGAAATAATGAGCGGAGTCCGAGCTTCATCAATCAAAATTGAGTCAGCCTCATCAACAATAGCAAAATGATGAGTATGATCGCGCCGTTGCACCATTTGTTCTAGATTAGTCACCATGTTATCGCGAAGATAATCAAAACCAAATTCATTATTAGTACCATAGGTAATGTCGGCTAGATAAGCTTCTTGTCGGCGAATTTCCACAAAATGCTCTAAACGTTCATCGCCACGTTCCTCGCTATCAATCTGAGGATCATATAATTTCGCATGATCGTGAATAATGACGGCCGTTTTCAATCCCAAAAAGTGATAAATTGGACCCATCCAACCCACGCCAATTTCTGACAAGTAATCGTTGACCGTCACTAAATGCACGCCATGACCTAACAAGGCATTAAGGTAGAGTGGAGCAGTCACAGTTAAAGTTTTACCCTCACCGGTTTTTTGTTCAGTAATATTGCCTCGATGGATGGCCACACCAGCCAACATTTGCACGTCAAAATGACGCATGCCAATTATTCGGCGAGAAACCTCACGTACCGTAGCATAGGCTTCAGGTAAAATAGACTCGAGGGCTTCTTCCTCTTTTAACTGAATTGCTTCACTGTAGGCTGAAGATTGGGGATCAAGACTAGGGTCAACCTGTTCTCTATACCCTTGAATAATTTCCTTAAACTTATCAGTTTGCCTGGCCAAATCGGTATCGCTTTTAGCCTGCATGGCTGGTTCAAACTCATTGATTTGATCAACCAACAACTGATATTGCTTGAGTTTTTTTTGCTCTTCGTCAAAAAGCGTTTTAATAAATTTAAACATAATGCTAACACTTCATTTCTAAAAATCGATAAACTTGACCACCAACGCTTAATAGATGTTTAGCTTCGGCAACTCTAGTTTCTCTGACTGTAGATACGGTTTCTTCTGTCGCTTCAGGAATTATTTCTTTTATCATTCCCACCTTTCTGGACAAGCTTTAATCAATTAGAAATATTTTTTTAAAACTTTTGGAATCTCAATTGTAGCATCTTTTTGCTGATAGTTTTCTACCAGTGCCGCTAACAAGCGAGGCGAGGCGGCTACAGTATTATTCAGCGTATAAACATATTTGATACTGCCATCTTTTGCCTGGTAGCGAATATTTAATCGACGAGCTTGAAAATCATTAAAATAGCTGGCGCTGTGGGTTTCTCGATAAGTATTTTGACTGGGGAACCATGTTTCTAGATCGTATTTTTTGCGCTGTCCCGCCCCCATATCTCCAGTACACATGGCCACCACTCGATAGGGTAAACCTAAATCTTGTAGCAATTGTTCAGAATACTTTAACATTTTGGTATGCCAGTTTCTGGTTTCTTCTTCATCAGCAATCGTTAACACCACTTGTTCCACTTTATTAAATTGATGGACGCGAATAATCCCTTTGGTATCCTTACCATGGGTACCGATTTCTCGACGATAACAAGGCGAAATTCCGCACAATTTAATTGGTAAATCTTTTTCTCTAAGTAACTCATTTTGATAATATGATGTGAGCGCCACTTCAGCAGTACCAGCTAAAATCTGGCCATTTTGAGTGTAATAATGATCTTCTTTGCCCCAAGGGAAAAATCCTGTACCGACCATCGTTTCTGGCTTCACCAAAGTAGGTACTGACATCACTTCAAATCCAAAATTGGTCATTAAATCAAGAGCATAACTTAAAAGCGCTCTTTCTAACCGCAAACCATCATTTTTGAGAAAATAGGCTCTAAACCCAGCGACCTTGACCGCTCGTTTAGTATCTAACCAATTAGCTTTTTCCATTAGTTCTTGATGAGCCAAAATCGGAAAAGTAAAATGAGGAATTTGACCTTCTTCTCTGACTACTTTATTAAAAGTCTCGTCACTACCAATGGGTGTGTCAGCGCTGGGGATATTGGGAATAGCTAACATTAACTCTAAAAATTTATTTTCTAAATTACTTAAGTCTGGTTCAATTTTTTTGAGTTCATCTTTAATTTTTTTGCCCTTTTGGATTAATTCTTGACTGGCTTGCTGACCCTGAGCTATCTGATTTTTTATCTCTTGAGCGTTTTGATTACTTTGCTGGCGCATTTGATCAACCTTGACTTGCAATGCCCGTTTTTTTTCATCAACACTTAATAGTTGATCTACTACTGCAGCATCGAGTTGCTTGTGGAGACAAGCATCTTTCACTTCTTGAGGATGTTGACGAATAAAGTTGATATCTAGCATAATTCCTTATTTAAATTGTTATTTTAATTGATTAATAGCTTCGATTCTTTCCTGTCGCAATTGAGGGTCAATATTGAGCAAAAACCAAGCCGCTTTCGGACCAGCTTTTTTGCCCAAAAAGGCTAAATAAATGGCCGCAAAACCCTGCTTTGTTCCCAGACTAGCTTTAGCTAAATCAAAAATTGCCTGTTGTAAGTCTGGGGCCTGCCAATTTTGGCTCTGGATAAGTTTTTCTAATTCTGTTAAAAAATTTTTTTGTTCTTGAGTAAGCTGCTGAGCTGCAGCTGGTAGATCTTTTTTAGCCCGCCACTGAAACTCTTCTGGAGCATATTTACTCAACCATAATTCAACATAGCTTAAACGCTCATTAATGACCGATATTTCCAAATCGTTCAGAGCTGATCCTTTGACTTTGGCTGCCTCTTCGATCACATTTTTCTCTGGATATTGCACCCACAATGCTAAATCACGGAAACGAGCTAGAAAATGAGGTTCTGGAATCTCTTCAATTTGGGCTAAAACGAAAGCTCTGGCCAAACGTTGATCTCCTGCTTCTTGACCCCAATAAATGCGGGCAGCTTGATCATAACTATCAAATAAATCTGGAATTGCTGTCGTGTTTGGATCAAAATCAATGACTTGGCTATAATGTTTGTTGAGAAATAAAAACCGCCCCACATTGGCTGGAAATAGAGTAGTAAACTCTCGGGCAGAAGTGCCCACTCCCTTACTAGAACTCATCTTGTTACCTCGGATTAAAATCCACTCGTAAGGAATGTTAAAGGGAATTGGTAAATTAAAAACTTCCCGACATATGGCTTCCGCCATATCTCGAGAACCACCAGCACTAGTATGGTCTTTGCCAGCCCCTTCAATACTAACTCCCAGTGTGGACCAGTGTGCTGGCCAATCTACTTTCCAAAGTAGTTTACCATTACCAGCAAAAGGGCTAATTTTACCCTGATGACCACACCCTTCTGCCCATTTCACTCCGTGTTCTCGACAGATAAAAGTGACTTCTTTACCGTCCCAATCAGTAACCAAAGTGGTACCAATTTTGCCACAGTGAGGACAAATGACTTGAAAAGGATACCAATGATCCGGCAAATCATAGTTAGCTACTTCTTTATAAATTTTGCGGAATTTATCGACATTATCCAAAGACAAACGAATTAATTCGTCCATGCGACCACTTTCATATAATTCATGACTCCAGATTATCTCTTGACTGCAACCTAATTTTCGAAAAGCATGAATAAAGTCTTTGGCATAAAACTCAGCAAAGTTTTTGGCAGCTGCTAAATCGGCTTTTTCCTGATCACTGATTTTTGATAAATCGATACCACACTCAGCTAAAGCTGGAGCAGGAATTTGATACAGCGGTTTACCCATATGTTGTGAATAGTTTTTTTCCTCTAAATATTTGGGTAAACTATCCATTGGGTCCATATCATTAAAAACATAAGTATTGGCTAAATTATTAAGGAGTGCCGGTTGCTTGAGCTTCGATAAATGTTCTCGAAGCACCTTGGCAACAAAATCATGTAATAAAACACCTCTGAGAGCGCCAGTGTGCACTCGGCCAGAGGGAGTTTTCATATCATCAACATGAAGTTTCTTGATCCCTTCTTGGTTTTGCCACAATAAAATCTCATCCACTAACTGATCCAACCAATGCTGTGATTGTTCGTTATTTTGATTTTTCATAAATCTCTCATATTTTAGCCTGAAAATTTGGCTTTATCTAGACTAAAAACCCCGCTCTTGGCGGGGTTATTTATTTTTTTATTTGTTGCTTTTAACTAACGTCTAAAATTAAATATTTTAATTCTCCCGCCGGAGTTTTAACTGTCACCTGATCTCCCTTTTTCTTGCCCAAAAGAGATTTCCCGATTGGTGACTCGATAGAAATCTTGCCATCTTCGGGATTTGACTCATATTGACCAACTAAAGAGTAAGTGAATTTTTTATTACTACTTTCTGATTGTAATTGCACTTTTGAACCTAAAGTCACTAAATGACCAGACTGTTCTTTAACTACTTTTGCGTTATCAATCACATTCTCAATCTGATCAATTCTCACATTGAGCATAGCTTGTTCATCAAGAGCCGAATAATAGTCTGAATTTTCGCTGAGATCTCCCTGATCTCGAGCATTAGCAATTCTTTCCACCACCTTTGGCATCTGCACCTCTTTTAAATCCTTAAGTTCAGCTTTTAAATCAGCTAGACCCTCTTCGGTTAAAATGATCTTGTCTTGATTGTCTTTAACTTGTTTTGACATAATAGGCCATAAGTATAAAGTTTTTCTAATTCTTTGCAAGTGCCGAATCGCTGATTTTGGTCGAGATTATTGAGCTAAAACCAACACCGCTTGATAATTTCCATCAGCGTCTTCAACGGCTATTCCATCTGCCAGTTGCCAATCAAGTTCAGTTATTTGCTCAATTTCAGCAAGTAAAGCTTGACTGCTAGCTTCTTGTTCCGCTGTTAGATCGTTCAACAATAAATAATTGCCTTCTTCGTATTCGCCTTTAGCATTGGCCGCAACCACATCGACAAAACCAGCTTCCTCTAAAGTGTTGGCAATAGTACCTGCATAACCAGCTTTAGCGGTCGCATTAACGACTAACAATTGATAGTCTTCTTTATTAATAACCACCGGTTCTGGTGTTGGGCTTGGTGCGGGTTCCTCAGTAACCTTGGCAGCTTCATCGCTAATATCTACTTCAGGCACTTCTTGTTTATTGGTTAACTGTAAAACACCATAACCGATACCCACACCTAAAGCGACCGTCAGAACAAAACTTAACAAAGCAATAATAATCATTTTTAAAACACCACTGCCTTCTGAGGAATTCTTAATAACCGGTTTGACATTAGACATGGTTGACTCCTTGTCGTTAGATTTTTTGGCTGCTTTTTTATTGAGCACCGACGGATCAACAGCCAAATTAGTAAATTGGGCTAAATTAATTTCTGTTTCTTCTTTTTCATTTGCTTTATCTACACTCTCTTTCGTTTTGGGCCGCAATTCTTTTGCTGGAACATTCGGCTTATTCACTTCAGCTAAATCAATTTTTTTGGGACTTGGTAAAACTTCTGGTTCAGTTGGTTCTTGATCCGTAAGTTGTTGACTATCTTGTTTAGCTTCTTCTTTTTTCTTTAACTCCTGATCTTTCATATCTAGTTTACTTTCTTCTTCAGCTTTTTCTGTTTCTTCCTCGCCAATGACGACAGGTTTTGTAATATTAGTTACTAAATCAAACTCATCTTCTTTTTCTTGTTGCATAGCTAATTCTTTATCATAATCTTGGTCAATACTAAATTGTGGTAGTAAGTAATCTGGAATAGACATCGTTTTAGCCCCAGCTTCAATAATCTTTTTGAGGTAGGGGGGAATTTTATCGCCAGCTTCTGCTGGTTCAGCCAATTGTTGAACTGGTAAAGTTTCGGCCAAAACTTCTTTAATTTTATTGTCAACTAAGGTATCGGATAATAGATATAAAGTCTGTAAACTGGGTTCAACTCCTTTGAGAGTTTTTACTGTTTCCGCAAAGTCATTAGCATTATCGATTGAGGTATTAAAACACTGATCAACACCAATATAATGTTGAGCTAAGTAGAGTTCGCGATTGATTTGTAAAATTGAAACTGAGGGTTCTAGACTAATGATGGATTTAATGCTAAAACTTAGTGGAGCAACGGCTTGGATGCTTACTTCTTGATTATTTTTTAACGCTTTGACTAAGGGTAAAATTATCCCTTTCTCTAAAGCGGTTAATTGCACCTTAAATGCTCCACCGTAATTGCTCAAAATATTGGTATCTAAATAAAAGTCTTCAGTATCAATTTTTAAATCTGGTAATAACTGATCTTTTAAATATGCTTTAACTTCTTCCTCAGTTTTTACTTCCACATTAACCATGGTGTTAGTAAACAAAAAATCAGGAAGGATCAGCTGATAAGAACCAGCCTCGAGTTTGTCCACCAATTTCTGAATATTTTTTTCAATGAGGCTATTTTCGTCGAGAAACTGACCATTTAGTTGGTAAAAGTCGCTAATCGCAAATTCATGAGCTTTTTTAGTCGGATTTAATTTGGCAATATAAGCAAGGTCGCTAAAAATATAGAGAAGACGTATTTCTGTGGGCATATCCTAAATTATAACTATAAAGAATGCTGAGTGCAAGAAAAATAAAAAAGTGAGTCCGCCGGGACTCGAACCCGGGACGCACAGCTTAAAAGGCTGTCGCTCTAACCGACTGAGCTACGGACCCATTTTGTGCTTAATGAACAACTGTCTATTATATACTAATTTTTTTTAATTAACTCTAGAAACATAATCTCCGGTACTAGTATCGATCGACAAAACATCACCTTTCTTAATAAATAAAGGCGCTTGAACTACTAAACCAGTTTCCATCACCACCGGCTTTTTACCAGCCGTTTGCCGATCCCCAGCCACTGCTTCTTCAGCCTTAGCCACTTTTAGTTTAACCTTGGGTGGCAAGCTCACTCCCAAAGCCTTATCCTCATAAAAAATCACATAGACTTTAATTTCCGAAGTCAACATCTCCACTTGATTCCCTAATAATTTGGCAGGTACTGGCACCTGTTCATAACTTTGCGGATCCATAAAAATCACTTCATCTCCAGATTTGTATAAAAATTGCATCTCTTTACTTTGAATATCCAATTCCTCAACAGTGTCATGAGATTTGAAATTAAATTCAACATTAGAACCACTGCGCATATCGCGCATTTTGACTTTAGAAAAGGCTGAACCTTTACCGGGCGAAACAAATTTAACGTTTAACACATAGTGGGGGGCATGGTGATACAAAATGTAAGTCCCTTTTCTGATGTTACCTGCTTTGACTGTTGACATATTAGTTTTCTTGATCGGCTTATTAAAGCTCAATTTCACCGCTAAGTCAAGCTAAAAACCTTACAATTTTAACTTACTTGTTGGAAAATTTCCTGAGCAGGGAAAAAGAGCACTTGGTTAATATCATTCACCCCAGCAAAAAACATAATTAAACGATCCACGCCTACTGCAATTCCTCCTGACTCTGGCATACCTAGTTTAAGAGCTTCAATAAAATCCTGATCTAGTTGATAAGAGGTTTTCTTTAATTTCTTTCTCAAAACTAGTTCTGCCTTGAGTCGCTCCTCTTGTTCGCGGTAATCAGTTAATTCACTAAAAGCATTACCCAGTTCCAAACCGGCCAAATAAACTTCAAACCGCTCTGCAAATCGAGGATCATTTTTCTTTTTCTTGGCTAGGGCTGCTTGAGACAGGGGATAATCATAAATTATCACCGGCTGAGCTAATTTGGCTAAGTTTGGCTCAATTTCATTAAGAAAAAGTTGATAAAACAAATCATCCCAACTGTCTTTGGCAGTTAGGGGATAACCCTTGTCTTGAGCTAAGTGATAAAGTTGATCTCGATCTAACAACTGTTGATCATTAATTCCCAAATATTTTGCAAAAGCTTCGGCCACTGTCATTTTGGGGTAAGGAATAGTTAAATAATATTTTTTCCCCAAATATTCAACACTATCGCCTTGCAACCTAGCTAAAATCGCTTGAGCAAAATCCCCCTTTTGCTGTTGATAATAACTTTGCAACTCTTGACTGATAAATAGCATCAATCGTGCAAAATCATCCATTATTTTTTGGTAATCGGCTTGGGAGCGATACCATTCCAAAATGGTAAATTCTGGATTATGGGTATCACCAAAACTCTCATGATTGCGAAAACTTTTGCAAATCTGGTAAATATTTTCTAAACCAGCTACCAATAATTTTTTCATCGCATATTCGGGGCTGGTTAACAGATAAGCTTCCTGAGCCTTATCCTGCTCGTCGACCAAACGAGTGGCAAAAACTTCTAAGTACGGTTCTGTGCCAGGAGATCTAACTAAGAGTGGTGTTTCTACTTCATGGAAATTTTCCTGATCAAAAAATTTTCTAATTGCCTTGATCACTTGCTCACGAAGCAAAAGCTGGTCACTAAAGAATTGATCTTGACGCATCCGTTGCCAATTTTTTTGCATTAGGAAGTTATTATATTACGCAATTGGTTAAAAACCAGATATCTTTAATACTATAAAAATAGTATAGAGGGCTATCATCAATAAAGACTCATTACGTTCAAATTTATTTTTACTTAATAAAAACAAGACTGCCACAATCGAAGTAAATAACAAGTAGGGTATGTCAAACTGCACTACTTGGCGATCAACTTCCCAGGTAGTGATCGTGCTACTGACTCCCAAGGCTAAGAAAACATTAAGTATATTACTGCCAATTAAATTATTTAAAGATAAAGCCATTGAACCCTTGAGCGCGGCATTCAGCGAAACCATAAGTTCAGGCAAACTACTACCTAGACCAACCAGCAGGATACCCACCAACATCTCGTTGATATTTAATTTCTCAGCAAGAATTACTCCACTATCTAAAACCATTTGCGAAGCCTTAGTTAGGATGATTAAACCTAAGGCCAATTGCACCAGATGAGCTAATTTTATTTTTTTTAGCTTTTTCTTTTTAAATTGCTTTTTTTTGAATAAGATGGTTTGTTTTCTTAAATTTTGTCGGTTTAAAAACAACAAATAAATTAAATAAAAAAGAATTAACAAAACTCCGTCTTGAATAGTAATTAAGCCATCTAGACTAACTAGATAAAGAATCGTCGTAGACAACACTAGCATCAACATGTCGAGTAATAGCTCATTCTTTTTTAATTTAATCACTTTAAAAATTCCTAATATCCCCAAAATTAGAGCCAAATTAGCCATACCTGATCCGATCACATTTCCAAGCACAATCTGGCTGGTTTCTTCGCCACGCAAATTCTGAACTGCCCCAGTGATAGAAATCACAATTTCGGGAAAACTAGTACCAATGGCCACAATCGTCAAACCAATAAAACTTTCTGACAAGGACAGTGTTTTAGCAATCTTAATAGCTGCTTTGGTAACAGATTCGGCTCCCAACCACAATAAGAAAATTGCCAAAATAAAAATTAAAAAATCGATCATCTATTACATTAAAGCAGAAATATCAGTCACTAATCAAGGGAGAGTGAGCGGGCGACCAGAATCGGACTGGCCTCTTCTCCTTGGAAGGGAGATATACTACCGATGTACTACGCCCGCAGCAAAAAAATTTTAAGAAACTAGTTAATATTTTAAAGGATTGCTTAGGCAAATCAAGGCGATAATTTTTTTAGCGCTCTTTTTAAGGCAAAAGTGTGGATAGTTGGCTTATCTTCAAAATCAAAAAAACTAAAAGTTGCAAAAGGACCAGGATCACCTTTCAACACAAAGGGGGTTACCGCCTTAATCCGGTCATCGCTCCAAACGTGCTCTAAAGCATAAACATAATAATCACTTAAATAAAAATTAGTTGGATAATGAGATACCCAACCAGTTTCCGTAATAAATACTGGTAAATCACGACCAGTCTTTTCCTTGATGTAATTTAATTCAAAAGTAAAACCTTTTAGCGAATTCTGACCATTATTCCTAGGTGAAGCAGAAAATCCTGGATTTGGATAAGAATGAGAATTCCAATAATCAATGTAGTTAAAAATTTCCGGATCAAGTCGATACATAGTTTCTAAATAATTGAAAGCTTCCATGCTAGGAAAACGGTCAGCGGCCGCTAGATCCATAGCTGCCGGTAAAATTTTAAAATTCTGGTTTTCACTACGTAACCAATTACTGGTAAATTTCAAGATGTAGGTATAGGCTAAGGGATCAATTTTACCGCCCCATTCTTTAGCATGATTCACTTCGTTAAAAACAATCACCAATTTCTCTTGCTGATACCAATTTAGGCTGGATAGAAAACTAATTAAAGTGACTATCTCTTTCCGATTGGGAATAGTCCAATAATCATGTGTTGAGTCATATCGAGTAGCTAAGCGAATGATGGGAATTAATTGCTGTTGATAAGCTTGATAAAAAAAATTCTGCCATCGGCCCCAGTCCTGAGTATCGGCTAAAGTCAACGGAATGGTGACATAACGCCATACCTCGTCATCATAAATTCTTCTGACTTGAGTGATTTCTTCTGGGTGGAGAATGTGCATGCCCATTACCTCACCAGCCGCTTGCGCTGGTTTAAAACTACAAAGGAAGCAAGTCAGCAAAAAAAGAATAAATAACAATTTAGATTGATATTTCAACATTTTATCTATCATATTCTAACAAAAATTCTTGTTAAAGTCAATTGACTAGTATATGATAGACTTAGTAAAATCTAAACATAGCATGAGGCAAAAAACTGAGAAAAAAAACAATGTTTTTTTTCAAATATTTTCTAGTTTAGCAGTGATCTCTTTTAGTACTGCTTTAATTATTATCGCTAGTGTTGCGTATAATTACCTTTATCAGCGCCAACCACTGACCACTGAGCCCCTGGTTTTAAGTCAAATTTTGGAAGATCACCAAATCATTAGTGCGGACACAACTGGACAACAAGTGCAAAGTGTGGTTGAAACTGAAGATGCCAGACCAGAATTAATTGCCAATTTTTTGGAGCGGCACCAGTCACCACTAACCCCTTACGACTATTATGGCCAAAAACTAGTTGAAATTGCCGATCGCCACGGCCTGGATTTTCGTTTATTGCCCGCAATCGCAATGCAAGAATCAAATCTTTGTCGTGTTACTAACCCTCAAGCTCCTCATAATTGCTTAGGTTTTGGTATACATAGTCAAGGAACCTTGGATTTCGATAGCTATGAGGCTGGTTTCGAACGGGCCGCTCGCGAATTGAAACAAAATTACATCAATCAAGGCTTAGACACAGTCAGTTTAATTGAGAGTAAATACACACCCTCGAGTAATGGTTCTTGGGCAGATTCAGTCAATCAATGGATGGCTGAAATTCGCTATGATGACCGAGATTTGGGTCGTAGTGAAAAAATTAACACTCATGCCTTAGAGTTTGCTAACGAATAAAAATAACGGAATTTTGCAAATCGCTAGTTCATCGTTCTTGACTTGACATCCTTATAATTTTTGTTATAATAACATCATCTCAGAAGGTTCTTCCTCACCGGGATTACGTTCTGAGCTCAAAAAATCCCGCCAATTTGAGCGGGTTTTTTTGTGGTAAATTCTCAGTTGGCTACCAAAAATCGGAGTTGGTGGTGCCGAAAATTGAAGTTTGTGCTACCAAAAATCGGAGTTGCTGGTGCCGAAGAGAGGAGTTGAACCTCCACGAGTTGCCTCACACGGTCCTAAACCGTGCGCGTCTACCATTCCGCCACTTCGGCTTGATTTTAAATTTCTATTTTATTCTAATTAAAAATCAGCTAATTATTATAACTGATCTCACTAGATTAGAGAAAGTCAATTTAATTTCTCATTGACTTTTAGTTTTTTTTTCTTAAGCTAAGGCTGTGTCTTTAAACTTTAGTTATCAACTAAAAAAAAGTTCTCGAACAACAGCAATCAGAATTAATATTGATCATCAAGGAACTGTCCTGGTTACCGCACCTAGTCTTTATCCTAATTTTTTAATCGACAAGTTTCTAAAACAACAAGAGGCTTGGATAATTAAAAAGCAAGCCGAAGCCGCTAAACTTCAGGTAAAAATTAAGCACAATGAAACATATATTTTTGGTGATAAATACCAAATTGTGTTAAACATTGATCCTAAGCAAAGACCCAATATCATCATTCAAAATCAGCAAATTATCATTACTCAACTCAGTGCTGGTCCATACACAAACAAACTTGAGCGTTTTCTGAAAAATACTGCTATTAAATATTTGACCCAAAAAACAGCTATTTTGGCTAAAAAAATGAAAATTGACTACCAAAAAATTACGATCCGCCAACAAAAATCACGTTGGGGCAGTTGTAGTAGTCGAGGTAATTTAAACTTTAATTGGCGCTTGATCCATTACCCACCGGCCATTATCAATTATGTCATCATCCATGAATTAGCTCATCGCTTGGAGCCCAATCACTCGCGGCAATTTTGGCAGTTGGTAGCTAAATACGATCCAGAATACAAAAAACATCAAAATGCTTTAAAGAAAAGGCTATATAATTAATGAGATGCTAACAATTATTCACGGCGACAATTTAGTTAAATCCAGGGAAAAACTTTTTCAGCTTAAACAAGCAGCTCAAGCTAAGAACCAAAACCTAAACACCCTTTCAGCCAAAAAAATTACTCCTCAAATCTTGGAACAGGCTTTATTTGCCAAAGATCTTTTTGGTCAAGAACCCTGTTTGATTATTGAAGAGTTACACTCACTGCCGCAAAGCAAAAAAAGAACTGATTACCTTGAACAAATTATTCAAGCCAGTCAGTTTTTAGATATCGTTTTGTGGGAAAAAAAATCTTTAACTAAAAATAATCTAAAAAAATTGACTAATGCTCAAATCTATTACTTTCCGATGAGTAAAGCTCTTTGGCAATTGTTAGATCAATTCAGTCCACAAGCTAAAACTAAAAAAAGACAATTAGCGCTTTTACAAGAAGCAATTAATCAAGATTCGGCTGAATTTTGTCTAGTGATGATTAGTAAACGGGTAAGCGATTTAATCGCCATTACCGCGGGTGCTGATTTAGCCATGCATCCTTTTGTGAAAAATAAACTAAACAGACAAAAGAAAAATTTTACCTTAAAACAATTATTGAATCTTCACCAAAAACTCTATCTATTGGATAATAAAATTAAACATTCAGCCAATTTACTAGATTTGGCGAGTGAACTTGACCTTCTTTTAATAACTCTGTAGATTAATCTTATAAAGAAGAAAGGTAACACCATGTATCACATTGTCGATCAGATCAACCCCAACATTTTTCGTGGCTATGACATTCGAGGTTTAATCAATGAAGATCTTAATGAGGATGTCTATTATACGCTGGGTAGAGCCTATGGCACTTTTCTCAGTAAAAGAAGAATCAAAGAAAGCGCAGTGGGTAGAGATAATCGTCTCAATAGTGATCTATACAGTCAAGCCTTTATCAAAGGCTTAAATGATTCTGGTATTGATACCATTGATATTGGTTTGAGCATGAGTCAAATTGTCTATTACTCTTCGTACGAATTTAAAACCAAGGGGGGAGCAATGATCACCGCCTCCCACAATCCTAAAGAATTTAATGGCTTAAAAATGAGCGTTGGTTATTCAGATACCATGGTAAGTGAAGAAGTTGAAGAGTTGCAAAAAATTGCTCAAAGTAAAAAATTCGTTGAAGGTAAGGGAAAAAATAGAGAACAAGATATTATCAAAAGCTATACTCAACAGTTATTAAAACTCTTTTCACTCCAAAAAAAGTGGAAAATCGTAGTGGATGCTTGCAACGCCACTGGTGGTATTTTTTATCCGGCCATCTTTCGCCAAGCCGGTTGCGAGGTGATTGAACAAAATTGTCAGCTAGATGCAAATTTTCCCCTAGGGCACCCAGATCCAACCGAGCAAAGCGTGCTTGAACGGCTAGCTCAAGGTGTCATTCAGGCTAAAGCCGATCTGGGTTTTGCTTTTGATGCGGACGGTGATCGCATGTCAGTGGTGGACGAGCATGGCCAAATTTTGTGGATGGATACCATTGTCTCGTTGTTTGCTAAAGACGTTTTAGATTTTCTACCAGGTAGTAAAATTATTTATAACACTCTCTGTTCTCGTCAAGTTCAAGAAACCATTGAGCAAGCTCAGGGCAAAGGAGTGATGTGGCTTACTGGCCATTCTTTTATCAAAGCTAAAGTGAAAGAGGAGCGTTCACCTTTCGGTGGAGAATTATCTGGTCACATCTTTTTTATGGATAATTTTTATGGCCACGATGACGCTGCTTATGCTTGTTTACGATTACTGAGTTATTTAGAAAGAAGAAAAATCAAGTTAAGTGAAGCAGTCAGTGAGTTGGTCCAATATATTAGTAGTCCAGAAATTAAGTTAGGTTTAGCTGATGAAATTAAATTTCAATTAATTGATCAAGAGATTACCGCTGATTTTAAAAAACATTGGCCACAAGCTAAATTTACTAAAATCGACGGGATTCGTATGGACCTACCGGAACAAATGGCTATCATTCGTGCGTCTCAAAATGGACCATATGTCACTGTTAAATTCGAGGGGAAAACCAAGGAACAATACCAAACCCTTAAAAAAGAAATAAGAAATATCTTAAAGCAATATCCAGCAGTCAATTGGCAGGAGGGAACAAACGTTCACGCTTTAGATTAGTAATTATGACTAATCACTACTTCATTGATAACTATCACTATTGTCCTCGCTGTAAATCGCAACTCACTAAGTTGACAACTCATTTACATTGTGCCAATTGCGCTTTAAAAATTTACCCCAATCCTTCTTTGGCAGTGGCCCTAGTTGCCTTTAATCAGAAGGGGGAGGTGTTATTGAATAAACGCAAAATTGCCCCCAATTCCGGTAGCTGGGATACGGTCGGTGGTTTTGTTGATGTTGGTGAGACCGTTGAAGAAGCCATTAAAAGAGAATTCCATGAGGAAACTCGGGGTAGTTGTGAAATTGTTAAATATTGGGGTTCTTATCCAGACGTTTATGGTGTTGAACAATCACCAACCATTAATCTGTTTTTTGAAGTAGCCATTGGTGATGAAAAATTAAAAGCCAGTGATGATGCTGCAGAGTTGCGTTTTTTTCCACTCCAGCAGCTACCCCAAAATTTAGCTTTTGCCAATACTCAAGTTTTTCTTGACTTATTAATTAAAGAAAAAGGAAAAAATGACTGACGTTAAAGATGCTGCTATTTTGGATAATCGCACCGCCATTAGCAAACTGGATCCTAATGGTGCTTTAGCTAGTGCCGAAAGTTTAGCTGATCAAATCAATCAAGTTTGGCAAGAAAGACAGCAAATTAAGTTTGCTGAAAATGAAATCAAATCCATTGCCAATATCGTGGTTGCTGGCATGGGTGGCAGTGCTCTTGGCGCAGACGTCGTGTGGCATTTATTCAAAGATCAATTAACTGTACCAATGTATATTAATCGCGATTATCAATTACCTAATTTTGTCGATCACAACACCTTAGTCATTTTATCGAGTTATTCGGGTGACACTGAAGAAATCTTGTCGTGCGCTAAACTGGCTGAAGAAAAAAAAGCTAAGATAGCAGTGATTAGTTCAGGAGGTAAATTAGCGGACATTGCCAAAAACAATAATTACCCAAGTTTTTTTATTAATGCCAAACACAATCCTTCACAACAACCACGAATGGCCATTGGCTATTCAATCTTGGCTTTTATTTGTGTTTTATCGGCAGCGAAACTGTTAGATTTTCAAGAAAAACAATTGCTAGAAATTATCGACGTAGTGAATCAAGTAACTGACAAGGTAAAAATTGAAATTGATCAAGCAAACAATCAAGCCAAACTTCTAGCTTATTTAAGCTTAGAAAGAAGACCCATTTTGGTGGGGGCAGAATTCTTAGAGGGAGCGCTGCATACGGCCTGCAATCAATTTAACGAAAACGCCAAAATTTATGCCGATTATAAAATTATTCCAGAAATTAACCATCATCTTTTGGAAGGGTTAAGTTTTCCTAAAAGCAACTCGTTAAACCACTTTTTTATATTCTTTCAGTCACAGCTTTATCACCCAAGAAATCAAAAGCGAATTGAATTAACGCAAAAACTTTTGGAAAAAAAGGATATTGATAGCATTATGGTCAATTTAGAAAGCGATAATAAAATTACTCAAGTTTTTGAATTAATTACACTAACTACATTTGCCAATCTTTATTTGGCCTTTTTAGAAAAAATTAATCCTTGCCCAATTCCTAGTGTTGATTGGTTCAAAGAGCAATTAAAAAAATAATAATTTTACAAGTCTTTCAAAGCAGAACAAAATTAGATATACTGAGAATATTAATTTATGGCTAAAATTTATGCTCTTCAAGCTAAAGAGGTGTTTGATAGTCGAGGCATACCGACTATTGAATTATTATTGTGGCTCGACAATGGTTTTTCAACGATTACGACCGTCCCCACGCACACTGATAAAAATCAATTTGATGCGATTGCTTTGAGAGACAATGATGAGCGGTTTTTAGGTTTGGGTGTTGCTAAGGCAGTGAATCACATTAATCAAATTATTGCTCCCCAAATTATAGAAAAAGAAGTCACGGCTCAGGGAGAATTAGACAAAATTTTATTAGAACTTGACGGAACAGCTAATAAAAGTCGCTTGGGCGCTAACGCTCTTCTCGCAGTGTCTCAAGCCATTTTAAAAGCTGGTGCAATTAGTGTTGGTTTACCGCTCTATGAATATATTCAAAAAAAATATAATCTGATTCAAGAATTTGTTTTACCCACTTGTATTGTCACCGCTTTTGATGGTGGTAGTCATGGCGGAAAAAACTTGGACTTTCAAGAATTTTCCCTGATTCCTGCTAGCCATCTATCTTTAGAAAAATCGCTGGAAATGATAGCTGTTATTAAACAAAAGTTGGAAACTTTATTAATTAATAAGGGTGCCATTCATGCTACCGGTCTTACTGGTGGTTTTACACCCAATTTATATAAAAATTTAGATGCTTTTGAATTATTAGTAGAAGCTATTAGAACCACCACCTATAACTTTGCTCAAGACGTTTTCTTTGGTTTACAAGCAGCTGCTTATCACTTTTTTGAAGCCAGTAAATATCGAATTCGTGATGCTAATCAGGGTTTTACTGAAGAAGAATTGCTTCAATTTTATGAACAAGTGCGTGAAAAATATAAAATTATTTATCTAGAAGATCCGTTTGTAGAAAATGATAAAAAAGCTTGGCAAATGCTCAATCGGGACATTGGTCAAACCACTACTATCGCCGCTTGCCGTCATGTTGCGGCCAAAGTTTCAGAAATTAACAAAATTAAAAATGACGAAATGGCTAATGCGGTTGTACTTAAACCTATCCAAATTGGCACCATCAGTGAGCTCATGGAAAGTATTAAAACCGTTAAAGATCATAAGCTTGATTTAATCATCAGTCATAGTACTGGTGAAACTTTAGAAACTCTAATTGTTGACTTGGCTGTGGGAGTTGGCGCTAATTATGTCAAATTTGGGCCACTCAATAGAGGAGAGAGAATCGTTAAATACAACCGGTTGTTAGATATTAGTCGAGAATTAAACAGTAAAAAATAATTATTTCTTTTTCCCTTTTTTTAAGGCCATAAAAATGCGTTCCCAATTGTTGCGTAATAGAAAAAAGATAAAACCCAAAAAACCAATAATCATTAATATTTCAAAAATTGAACTTAAAGCATCTACGCCTTCAACTAAACTCTGAAATTTTTGCAATCCATAAAAAGCCCCCAAAAGATAAAAACTATTACGCACTAACACCCCCAAAAAAGTACCTAGTGCAAAAATCCGATATTTAACTTTAATCAAACCAGAAACCACTGTCACTGGCAACGTTGGAATAAATGGCAGAGCCCGAAGAATAAAAACAATGAATATATTACTTTTGTTTTTCGAAAAAATTTTACCGTAACGTTCAATTTCATTAGCTTCTAAACCTAAAATTTTACCGAGTTTACCCTTAGTAATTAAATCTTCTAATTTGTCTGAAAACCAGAAAACTACTGAGGTAGAAAAAGTCTTAGCAATCGCACCAATTAAGACCAAGAAAAGAATAAAATAAACAGATTTTCCTTGATTGTAGGCTAAAGAACCGGCAGTGAGGGGCACAAAGGGGGACGGAATCACTGCCAGGACCTCTTCGGTTAACGCACCGACAATCACAAAGAGGGGAAGTGAAACAGAATTGGCAAAATTAGTTAAAAAATTTAAAATAAAGTCGGTAATTCCTGACATAACCTAAAAAGTATAGCCGAACTTTTTTAATAAGTCAGTAGCAATTTTTAATTGATGATCTTTAATAATCTTTGATATATTATGATATATAATTTACTAGTTGTGTTTTGGGAGAAATTCGTTTATTTTATGGTTATTATTCGTTATTAGTTAGTGAAAGTATCGGGTCTATGGCAGTTACTTTATACAAAAGACAAAGACAAATTGTCGACTTTATTGCTCAATATATTCAAAAAAATGGTTATGCACCAACCTTAAAAGAAATCGCTGATTCTATTGGTGTTTCTTCTTTGGCAACCGTTCACGAACACCTACAAGCGCTCCAGCGTAAAAAAATTATTCGAAAACATGAAGGTGCCGTTAGAGGTATTGAGTTGATTGATAGAACCTTCTTAAACATCACTGACAGTGTTGATCTGCCATTTTTAGGTTACATTGCCGCTGGTGCTCCAATTGAACCCCACGAAGATCCTGAAGCGACCTTCAAAGTTTCTCCCGAAATGATTTCTGGTAAAAAAAGAGCTTTTGTGTTGCAGGTTAAAGGCAAATCAATGATCGAAGATCATATTGATGATGGCGACTATGTGGTGATTGAGGAAACTCCCGAGGTAAACAATGGTGACATTGTCGTGGCTCTACTAGATAACGGTCTAGCTACTTTAAAACGTTTCTATAAAGAAGTCACTCGCATTAGATTAGAACCAGCCAACTCCACCATGAGCCCAATTTATGCCACTAACGTGCAAATTCAGGGTCGAGTAGTAGGTTTAATTCGCAAGTTTCGCTACTAAAGAGTCTAAACTGGTATTTCTTTGACTTTAAGTTCGTGATTAATATACGATCTTAAGATATATAAATAATCGCTAGTGCGGTTTACAAATTTAATCAGAATATCTCGTAAATCCCGCTCGGCGTCCAAAGCCACCAATCTTCTTTCCAATCTGCGACAAATGGTGCGCGCCAAATCCACCTGAGCGGCCAACTGACTCCCTCCAGGCAGGACAAAATTGCTCCAGAAATCTTTACCTAATTGATTTTGTAATTGATCAATATTCTTTTCCATTCTTTCTAAAAAACTATTTTGCAATTTGACGCTAGGCGATTTGGCAATTTCAGCGCCTAATTTAAAAAGCTGTTTTTGCAAATCCAATAAAAATCTTTTTTGTAAAGCAATATCTTTGGTTTGTGTTAAGCCTGTTTTAGGAGAAAATGTTTCTTGCCAATTCGCTAATAAAACCCCTAAACTGGCATTAAATTCATCCAAGGTACCTAAAACTTCAAAAACCAAGCTGTCTTTGGCTAATCTTTCACCATTAATTAGTGCGGTTTGTCCATCATCTCCAGTTTTACTATAAATTTTTTTCATACACCACTATTCTAATTTGTTTTATGTCTTTTCAAATAGCTAAAATTTATCTATAATAAAATCCCGTGATGGTAGATATTCGCGGATTCCTCCAACAAGCTGCTCAAAAGCATCCCACTAAATATGTTTTTGTTTCCGGTGGAGTATTGTCTGGACTGGGCAAGGGCATTACTGCAGCGTCCTTGGGTGTAGTACTAAAAGCCCACGGTTACAGTGTCACTAATGTTAAATGTGAAAATTATCTTAATTTAGATTCTGGCAATATTAATCCAGTTGAACATGGCGACGTGTTTCTCTGCGATGATGGTTTAGAAGCTGATTTAGATTTAGGATCGTATGAAAGATTCCTTGGTGAGGAGGTTGGTTATAAAAACTTTATAACCATGGGTCAGGTCTACAGTACGGTGATCGAAAATGCCAAAAACCTCAAATACGAAGGTATAACAGTTGACGCCATTCCTTATGTACCAGAAGAAGTTATTAGACGCATTCAGGCCGCCGGCAAGGGCTATGATATCTGTTTGGTCGAATTGGGCGGAACTGTTGGTGAATATCAAAATATCATTTATTACGAAGCCTATCGGATTATGAAAATGTCTTTGCCCGATGACTTGATTATTATTCATGTCACTTATTTTCCTAATCCTAGTCACATTAACGAACTGAAATCAAAACCGACTCAATTATCAGTTAAAACTCTTAATTCTATGAGTATTCAACCTGATTTTATTGTGGGTCGAGGAGCAACCTATATTGATGACAAAAGAAAAGAAAAAGTAGCTTATTTTTGCAATATGGAGAAAGAAGAAATTATTTCTAATCCTGATTGCAAATCAATTTATGAAATTCCCTTAATTTTTAAAGAACAGCATTTCGGCGAAAAAGTATTGAAAAAACTGAAACTGGCCAATAAAAAAATCCAACTTAATGATTGGCAAAAGATGGTAGAAAAAATCTATAGTCAGAAGAAAAAACAAATTTCGATTGCCATCGTTGCCAAGTACATTAAAAGTGGTGATTTTGAATTAAAAGACTCATATACTTCACTCTTAGAAGCCATTGATCACGCTGCTTGGCAAAATGAAGTTGAGGTAAAAATCAATTTTATCAATGCCGAAAAAATTGAGAAAAATGATAAAGTCTCATTAGCAAAATTAAAAAAAGCTGAAGGCATTATTGTTCCCATCGGTTGGGGCAAAAGAGGAGTTGAGGGTAAGATTAAAGCCATTCAATATGCGCGGGAAAATAAAATTCCTTACTTAGGTTTGTGTTACGGCATGCAGTTGGCTTCGATTGAGTTTGCGCGCAATGTGGTCGGTCTAAAAGAAGCTAATACTGAAGAGGTTGATCCCAAAACTAAATATCCAATTATCCACGCTATTCCTTTTGATAAAAAATATCAAAAGATTAAAAGCACTGAAGCCAGCATGAGACTGGGCGCATATGATTGTGTACTCAAAAAGGGCACTTTAGCCTATGAAATCTATAAAAAACATCACGCATTTAAAGACGAAAAAAAAGGATTAATTTCAGAAAGACATCGCCATCGTTTTGAATTTAATAATGAGTATCGGCAAATCCTTGAAGAACATGGTTTTGTTATTTCTGGAACTAGTCCTGACAATTTTTTTGTGGAAATGATCGAGTTGCCTCAAAAGGATCATCCTTTCTTTTTAGCCACTCAGGCTCATCCAGAATACAAATCTAGACCGTTAACAGCTCATCCTATTTTTATTGAATACTTAGCAGCCATCTTAAAACAAGCACCAGAAAAGAAAAAATAAACGTCTTTTCTGCTTGCCAAAGCGGTGCTAACTCTGCTACAATACCCGCTTATTATGGCAATTAGTTTTACATACCACGAGCAAAATATAAACATCGGTGATTCGGTCCGGGTCCATCAAGAAATCGTCGAAGGTGAAAAAAAGCGAATTCAGATTTTTGAAGGTATAGTGATTGCTATTAAAAACCGTGAATTAAATAAAAGTTTTACAGTGCGCAAGATTGCTGCTAACAATATTGGCGTAGAAAAAATCTTTCCCGTAGCAATGCCTAGTATCAAAAAAATTGAAGTTAAACGTCAAGGAAATGTGCGTCGCAGTAAGTTATATTACTTACGTGGTAAAGTCGGTAAAGCCGCCAGCAAGGTTAAAGAGAAAAACCTTTTCGAAAAAGTTACTCAATAATTCACTCATCAAACAAGGTTGTTTTGCTGAATCAATTGCTTGTGCATTTTTAACAAAAAATAATTATCAAATTTTGGCGCAAAATCTTGCCTACAAAAATCATGAATTAGATATTGTTGCCCTAGATCTCCAATATGATGAATATGTTTTTGTGGAAGTGAAGTGGAGAAATAGCGATCGATTTGGCGAAGGAAGTCAAGCAGTTGATTATAAAAAAATCTTGTCGATGCAAATTGTTGCTAAACAATGGTTGGCTAAACAAAAGTTTCCAAAAGCATGGCGATTTGATATCATATCCTTGTTAGGAAACTTAAAAAGTCGAAATTTAACAATTAGACACTATAAAAACATTAGTTGGTTATAAAACTTGGCCCTATCGTCTAGCGGTTAGGACATCGGGTTTTCATCCCGACAACTGGGGTTCGATTCCCCATGGGGTCACCAGTATCTAGTTGTTCAACGCGACTTGTTAGCCTGTGTAAAAGAGCTCGACGGGAAGAGTTTTATTTTTATTAGTTAACTGCTGGCCTGCTAATTTTTTGTATGAATCTTTGATTGATGTTATGACTCCTAACGCTAATTCTAAAAAACGCATCACTGAAACCGGCAAAACTAGAACCCATCACCACTGATGTATCATTTGTTTGTAAGCTTTTTTTAAACTGCTGCTCGCTCAATCTATCAGAAATTTTAACAAATAAATTATTAGCTGTCGCAAAACCCACTCTTAGACCGGCCAAGCCAAAGCCCTTAGAAAAAGTTCTTAGAACCAATAAGTTGTCGCGGTTCTTGATCTCACTGATCACTGATTCTCCAGCAAATTCAATGTTGGCCTCATCAACTACCAGTAAAACACTTTTTGGCACGCAATCAAGAAAATCCAAGATAGCTTGTTGCGGCAGTACAGCTCCGGTTGGATTATTAGGATTGCAAAGAAAAATCAAACAGGTCTTGGCTGAAATAGCTTTTCTCATCGCTACTAAATTAATTCCTAGATTGGTCGTCATTTTTACCTTCACCAACTTTTTGCCAGCCAACTTGGTAGAAATAGCAAATAAAGGAAATGTTAAAGCTGGCACTAACACTTCATCACCAACTCTGCCAAACACTTTTGCTAAGTAATTAATAATCGCTTCAGAACCATTGGCAATAAAAAAATTATTCTCACTTAAAGTGAAGTGGTCTGCTAAAGCCTTTTTTAATAAACAACCATTAGTTAGAGGATAATCATTAATATTGACTGCTAAATTTCTTGAAGCTGCCAGCACTAGAGGAGAACACCCCAATGGATTCTCACTTAACGATAAATCAATGGCTCGTTTAGTAGTAAAAGCATAGAGCTGCTTCATAGCTTTGGCTTGACTAAGTTTTATATTATTCATTTTTGCCTTTCCACGCACAAAAAAAGCCTCCCTAAAGGAGGCTGGTGACTAGTGCTTAATTTTATAAAATTACGACAGCAATAACACCCACCTCCCGAAAAGGGTGTGATACCAAGCGTAGTGGTGTGCGTTATTGACTAATAACATGGCGTAGATTATAGCTTAAGTATAATCATCAGTAAACTGACTGTTATATAGAGAGGCGTAAAAACCTTTTAATTTTAATAATTCTTGATGAGTGCCTTGTTCTATTACATCACCGTCTTTCATAACTAGAATGAGATCAGCATCTCTAATTGTTGACAATCGGTGAGCAATAACAAAGGTGGTTTTACCTTTCATTAACGTGTCCATAGCTTTTTGGATCAAAACCTCGGTTCTAGTATCTACCGAGCTGGTCGCTTCGTCTAAAATCAGCATCGGGTTGCCAGCCAACATAGCTCTGGCAATAGTCAGTAGTTGTTTTTCCCCCTGAGAAATATTGCTTGCATCCTCATTGATCACCATATCATAACCATTGGGTAATGATTGGATAAAATGATCGATATGGGCCTCACGGGATACCTTTAACAATTCTTCTTCTGAGGCCTGAGGATTACCATAGGTGATGTTATCGCGAATAGAACCATTGAACAACCAAGTATCCTGAAGAACCATGCCAAAAATTTGGCGCACATCTGATCGTCTCATCTGCTTGATATCAACTCCATCAATTCTAATCGCCCCACTATCTATTTCATAAAATCTCATCAGCAAATTAACCAGCGTTGTTTTTCCAGCCCCAATTGGTCCGACAATAGCAATTCTATGACCAGGTTTAATTTTAACAGACAAGTTTTTAATTACTGTTTGGCCTGGATTATAAGCAAACACTACGTGATCAAATTCTACTTGACCTTTAACTGTTGAGAGTACCACTGGATTATCTACATCTGGAATTTGCTCTTTTACTGCTAAAAATTCAAACACTCTTTCAGCTGCTGCAACCATTGACTGCATCACATTACTAATATTAGCTGCTTGAGCAATGGGTTGATTAAACTGTTGGACATACTGAATAAAAGCTTGGATGTCTCCAATCTGTAACTTTCCGCTAATAGCCAGCCAGCCCCCAACAATGGCCACCCCCACATATCCCAGATTACCGACGAAAACCATTAGGGGACGCAATAAACTTGATAAAAACTGGGACTTCCAAGCACTATCATATAAATCTGCATTAATTTGCTTAAATTTGTTGATAGCATCTCGACTGCCATTAAAAGCTTTGACTATCACGTGCCCTGAATAGATTTCTTCAATGTGTCCATTGAGATAACCTAAAACTAATTGCTGTTTGGCAAATTGTGGCTGAGACCGCTTGGTAATTTGCCTAATGAGAATCAAGCTTAAGGGTAAAATCAAAATAGCAACTACTGTTAAAAGCCAACTAATAGACAACATCATGACAACAACGCCCACTATCATTACTAGCGAACTGATGATTTGAGAAATACTTTGGTTGAGAGTGTGATTGACTGTGTCAACATCATTAGTCACACGGCTCAATACCTCGCCATAGGTGTGTTTATCGAAATATTTCAGTGGTAAACGATTAATCTTTTGTGATATGTCTTTTCTTAATTGATAAGTTACCTTTTGAGTTACACCAGTCATCACCCAGCCCTCAATATAACTAAAAGTGGCACTGAGAACATATAATCCGATAAGGAGCATAATAATGTTCCTAAGGTCTGCAAAATGAAAACTGGGGCGCTGGCTAAGATCAAGCGTTTGTATATTTTCTAATGTTTTGGCGGGTATGCTATCTAATTGTTGAGGTGATAATTGTTTAATTAATTCGGCCCCTGTGGTACCAGTAGGCAATTGACCGTCCACGGATAATGTACTAGTTAGTAACTCATAATCCTTAATATCAACATAGTCACTCACTATTTGATTGGTAGCCCGACCTAATATCTTGGGACCAACTATTGAAAAGAGAGTACTAAGAATCGTAAAAACTAATACTAGAGCCAGTTTAAACCAATAGGGTCGAAGGTAATTAATCAATTGCTTGACTGTCCCTCGAAAATCTTTTGCCTTTTCACCAACACCGCGTGCCAGCATGTTACCTCTACCACCACCAGGTCCTCTTACTGGTCGAAATTGATACTTAGTAGTGTGTTGACTTTGACTCATGATTGTAATTTAAGTTCCTCATCAGACAGCTGAGAATAAGCTATTTCTTGATACACGCTGTTATTTTTAAGTAGTTCCCGATGTGTTCCCTGACCCACTATTTTGCCCTGATCTAAAACAATAATTTTATCAACATTCATAATGGTACTGATCCGTTGGCTGACTATGAGGGTGGTTTGACCTTTGGTTTTCTGTAATAACTGTCGGCGCAGTTTAGCTTCTGACTTAAAGTCGAGTGCAGAAAAGGAATCATCAAAAATATAAATTTTTGGCTTAACGGCAATGGCTCTGGCAATTGATAATTTTTGCTTTTGTCCTCCAGAAACATTGGCCCCACCTTGAGCTATCTCGCTGTCATATTTTTTATTTAACTTATTTATGAATTCGGTGGCTTGGGCAATCTCAGCTGCTTCTTTGATTTCAGCATCACTGAGTTGTTTATTGCCAAAACTAATATTGCTTTTCACTGTACCAGAAAACAGCACTCCCTTTTGCGGTACATAGCCAATTTGGCGGTAGAGATCTTCAAGTTTTAAATCTCGAATATCAACTCCGTCTATTAAAATTTGACCCGCAGTGACATCATAAAATCTCGGGACAAGATTGATCAGAGTTGTTTTCCCACTTCCAGTACTGCCAATTAAGGCAGTAGTTTGACCAGGTTCTGCAGTAAAGTTAATAGCGGTTAAAACTGGCAAATCAGCATCGGGGTAAGTGAAAGTCACATCCCTAAATTCAATGCGTCCTTTCCCTTGAGCATTGGGCTTAATTGGGGTTTCTGGGTCTTTGATCAGCGGTTCGGTTTCCAACAATTCAACAATTCTTTTACCTGATACTGCGGCTCTTGGCACCATAATAAACACTATTGAAATCATTAAAAACGACATGATTACTTGCATCGTATATTGGATAAATGCCAGCATTTCGCCAATTTGTAAAGAACCACTGTCAATTAGGTGTGCCCCAAACCAAACAATAGCAATAACAGCAAAGTTGAGCACTAAATTCATCGTTGGTTGAAGAATAGACATTAATCTATTGACAAACAAATTAGCTCGCGTTAATTCTTGATTAGTTTTCTCAAATTTAGCTTCCTCTCTGGATTCATTATTAAAAGCTCTAATAACTTTCAACCCAGATAGGTTCTCTCGCGTCACCAGATTGAGTTTATCTATTAACTCTTGAACTAATTTAAACTTGGGCAAACCAAAAATGAAGAGCGCCAAAATCATGGTTAGCAATAATAGAGTAGCCAGAGCGATGATCCAACTTATCGAGGGAGCAGTCGCCAGGGCTTTTTGCAGCGCCCCAACAGCCATAATTGGAGCCATCAAAACTATTCGAAAAATCATGGTAAGAGTCATTTGCATTTGTTGGACATCATTGGTCGATCTAGTAATCAGAGAAGCTGTAGAAAACTTATTGAACTCAGAAACAGAAAAACTTTCCACCTTAGTAAACACCTCTTGTCTAATATCTCGCGCAAAACCAGTAGCAATTCTAGAGGCCAAAAAACCAACTAGGACAGCACAAATTGCCCCAAGCAATGTTACAACCAACATTAACCAACCATGGTGATAAATAATATCAACATTTTTTAAAAGAATGCCCTCGTTAACAATCTTGGCCATGTATTCTGGTAATTTGAGATTAGCCATTACCTGAAAGTAGGTAACTACGATCAGGGCTAGAATTAACCAAATATATGGTTTAAGAAATTTTATTAATTTGATCATATGAATACTTCAAGAAACCAAGCGGTTCTGGAAAATGCAAAACTCTGTCAACTGGTTCCGTTGTAGTGTATATTAATAACTAATATTTTGTAAATATGCTGAAAAAAATCTTATTCTATTTAGTCTATTTTTTAAGCCCCGCGGTACTGGTGGCGGTCATTTATTTTTCTAACCCAAGTTATTTTGTTGGCTCACGCTTCGATTTGCCTAACAGTGCTAATTCACTAAACATTAGGGGGTAATCAACATCATGAATATCTATTTTAAAAGTTGGTTCACCAGCTTGCTTCATTTCTTCCAGTAAAGAAACAATGGCTTGTCTAACTTGAGGTAGTACTAACTCCTCCGAACCTCGATAACGAATGACAACATCAATGTCGCTATCGGCACCAGCTCGACCCAGAGCTACTGAACCAACAACCTGAAACTTAATTTCTTGTTGTAAGTGCTTGGGCAATTTTGTTATCAATCTGGTTTCAAAAGCAGTAAACCAAGCCTGACGTTTCTTAGACTGTTCGGGGCTGTCAGGGTCTTCCGGCCTCATTTTGCCAATTTCATTTCTATAAAATGAACTCATTAGTATTTAATTTTTGAATATTTTTCTAATGCTCAGCCGCATAATCCGGATCGTTTAACGCATCTTGTTTAGTGGGATGAATTTTACCCTCGGGATGTTCAGCTGGAGAATAAACAGTGTAAAGTTGTAGTGTTTCTGTATTAGAAGCATTGATCACATTGTGTCTTTGTCCGGCGGGAACGACAATAGCTACGCCGTCAGACAAATCATAAGTGCTTTCACCAATGATCGCTTGCCCAACTCCTTTTTCCACCCGAATAAATTGATCGTGTTCCTCATGAGTTTCCATCCCAATATCATCTCCTGGGGCAATAGACATCACTACTAATTGGCTGTGAGCAGCAGTGTAAAGTACCTCTCGGAAATTCTGATTGTTTAAAGTTTTCTCTTCTAAATTGATGCTGTAGCCTGACATATTATCCTTTTTGTGAATTAATAAAATTACTCTTTCTTATAGTGTAGCATATAAAACAATTAAGTAATTAAAAATTTTAAACCAAGCTCTGTCCAGTCATTTCTTTTGGTTGAGGTAGATCCAATAATTTAAGAACTGTCGGAGCTATATCTTTCATCATCCCTTCATTTCTATTTAATTGACCATCATTGAGTAACACAAATGGTACAGGATTCATACTATGTTCAGTAACTACTTCTCCTTTTTCGTTGAGCATTTCTTCACAATTGCCGTGATCCGCTGTGATTATTAAGAAATAGTTGTTGGTTTCAGCTGCTTCTTTAATTTTAGCTAGGGCTAAATCAACTGTTTCAGCGGCCTTAATTGCTGCTTGAATATCTCCAGTATGACCCACCATATCTCCATTACAAATGTTAGCAAAAATGACAGAATGTTCACCTCGATTCATGGTTTCGACAATTTTATCAGCGATTGCTAAAGCTTTCATTTCTGGCTTTTCTGCATGACTCTCAACCTTATTGCTATCAAACATAAAGCGCTCTTCCAAAGGATACGGTTCTTCACGCTTGCAGTTTAAAAAGAAAGTAAGATGAGCAAATTTTTCCGTTTCAGTCACCCTGAACTGTTTAATGTGGTTTTCCGCTAATATCTCTCCCAAAGTGCGCTCAATCTTTTCTGGACCAAAAGCGACAGCTACTGGGTACTGATCACTATAAAGAGTCATGGTGACAAAGAAAATGTTTTCAGGACCTTTTTCTAAAAAGCGCTCAGTTAATTGACGTGGTCGGTCATTACGAAAATTAGCAAAAATAACACTATCACCACTTTTAACCTTGGCCTCTTCTTCATCTCTGACTTTAATGGTGCAGGGGACAATAAATTCATCTCCCTTGTTATTTTTGTAAGCATCTTCAATGGCTTCTTTGGCACTGGCAAATTGGGGTGCTTGGCGGTCTTTGATAGCACTATAAGCTAAATCAGTGCGCTCCCAATTATGATCACGATCCATAGCATAGTAACGACCAGAAATGCTGGCCAACTCGGCTCCTGTTTCTTGGCAAATTTTTGCTAACTTCTCAAAACTGGCTAAACAACTTCTTGGAGCTGTATCGCGACCATCAGTCATCGCGTGAACATAAATTTTCTTTACCCCAAAATCCGCCGCTTCTTTAATAAGTCCGAAAATATGCTTTTCGTGAGAATGCACTCCGCCCGGACTCAACAAACCCATAATATGCAGCGATGATGAATTATTTTTTGCCCTGGTAAAAGCTTCTTTGATCGCTTCAGCTTGATGCAATGTTTTTTCGTCAACGGCCTTATTGAGCTTAACTAAGTCTTGATAAATGACACGACCCGAACCAATGGCCGCGTGATTGATTTCACTATTACCCATCTGGCCAGCTGGTAAACCAACTGCTTCACCTGAACAAGCCAATAGTGCTCGTGGACTGTCAGCCCAAATTTTGTCCCAAGTAGGGGTATTGGCTAAACTAATAGCATTGCCCGGGTAATCCTTGTAGTAACCCCAACCATCAAGTATGATCAGAGCCAATTTTTTCTGAGAATCTTTAGACATACCTCCTTTAAAATAATTAATTTAAGAAAGAGGGGTTTTTCACCCCTCTCTATAAGTCAACTATTTGTGAAAAGGAAATTTAGCCATTACTGCCTTATCTCCTAATTCTCGTTCAATCATCATTAGTCGATTATATTTAGCAATCCGTTCACTGCGACACATGGAACCAGTTTTGATTTGACCGGTACCAGCACCAACTACAAAGTCAGCAATAAAAGTGTCTTCAGTTTCCCCACTGCGATGGGAAACCACACAAGTCCAACCAGCACTTCGAGCTAATTTAATTGCTTGGATTGTTTCACTGACGCTACCAATTTGGTTAAGTTTAATTAGCGCCGAATTAGCCGCTTTTTGATCGATGGCTTTTTGAATTCGCTCTGGGTTAGTAACTAATAGGTCATCACCCATAATCTGAATTTTTTTACCCAGAGTTTTAGTTAATTGCGCAAAACCAGCCCAATCATCTTCGGCCAACCCATCTTCAATCGACACAATTGGATATTCTTCAACCCATTTTGCATATTTTTTAATCATGTCACTACTACTCAGTTGCTTATTTTCAGTTTTGAGATCGTAATAACTATTTTCTCCCTCATCCTTATAAAACTCGGTCGCTGCCGGATCCAAGGCAATAAACACTTCTTCACCAGGCTTATAACCAGCCATTTCAATTGCTTGAACAATCAATTGTAGAGGCGCTTCATTAGTTCCAAGTGAGGGAGCGTAACCACCTTCATCACCAACGGTTTTTTGCCAACCCTTTTTCTCAATAATTTTACCTAAATGCTGAAAAATTTCTGCATTCCAGCGCACTGCTTCCGCGATGCTTTGAGCTGCTAGAGGGAAAATCATAAACTCTTGCATGTCGGCACCACCAATGGCGTGCTTGCCACCGTTGAGTACGTTAGACATGGGAATAGGCATGATAAACTTGTCAGTGCTATTACCAAATAATTGAGCGATGTAAGCGTAAAGTGGCATTTTGCTAGCGATGGCTCCTGCTTTGACACAAGCCATTGATACCGCCAAAATGGCATTGGCCCCTAAGTTTTGCTTACCTTGAGTACCATCAAGATCGAGCATTATTTGATCAATTTTTTCTTGCTCTGTCACCTGCTGACCAATTATTTTTGGAGCAATTACCTCATTGACATTAGCCACAGCCTTGAGTACACCTTTGCCTAAGTAACGACCCGCATCGCCATCACGTAATTCTAAAGCTTCATAAGCACCAGTTGATGCTCCCGATGGCACGGCCGAAAATACTTCGGTGCCATCTTCAAGCTTGAGATTTACTGCTACGGTTGGATTACCTCTGGAATCTAAAATTTCCTGAGCTTTAATTGATTTGATAATCATGAGTCCCTTTCTATCTTTTTTAATATCGAGGTGCGGGCGGGATTCGAACCCGCGCACGGAGGTTTTGCAGACCTCGCCATTGGACCACTCTGGTACCGCACCAAATTGATTGAGCTATAAGCCAAACAAATTTTACATAGCTATTTTAATCTAATTACAATGAATGTGAAGGGGAGAGGTAATATGGTGTTAGAATAAGAGCACTTCAATGTCAAAAAAATATTTTATTAAAACTTATGGTTGTCAGGCTAACAAAAGCGATGCAGAACGCATGGCTGCTCTTTTTGAAGAAGAGGGGTTAATTGCCAGTGATTCGTGGCAAGACTGCGATAAATTAGCCGTTGTGACTTGTAGTGTCCGCGAAAGAGCAGAACAAAGAGTTAGAGCTTTTTTATTAAAAGTGGCCAAATTTTATCAAGACAAAAAGCTAACTAAACCGGAGATTATTTTTTCTGGTTGCATGATCCATCATGGTCAAGAACATTTGAAAAAAATCTTACCAATGATTGACCAGATTGTGCCGACTAATCAGATGGCTTTTTTAAAAAAAGCTAAACGCCAAGACAAGTTGCATGCTTTTGTCCCTATTTCAGTCGGGTGTAATTCATATTGCACCTACTGCATCGTCCCTTATGCTCGGGGTAGAGAGAAGTCGCGGCCATTCAGCGACATCATGGAAGAAGTTAATGGCTTAGTAAAAGAAGGTTATCAAGAAATTACTTTAATTGGCCAAAATGTTAATTCTTGGGGACTAGAAAAAATTGGGGTAGCTAATCGTAAAATGGAACTACACTCAGCCTTAAAAAGAGAAAGTTTACCCAGTAACCAATCTCAATATCTGACCCCCTCGGGGACTCCACCTTTTGTTGAACTTATTAGAGCCATCTCTCAATTTGACGAAATCAAAACCTTGCGTTTTATGAGTAGTAATCCCTGGGATTTTCACAATCAGTTAATCGAAGAAATAGCTAACAATCATAAATTAGATCGTTTTATTCATTTACCAGTACAATCGGGCAGTGATAGTGTCTTATAT